>NZ_WWFG01000002.1:0-325250 GCF_026127265.1 Nostoc sp. KVJ3
GGATTTGCGTGAAAAGAAGATGATTTCGATCCACAAAAAGAAGATTACTGTGCATAAACCTGTTACCTTAAGTAGGCAATTCACATAAAATCAATGGGAGAAAGGGGAATCGGCGCGTGTTTTATTTTGAAAGATGACACTAATAGCTAGAGGTAAATCTAAAATTGAATAATTTCAGCTATTGCCAATTTCCACTTCTTTCCAGACAATGCTTAAAAGTAGTAGGCTGTATCTGGAAGGATTTCGGTAGCTAAAAATGACCACCGGATACATCCTCATCGCAGCAATTTTAATCTTGGGAGGCGTAATTGCCACCGTGGGCGATCGCATCGGCACACGAGTTGGCAAAGCCCGCCTCTCACTTTTTAAGCTTCGTCCAAAAAATACCGCTGTAGTGGTAACTATTTTTACGGGCGGTTTGATTTCAGCATCAACACTAGGAATTTTATTCGCTGCCGACGAAGGTTTGCGAAAGGGAGTCTTTGAATTAGAAGATATTCAAACAGACCTCAGACAGAAGCGGGAACAGCTAAAAACCGCAGAAACTCAGAAAAGTCAGGTAGAGAGTGAGCTAAATCAAGCAAGAGTTGCCCAAACAAAAGCACAACAAGACTTACAGGTAATTAACCAATCCTTACAGGCGGTGAATGCCAAACAACGCCAAACACAAGCTCAGTTGAACCGCACCATTGGTCAACAAGCCCTGACTCAAACTCAACTCCAACGCACTCAAGGTCAGCTAGAGCAAGTTGTAACTCAGTATCAAAAAGCCATAGCTGAGTTGCAAAGCGTTTCCAAGCAGAGAAAGGAGCTACATACGGCAGTTGAATTACTCAAGACAGAACGCCAACGACTTTATGCTGAAGCTAAAAAAGCCATTGACGAAGCCAAAACAGCCATTGAAAAACGCGATCGCGAACTCGCTAATCGCCAAGAAGCCATAGAAGTACGCGATCAAAAAATTGGTCAACTCGATCAACTAATTCAAAAGCGGAATGTAGAAGTTGCAGCACGAGAGCAAGTGATTGCCACACGTGAGTCGCGCCTCAAAGAATTGGAAGCACAACAGGAGCAACTAGAACTAGAAGTTGCAAGGCTAGAAAAATATTACCAGTCCTACCGCGACCTGCGTCTAGGTAAGCTGGCCTTAGTTCGCGGTCAAGTTCTATCTGCTGCTGTCATTCGTGTTACCAAACCTGCTGCTGCTCGTCAGGCAGTGGTACAACTTTTACAAGAAGCCGATCGCAACGCCAACCTCGAATTAAGTGAGCCTGGGGCAAATCCTGCCAATGTAGAGCTACTGCACGTGACTCAGGATAGGGTTGACCAATTGAGCAAGCAGATTAGCGATGGTCAAGAATACGTGATGCGAATTTTCTCGGCTGGTAATTATGTCAGGGGAGAAAAGCAGATAGAGTTTTTCGCTGATACAGCCAGAAATCAATTAGTTTTTTCGGGAGGCGCAGTGTTAGCCACAACTACTGCCGATTCCAAAACCATGACATCCTATCAGTTACAGCAACGGCTAGAAATACTAATTTCTGCTTCCCAATTTCGGGCTCGTAACGCCGGAATTGTCGAAAATGTGCAAGTAGAAGGGACTTTTCTGCGCTTTGTCACCCAATTAAGACAGTACAATCAACCATTGGAAATCAAAGCGATCGCGGCAGAGGACACTTATACAGCCGGGCCATTGAGAGTAAAATTAGTGGCAATAGTCAACGGAAAAATTATTTTTAGTACTTAAAACATTATTTGCACACTGTTATTAGTAAGATTTAAACATATTCAACAGCAGTCAAAATAGTTACTGTAATTGCATTTATTGATTTCTAATTCTTAATTTTAATTTTTAATTTCTTATGACTTTCCGCGAATTTTCACCAACGCAACCAGTCATATTAGGGTTTGATCCAGGTCGAGATAAGTGTGGTTTAGCGGTGATGGGACTGGATCGGCAATTGTATTATCATCAGGTCGTGCTAGCAAAAGAGGCGATCGCTACCATTGAAACACTGCGGCAAAAGTTTCCTATCTCTTTGATGGTGATGGGCGACCAAACTACAGCCAAGGAGTGGAGACAGAAGTTATATCAGGAATTGACAGAGCCTCTAAGTATTATTTTAATTGATGAGCGCTACACAACCTTAGAAGCACGCGATCGCTATTGGCAAATGTTCCCCCCCAAAGGGCTAATAAAGCTATTACCACAAGGTCTGCGACAGCCACCAAGACCAATCGATGACATTGTTGCCATCCTTTTAATCGAAAGATACTTAAACCGCCTCACTGAATCGACACTCAACCAATCTTAGATTTGGGATTTTTGATTTTGGATTAAAGGAAAAATTTAAAACCTAAAACTCAAAATCTAACAATTTTGAATTCAATCTCAAATCTCAAATCGAATGGCTTCTAACTTTCAAATTTCCGCCCGAATAGTAAAAGCATAATCTCCTCCGGGCTCTAGCTGATAATCTTGTTGCTCTAAAAATCGACCGAGAGGTTCTTTGATTAAGGCGCGGCCTTGAGAAGGCTTGACGGCAAGTTCTCCCCGGCGAAAATGCCACTGGAAATGCCACTCAAACTCACCTGCACTCACTTCACCCTCAAGGAAGCCGTGTTGCCAGGATTGGCGGGTGATTCTGACATGGGCAATGGTTTCTGGCAGTCGTCTTTTAGCACTCACAACGCTTTATGTCAAGTTTAGAATAACAGCCGCTCATATAGGCTGGCTTCTTATTTTATTTATCAAACATAGCTTAAATAGACAAACTGACAAAGTGGGTATTTGTAGTTGAGCAAAAATGCTGCTAATGGAGAATACTGTTAAATTTCAGTTAAAAGTGACTCTAGTAGACATCTCCAAAAAAATGTAGAGACGTTACATTATAACGTTTCTACAAGGTTTCAGGTAACGCATAATTAATTTCTGGAGATGTCTAATCATTTGTGATAGACAATATCCCCAGCTTCCTAGCTAAGTCAGCGAACTATGACTTTAGTCTATTAGCATAGTGATAAGTAGTGCGGATAGTTTTTGTTAAAATCTTAGGAATGAGTGTATTCTAGACACTACATATCTAATGCTTCTTTCATCAGTGTATTGTGGATTGATTGGGATTTCTTTGAATGATTTCAGCACAATTACAGCCCGATAAAGCTTAGAGGATTTATATTGCTTTTCTTGGATATCAAAACGCAGAATATTTTCTAGTGGATATTCGATAACTTGGTTGTCACGCAAACTTTTACGTTCGATAAGTACCTTATCAATGCTCTTATAGAAGGTGCAGATAGTTACAGGTGATGTTCCAAAAAAAGCAGCGATCGCCATGATAATTAATATAAATAAACTTAAGAAAAAGAGATAATTTTGCTGATTTTGCTGTATAAATAGAGAAGTTTGAGCAGAATTGATAAAATTATTAGTTTTCAAGATAAATTCCTGATTTTCTTCATAACTAATATGGGATAAAAGAGGAAACTCTTGAAATGGAGTCACAATTATAACTTGATAGGTTTTACCCCCTTTGCTAGTAGTCTTTGTAAGAATGTATGCTTCCTGGGGATCAAATATTTTGAGTTTTTCCATACTTCCTAGTAAATTAAACCGCTTCAATTCACAGTTAATTTGGTTTGATGAAGGTCGAATACAATTGAGACGAACTGAAGCAGAATCAAACACTAAGCAGTAAATCAAAAAGCTTAAACAGACAATAAAAGTACACCACCCGCTAACCCAATATCCGATTGGTCGATGCTTTAGCTGCAATCTTGTCCGGGTTTCTTCTACAATTTTCATCAGCGTCTGTGTATAGAATATTTCCCCCCTGACTAGAGTATTCCCCTCATGGCCTATTCATCGATCATCAACTCTAAGTACTAGGGAGGATTTATGATAAATTGCTAAAAAAGCTTTGACTAGCTGGTAGATAATTAGGGCAGAAAGCTATAGCTAGAAGCATGGAAAGCAAACAACTAGGAAAAACTGGTATCTTTGTGAGTACGATCGGTTTGGGTGGTATGCCCATGTCAATTTCTAATCGCCCTCCTGAATCCCAATCAATCCAAGTTATTCATCGGGCTTTGGATTTGGGTATTACATTTATTGACACTGCCGACTCTTACTGCAAAGATGAGTCAGAAAAACACCACAACGAGCGACTAATCCACAAGGCGCTTACTAGTTACAAAGGCGATGTTAGCCAAGTAATTGTGGCAACTAAAGGGGGTTTGATGCGTCCCGATGGAAACTGGACAAGCAACGGCAACCCAAAACATTTGCGCGAAACAATTCGAGTTAGCTTTGAGGCGTTAGGTGGTACTAAACCCATTGATGTTTGGCAATACCATTCTCCCGATCCTAATTACACCATTGAAGAATCCCTTACACCAGTTAAAGAAGCTGTGGAAGCAGGTTTGATTAGATTTGTAGGAGTTTCTAACTTTTCCGTCGAACAAATTAAGTGGGCGCGGGATGTAGTAGATATTGTCTCAGTGCAGAATCAATATAGCCCTTGGCAACGACAGCCAGAAAATGATGGCGTGTTGGAGTATTGCGAACAGCAAGGATTGACCTTTTTACCTTGGAGTCCTTTTGGTGGTAGACGTCGCCATCAGGATTTGTCCGATATTCCTGCGATCGCTAAGTTAGCTAAAGAAAAAGACGTGTCAGTATATAATATCGTTCTGGCATGGTTACGTTCCAAGTCGCCCGCTATTTTGCCAATCCCCGGTGCTAGCAAGATTTCTAGTATTGAAGACTCAGTACAAGCTATCAATGTAAAACTATCTGATGAAGAAGTGCAAAAAATTGATCGGGCAACTTAATCATTTTCACTAACTAATCATAGATATGGTTATTTGATGAAAATATATAGATCCTAAATCCGCGATAAATCGCCGTCAAGACGAAGGACTGATTTCTGTAAAGACGGCGATTTATCGCATCTCTTGCCTTAACCGAACAATATTAGGATAGCCCTCACAACATAGCTGAAAATATAATATCGGCTGTTTGGTGGTACAATAACCTCGTACTGGTTAAACCAAAGGCTGCAAGATTTAACTTAATAGTTAAGTTGATAAGTGTAATAGCTAGTATAAATTGCATCTGCCTTGAGTGAGCCGAATCGTTGAGTGGTTTCTCGTTATCAGCCGCTAGAGCCTCTACCGAGTAAGTTTTGTTGTGTTCCTGATCGTTTTGGCAAAATTGGCATTAAAGGCAATTGGATTACTAAAAACTATTGCGTCTTCTAGCTATTTTTGTCGTCGAGATTGCAATTTATAACTTTGGGTTGCTGACAGCAGTGTTTTTTGAGTATTATGTATTGTGCGTCTGCTTTCCCAGCTTTTCATGTAACGCCTCACGTTTACTATTACGAGAGTTTGCGCTGTTATATTTAGTGTGTAATCTAAGCTTGTTTGCTGTGTACTAGCGATCGCTAGTACGATCCCCAGTAACCTAATTATGTTACCTCTATTTGCAGGATCCATCAGGCCAAACTATAGTTTTAATATTCCCTGACCAATACCTATTGTTGGTGCCTTTGGTTATATCAATTGGGACATTATATATTATGTAGTAATTACTGAGTTCTCAGCATATTTACTATACTCGCATATTTCTGTAAAAAAACATTCAGTACCTGAGTAAGAAAAGGTGTAGACAATGATACTTAATTTTTGTAAAACTCTTTAAACTTTGAAGGAAATATTTCGTCAAAGTTTTTAGTTTCTTGTTATACATATAATTACTGCCTGCCCCATTGCTGCATAGGTATTGCTTCTCACATAGCAACCGCCCCTCTAGAGAGTCTACAAATGCTTAAACCCCTTTTGCTGTCAGGATGGTTCCGCGCGCAACCATTTTTCAATTACGTTGTCGTTGTGATACTGATTGCACCCTTGCTAGGAGCATCGGGTAACTCGACCCCAGCCAGATCCGAAGTAGCTAAACTAACTTCAACGACTGGAGATTCTGACTCTGTATCAAAGGAAATAGCTGTAGTTGGGGAACCTGAAATAGCTGGAAGATTAAAAACAGATCGGATAAACTCCTTAACAGAAAAAGTTGATTCTGTGCCAACACAAAGTACTGCTGTCCAAGAACCGCAAGTATTACCAGCAGATAAAATTGAGTCTTTGGCTCAAGCAGATAGTTCTGTATCAAACAGCGATGTAACTGTTCCTGATACTTTGGCAGCAGTTGAACTTGCACCATCAACAGATGTTCCTGTTAGTCAGCTTAATTTAATACAAAAACTCAAAGCTGCTAATGTCAAGTCTTTGAAAAGACAAGAAAATTCTCTCTATAGAGATAAGTCTTTGACTAAATCATTGACAGCAACTCAAGTAGCACCAACTCTTAGAGAATCACAACCAACCACCACAACGGAAACACCTGTTGCCGAACCAGTTGATGAGTCCCAAGCAGAACAAATAGATCCATTAGGCAGTCCTCATCCTATTCCTTGGAAATGGATTACAACTACTCAAGAAGCTATTAGTTCCAAAGGTGGTTCTGGAGTGCGTCACTACCGCAGTGTACCCGTGGTTTCTCCAGATGGGAAATATGCTGTTTATAGCCGGGTACAACTAGAAGTAAAACCTCAAATGTATAACAGTCGTGTTACCAGCGTTCTGTTTGTCCAAGATATGCAAACCAAGAAGTTATGGGTAATGGCTTCAACTACTCCTGTGAGCGATCCTTTATTAAAGGTAAAGGCTGTAAAAGAGGCAGTATCAGAAGAAACTGATACAAATGGTAAAATTGGGGTATTAGTTCCTGTTAGCTGGTCAGAAAAAGGCGATCGCTTTTTAGCACGCAAGTTTGAAGGTCTATTTAACACAGGTGATTCTACAGATAGCGCGGTGATTTGGGATCGGCAAAAAAATCACGCTAATATAGTTGCTCCGGTTAATCAGGAAGAAGAGCATGAAAAAATTGCCGTCTTGTTAGGTTGGAGTAAAAGCCAACCGGATCATGTGCTATTCCGTACAGGTGAATTGGGCGAGGAAAACTGGCCATTAATGCAAGTTACTAATGATGGCAAAACTGTTACTACAACAGATAACGATCAGCCTATTACTTTTGGTAAAAAGGTTACAGAAGTTTGGGCAGGGCCACAAGTGGCCTATCGATAAGCCATTAAATAATTCGTAATTATGTTTTGTGATAGCGAAGCAGGAGCGTCTGGGGATTTAAACCCCAATCGCATTACAAGCAACCCATAGGGGATGGGGACTTTCACCCCTTTATTCGTTAAAAATCTTATATATTTCCGTTATTGCCAGTAGTGATAACGGGATTTTTTTTAATGTAATATTAAGTGCGGCTAATAAAACTGGATAAAAACGTTCGTAGTCAAGACTGAAGTCCTGATTTTATTCATGTAGTATCTCGTAGTGAGAACTTTAGTCCTCACTACAAACCAAAGTTTTTATTATGGATATTTTGACGCACATCATTATGATAAATATTTTTGGCAACAAAGATTTATTTATCACCTCTTTCCCATTCAGGGATGGCTCCTTTTACCCTACGGATGGGCAAATTAGCAATTAAAGCTGTGGTTCGTTGGTTGCTTTCTAAGGAGAACTCCAAGCCCTCTGTCTCAATTTCAACATAGCGACAGACTACATCTAGGATTTCTTTTCGCATTTTTTCCAACGTTTGAGGATCTAAATCAGCGCGATCGTGAGCAATCACCAATTGCAGGCGACGTTTAACTTGAGTTCGACTGCTATCAGGGCCGCGAGAAAAAAGTTTTTCTAGAAGTTCAATCATTACGAATAGGTCTGGCGCGGAGACTGGAAAAGTAAGTTAAACAATCTTAGTCCACAACAACCTTCGTAGACGGGCGAAGATGCTGTCTTGGGATGAGTCGATCTCCAGAAATTCGACACTTTCCCCTTCTAATCTACGAGCAATGTTCTCAAAGGCTGTGGCAGCTAAAGAGGGATTTTCCGCTAACACTAAGGGTTCGCCGCGATTGGTAGATACAATAACACGCTCGTCGTCAGGGATTACCCCGATCAGGGGAATGGCGAGAAGTTCCTGAACATCTTGCACTGACATCATATCATTTGCCTGCACCATTGCGGGTCTGATGCGGTTAATTATTAAATGAACACGCTTGATACCTTGTGCTTCTAGTAAACCAACTACCCGATCGGCATCACGAACTGAAGAAATTTCTGGCGTGCTGACAACTAGTGCTTCTTTTGCCGGGCCGATCGCATTTTTAAACCCATTTTCAATCCCGGCGGGGCTATCGATGATCACGTACTGATACTTTTGCGCTAGGGCATTCACCAGTAACTTCATCTGTTCTGGTGTGACTGCATCTTTGGAGCGATTTTGGGCTGCTGGTAGGAGTACAAGATTGGGTTGGCGCTTATCTTTCACCAAGGCTTGTTCTAAGCGGCACTCTCTGGCCAAGACTTCCACCGCAGTATAAACGATGCGGTTTTCCAGCCCTAGCAGCAAATCCAAATTTCTCAAACCAAAATCCGCATCAACCAAGGCAACTTGACGACCCATTTTGGCTAAAGCCATGCCCAGATTTGCTGAAACTGTGGTTTTACCCACTCCTCCTTTACCGGAGGTAATCACTATAATGCGAGTCATGATAGAAATGCGGTCAATGAGGGTTCAGGAAATATAAAACTGTAAATTGCAGTATAAAGTATGAAGTATCGTATCAAGTATGAAGAAATATCTGATCTCCCTGATTCGGACGAGGGATAAATATTTTTTGATTGCGATGTCTGGCGACAAGCTGCTTTGCGTCTACGCTCGGTCGTGTGAAATACACAACGCTAGGGATAGGGATTAGAGTAGTGTATTCCATCTACATGAAAACCGCTATATTTCATCCTTCATATTCTTCATATTTTAGGTAAATATTCAGGGCTACTAATTGCTCTTAGTAAATTGGTTTCTAGAAAAATCACTAGCCCTAGCGATGCGAATCCCTTGGGGCATAATATGTGCCACTTCTGGAGAAAATTGCATCGGTAATTTTTCTGGTGCCCTAGCTACAGCATCTGCGATCCGCAATTGGGTAGGTTCCATTTGCAAAGCCATAATCAGACACTCACGATTACCTCCAGCCCCAGCATGAGCAATTCCACGTAGACGACCCCAAATAATAATATCTCCATCTGCAATCACAATACCACCTGGATTTACATCTCCTAAGATAATTACTGTACCAGGATGACGAATTTCTACTCCAGAGCGGACTGTTGTTTCGAGATAGAGGGCATCTGCTTGAGGGGTAGCTGTAGCTTCTGGCTCTGTACTCAGAGAAGTTACGGGCTGCAATTGTTCTACAGAATACCCAGATGTCACGGCTGCGATCGCAGTTTGCCGCCGACTCGTAGAGACAGATATTAGTCGCAGTTGGACTTCACTTAAAGCCTCGGCGAGTTCTTGAAGTTGCCTGGCATCTACTAGGCGGTCTTGTGCCATGAGATGTACAGGAGTATTAGATACACGGAAGCGATCGCCTGCATTCAAACGTTGCCTGATTTGTTGCCAAATATCAGACCAACTGAGTTCTGAAGCAGATACTTGAGATTCCGGCGGCAAAATTAATAGTAGTCGTCCTTCCTTACTTTTTAACTGGACTTGAGTATTGTCATTTACACGATGCCCTGATATTGCTGACTCATTGGGATTTGAATCAGTCAGGATAAAATCTGAGGCAGCATCAGTATTTGACTCTACGTTTGGATGAGCAGGATTTGACTCTACATTCTCATCTGCAAGGACAGTATTTGATTTTAAATAAAGGAGGACAGATTTTAACTCAGCATCAGGGGGGATAGGTTCTGACTCTAAATCAGAAACAGTAGGATTTACCTCTACCTCCGAAAGGATAGAGTTGGATTCTGCATTAGGAAGTGCAGAATTTGACTTGAGATTGGGAATCGCAGAATCAGAAGTCATGCAGTATTAGCCAAAAGACAATAAATTTTGGATTTTGGATTTTGGATTGTAACCCACAACAGGCGTAACGGGACGTTAGTTTGATATTAGCCAAAAGATTCTTTAATCTAAAATCTAAAATCTAAAATCTAAAATTGGCACGGTTAGCCTCTGATAAACTGTCCCCAAGGCATCAGCATCACCAACATTACCTGGAAACAGCACCACAGGCAAATCAGGAAACTGGGGATGATCTGATGGCGTTAACACCATTGAACAACCAGCTAAAATTTGACCGAGTAAGCGGGCTGAAGTTAAAGCTAGTCCAGTACTCAAGACATCGTTTGAAGTAATGCCACCCTTGCTGATTAAGAATCCTATATCAGATGGTAAACCTTGCACAATATCCATCAGTAAACTTGAAACTTTTGCTCCAAACTCCAAGCGGGTATTGACATCTTTAAAATTCAGTTCCTGACGGCTAGTATAAACCACTGGTGTTTTGCCCGCTTCATGTGCCGCTCTTGTACTTTCCTGAATTTCGGTTAGCAGTGCCACAGATTGACTTGCCCCTTCATCAAGTAATCGCGCTACATTGATTTCGATTCCCACGGTTCCCTCTAGTTGCAATAGCGCCTCTAGCTGTTGAGTAGTCTTTTTCACATGGGAACCAACAATCACCGCACCTGGTTTGCCTTGTCGCACATACTGGGCCATTTTTTCGGCGGCAATAGGTTGGGGTGGTAAAGCGGCTAAAGCCGTTAAAATACTTGCGGCACTGCGAAACAGAAAGCGTTTTCCTTGACTTGCTGCTGCTAAAACATCTATTGCAAAGTGGTTGAGATCGTCTTGAGTTTCACCATCAACAACAGCGCACTGATTACCATTAAGTTTTAACAAGCGTTCCAAACTACCAGCGCGAATATCCGCTAGGAGAAACTTTTCTACAGTTTCGGCATTAATTGCTCCTTGAGTCTTTTCTTCAACATACTTGGGTAAGTAACTGTGATGGTAGCTGAAGACGGAATCACGGGCAAATTCGGTTTCATGGACTGGGGTGGGGACACCGCCAATAATTAAGTAATGTACGCTGTCGCGGGTGATGCGTCCACCTTCAAAAAATGCTGGGACAAGAAAATGAGCATCAAAAGGGCCGAGTTCTTGGGCGATCGCATCAGTTTCAACAGGATAATGCCCTCGCAAGGTAGAATCGGAACGACTAACAATCAGAAAATCGTCAATTCCTTCAGCATCTAAGGCGATTTTCAGGTTTTGACAAACTTCTCTGGTGACAGATGTAGCTGACTCTGGCGTTAGGGATCTAGTATTAGTCAGCACAAAGAAAATCGGCGAATCATCCTGCAATCCAATGCGCAAAGTATCTACATCCCAGTGCATTAGCAGCAAGCAGCTATGGACTGTTTGAGAACCCGTAGGATCGTCATCTAGGACTATTATTTTGGGTTTGTTGCTCATTTAAGTAATTTTTACCTAGAGGATGTTTTAAAAGTTTTAAAAGTATTGGGCGAATAGAATGATGCCTCCGGTGCGCGGCTTGGGCAACGCGACTACACGAAGCTTAGTCCACCTCCGTGGACTAATGCAAAATTGTTTTTAACCTGCGGAGGCAGGTTTTGTTTGTGTAGCTGCGACTTCTAGTCGCCCAAGCTTTACAAACATTTACTTAGCCTTTCTGCAATTTTCTGATTTCTGCTTGCACATCGATCGCAATTTGCAATGATTGATTTAGCAGTTGAGCATATTCACCTGCTTGACTACTAACTTCCAAGGCTTGCAGACTGGCTAAATTATTCACAAATAACTCTTGATTATTAGCAAGCAATTTTTTATTATCCCGCAAAATTCGCTCCGTTTTCAGAGCGCGGACTAAATCTTCTCTAATTAGTTGTAGGGCTGCGGTGACTTGATCTCGGTCATGGATGCTGCTTTCTACGTTTCCTGACGCTGCCAATTGGTCATTAATATCGATGGCAGCAACTAGGTCATGATATTTATCAACTTCATCTAAAAGTATTGTAAGTCCTTCTGGACAGGTCAATTGTCGCCACAGCCATCGCCCCACTAATATCGGCATTGGCACTAAAATTAGTAAAAGAATTCCGAATTTAATTGAAGAACCAATTGTTGGCAGAATAATAAACGCATAAATAAAGCCAACGATTATTGGGGTTAGGGCTAGCGTCACCAGCAATTCATTCATCAAAAACCCTAATCGCTTCTTGCTATCTCGCAGAACCGAGGGGCGAAAAACGTCTTCTGGATCGAACCCAGTTAAACGCCTCAGTTCCCCCTTGCTAATTTCCAAGCCTATTAAGTCCGGCTGCACAGATTACTCCTATGGAAACCCAAGTTGCGTATTCACTCTAAACTATTGGTGAATTTTAGCAACCCCCCAAGCTGATAAAATTATTGAAGAGAAATTTTAATCGGGTTTATCGTGATGATTGTGGTTATATTCGGGAAACCAGTTTTCATCTAAGATTTGTTCTAAAGAGCCAAGAAGTGCAACAGGGAATGTATCAATAGGAAGTTTGGAGCGATCGCTTGCTTCTTTCCTTGCGTCTTGATAACATTCATCAAATATTTCTAAAATGTAAAGCTTAAGACTAGGACTATCTTTGAGTTCATCCTTAATCTCCCTACGGAATGTCCTAATTTCTCCTTTCCAATGCCCTTCATTGCGCAGTTTGCTTTTGTAGCCATGATGCAGATTTAAATTCGTTTACAGCCAAGCCTGTAGTGCCACCAATTAGTATTTCTTCATAGACTTCAAAAGGAACAAGAACATCTGTATAAAGAGACTCTAAAATCTTTAAATCACCCACAGCAGCGACAAGGGCAATTAAGGGAGAAGTGTTAATAACAATTTGATTGTTACTAGGCATTTTCTAGTACAGTGCGGCGGAAATAAACTACCCATTCCAAATCAATGAAACCCTCATGCTGTATTCGTTTTTAATTTTTAATTTTTAATTTTTAATTCCGCCCTGCGGTACTAGGTCTGATAATAATTCCTCTTCACTCAGGTCAATTAAGGGAATCCCATACTCATTGAGCTTAAGGATAAAGGTGACTCGATCTACTCCTACTAATGCAGCAGCCATACCAGAGGAAAGGCGTTTCATTTCATAGAGTTTAACTGCCATTGCCCATTTTGATTCTTGTTCAAATTGTTCTCTGGTTTTACCAACAGCATCAGGTAAGGTTTCAGGGTAGCTGATTGTCAGTTGTAATGACATAGTTGTTGTTTATCCTATTTAGGACGGCTATATATATTGTAAATCCAGCACTGATGCCTCAGAAACTCGGTTTTGTAATTAGGTGTAAGATGTCATTAAAATATCTTCTTATGAATAGAAAATACACAAGTTCAATTTCAGCCATGCTTACGGAATCATCGCCCAAGACATGAAAGCCAAGCCACTGCTGTTTCTCGTTGTAGAAGATCACCCAGAGGTAGCCCAAAATAACTGTGATTTTCTCAGAAAATTCGACTTTAGAGGGGGTTGAAAGTGCGCTGAATGGAGAATTGAAATTGCCTAGAGAGTTACGTCAAGAATTAAATTTGAACGAGAAAGAGTTGGAAACTCTCAAACTTCTATGTCAAGAATCCTTAACAGATCAAGTGATCGTTCATCGTCTTCATATATCGCTCAGGGCTGTTCAAAATCATATCCAACACTTGAAAGTAAAATTGGGTATCGATGAAGTTGAACAAAAATATCTCAATTCCCGCATCGCCCTTTGTATGAAAGAAATTCAGAAAAAATTATTATCATTTTGATTTAGAGGTTTATCAAAGAGGGCAGGAGGCAGGAGGGAAACTGACTCCATAGAAGCGTGCGATCAAAGTGAACTTGAGTTTAAAACCCCGCAGTTATACGGGGCTTATAAATGGGGATTCATCCTTCTGACTCCTGCCTCCTTCAACCTACAACTACTGGACTTGCTACCTTCTTGTGTCTTTGGGAAGGTGGACGCATCCCCAAACCAAGTAAATTGAGCATTTCTTGGTCAGTATCGTAATCTGGACAGGGAGTTGTCACTGTCAACATTTTGTTGTCGTCGCTAGAAAAAATAGAATTAGCTCCTGCCATAAAGCAGAAAGCTTGTTCAACTTGAGAAAGTCTAGCCCTACCAGCACTAAGACGCACATCAGAAGCTGGCATTAAAATCCTGGCTGTGGCAATCATCCGCACAATATCCCAAATGGGGACATCAGGCTGATTTTCTAAGGGTGTGCCTGGTACTTGTGAAAGAATATTAATTGGTACTGACTCTGGATGCGGATGTAAGTTTGCCAGAGTTTGTAACATCCCAACCCGGTCATCGACGGTTTCGCCCAAACCAAGAATACCACCGGAACATACGGTAACATTGGTTTGACGGACATTCTCGATTGTGTTCAAGCGATCGCTATAAGTTCTCGTGGTAATAATTGTGCTGTAATATTCCTGCGAGGTATCTAAGTTATGGTTGTAAGCATAAAGTCCTGCTTCTTCCAGTTTCCTAGCCTGATTTGCCGTCAACATACCCAGAGTGCAGCACACTTCTAAACCCATTGCGGTTACATCCTTGACCATTTCCAGGACTTCCTCAAATTGTGAGTTATCCCGGACTTCCCGCCAAGCAGCACCCATGCAGATGCGACTAACACCAGTTTCTTTCGCTTTCTGGGCAATGTTAACTACCGTTTCCTTTTCTAGGAGTGCTTCTGCTTTTACCTCTGTTTTATAGCGGGAAGATTGGGCACAGTAGCTACAATCTTCTGGACAACCCCCCGTTTTAATGGATATAAGCTTACAAACTTGTATTTTTGTTGGGTCATGATATTGGCGATGCACGCTAGCAGCTTGATAAATCAGCTCTAGCAATGGCATATTGTATATCGCCTGAATCTCTAATTCCTGCCAATCGTAGCGTATTCCCACCACATCACTATCCTTCTTGTAGACTGGGTTGAATCTTGAGCTGTCTGTCTTTTGGTTGAATTTCCTGCGATACAGCGTTTGGACAAAGCGATTTTATCGAAGTTATGCCCTGCACTGTGCTTTATCACCTATTGGCTCTCAATCCTTGCGCTCTAGATATTAGACATCAGCTTATCAAGATTTTGGTGGAATGGCAGATTACTAGCAAAACTCTACCTTTGCTGATTTTGAGATGGCAAGACGAATTAATACCTTGAGACGAAAGGAATAGGACGATTTTCTAAGCCAATAGCCTAACCTCTGCCATTTCTCAGTGAGCTAAAGGATAAATATTAGCGCGATCGCTTTCTTCCACTTCTACATTTGTTTGTAAATAATCACGCAGCCAATTACAGCCATATACCATGATTATTCATCCGTTATAAAATATTTAATTTTGATTCATCAGGCTTTATTATTGTTACTTTATACCAACTTTTGATAAAGCTTTGGAAACATAATACCGTTTATTTGTGAAGCTGCATATATTTACTTACCCCCCGATGTGTTAGGGGACTTATTAAGTGCATCTTCATAAATTACTGGTATAAGTTATTTATCAAGTCACAGACATACTGTAAGTGCTTACAAGAAAATATCGCTTCACTTCACCATTACTTACATACTTTACAGGTATTTGACACTTGTAGTAGGTTGTTAAATATATATTTGCTGTATCAATAATTGGGGGCTAGGCTTGAGGTGAGCATTACTGCTCAACCTCTTCCATCCGAAGCCATTCGTTGCCCACAGAAGAATTCGTCGAATGTGCGTAAATTATATATAAAATCGAGAAGCTGAAATTATGAACACCCAAACAACAACCCAACTACCAACTCCTCCGCACTTTAACCCCGATAAAGTAGGAGAAGTCTGGCGCGTACCCTACCAGCAAATTGCCGTAGAAGCTGAAAATTGGGTAAAAGAATATGACATCAAGCCAGCATCTTCAGACAAAAACCGTATTTGCTTACTTTTAATTGATGTCCAAAACACTTTTTGTATCCCCAATTTTGAATTATTTGTAGGTGGAAAATCTGGGAATGAGGCGGTGAATGATAACGTCAGATTGTGTGAGTTTATCTATCGGAACTTGGGGGTAATTACAAAAATCGTACCTACTCTAGATACCCACACAGCAACGCAAATCTTTCATCCCATCTTTTGGGTAAACGCGGCTGGAGAACATCCTACTCCAGCTGCGACTAATATCACCTTAGCAGACATCGAACAAGGTATCTGGAAGGTTAACCCAGCAGTTGCTGACAGTGTTACTAATGGAGATTATGAATTATTAGAAAAACACGCTTATCATTACGTTAGAAAACTCAGCCAAGACGGTAAATATCCGCTCACAGTTTGGCCTTATCATTCTATGTTGGGCGGTATTGGTCATGCTTTAGTTTCATCGGTGGAGGAAGCGATATTTTTTCACAGCATTGCTCGTCAAAGTCAGACACAATTTGAAATTAAAGGTGAGAATCCATTAACAGAAAATTATTCAATTTTACGTCCAGAGGTGTTGGAAGATTTTGAACAACGTCCACTTGGTCAAAAGAACATCCACTTAATTAAGCAACTTTTAGAATTTGATGCTGTTATTATTGGTGGTCAAGCTAAAAGTCATTGCGTCGCCTGGACAATTGACGATTTATTGACAGAAATTAAACTGGTAGATGCTACCCTTGCCCAAAAAATCTACCTTTTAGAAGATTGCACTTCCCCCGTTGTTGTTCCAAATGTTGTGGACTACACAGAACAGGCAAATAAAGCATTTGCAAGGTTTGCAGAGGCAGGAATGCATATCGTAAAATCTAGCGAAAATATGGAATTTGGGAATTGGGCATAGGGAATTGGGCATTGGGAAAGAAACTTGTTGAAAAAGAGGCAGGGAAGCAGGGAGCGGGGAGCAAGGGGGATGGAACAGAAAGGGGGATTAAACCCCATCTGAACGAGAACTACTTAACAGAAGTAGGGGACTCAGACCCATGTTCCGCTCCCCTACAACACGGCAGGAGTCAGGGGTCATTCCCCCCTGCCCCCTGCCCCCAGCAAAGAGCCTCTTCGTTAAATAATTCCCCCTTGTCTCCCTTGTCTCCCTTGTCTCCCTACTCCCTACTCCCTAATCCCTTATTTCTTCAAATAACCCTTTGGATCTTCTGCTACCCAACCGAGAGATGAGCTAGAACGCACTTCAAAATGGAGATGCGGTTGACTCGAACTTGGTTTTCCGCTAGTGCCTACTGTTCCTAGTAAGTCTCCTTTTTTTACTTGTTGACCGACAGTAACTTTGATGCTGTCAAGCTGGGCGTAGCGGCTTTGGAGTCCGCCAGCGTGGTTAATTATGACTAACTTCCCGTATGAACCCTGATCGCTAGCAAAGGCTATAGTTCCAGGTGCGATCGCTAATACATTACTACCAACTGGTGCTAATAAGTCAACACCACTGTGGAAGAAAACTTCACCTGTGGCAGGATTAATTTGCCAGCCGTAAGCTAATCCTACAGTTACCACTTGCGCTAAGGGATATCCAGACAGGGATGCACGGTTTGGCGTACCAGCATCAGTAGGTAAAGGGGACTTAGTTACAACACCATTAGGCGACCAATTTACCCCCGGAACAAACACAATTCTGGGGTCTTGTTGGCAGCCATTCACCTCAAAAAGGCTATCAGCACGAACTTTGTATTGTGCCGCCACTTGTCGCCAAGTTTCACCGCGAGGTACTTCGACTACAATCCCATTGTAGGGAGGAATTTGAAGCACACTCCCAACGCTAGCAATCGCACCATTCTGCAAAGCTGGATTCATGCCGATAATAGTTGTAGGTATGAGATTGTAGCGCTGCGCTATGCTCTCCAAAGTTTCGCCACGAACAACTTTATGGCGTTGGAAGCGAGATAGCGCTGGAGTTGGGCAGCCACCAACAGCAGCAGCACTAGCACTGTTGAAGTTTGGCAGTGTGGATACTAGGCTCAAGGCGCTAACTAAGCTACAGAGAAATAGTTGACGAAAGGATAAAGTCATGTATACAGGTCAAGAGCGCATTAACTTTAGATTTTAGATCAAGTGACGGAAGTGGAGAGCAGGGAGACAAGGGAGACAAGGGGGAATTATTTAACGAAGAGGCTCTTTGCTGGGGGCAGGGAGCGGGGGGGAATGACCCCTGACTCCTGCCGTGTAGCGGAGCGGAACATGGGTCTGAGTCCCCTAATTCTGTTAAGTAGTTCTCGTACCCTTCGGGAAGCTAACACAACAGATGGGGTTGAATCCCCCTTTCTGTTCCATCCCCCTTGCTCCCCGCTCCCTGCTCCCCTGCCTCTTTTTCAACAAGTTTCTTTCCCAATTCCCAATTCTCAATTCCCAACGACTTATACCTGTGGTGAATGCGCTAGCCTTGTACTATGGTTTAGAGTAGAGTTAGCAATTAAGCTAAATAAAACTGCCAATGGTGTTTAATCCTGATTTTTTGAATGACAACTCTGAGGAACACCCTAATCAACTTCTTTCCGACCACTCTGAGGAATACCCCAATCAGTTACTCAAATATCTACAGCATCAGTCCCCTGATGTTTTAGCGAGGATTGCTCAGTCTGCTAGCCCAGAAATTAAACAAATCATCTCGCAAAATGTCCAAGGGCTAGTGGGAATGCTCCCCGCAGAAAATTTCAACGTGCAAATCACAACAGATAGGGATAACTTAGCTGGACTTCTAGCGTCGGCCATGATGACGGGGTATTTTCTGCGCCAGATGGAACAAAGAATGCAGTTAGAGCATTTGTCTAACGATCAATAGACATCTCCGAGAAAGCATGTAGAGACGGCAGTGCTACGTCTCTACAAGGGTTGTGGATAACGCATATTTAATTTCTGGAGATGTCTAATAGTCAAACATTCTAAGACTATTGACCAAATAACTCGCAATGACGCTCTCTACGAGACGCAAAAAGCGAACGCGGACTCGCTTTTCGCGTCGCTAGCGTAATCAAGAGGCTTGCCTGAGACACGCTGTTTGTGTTCGCCAACGGCATAGATTCACTTGGTACAGCTTTGCCTAGAATTGTGGCTAATTGAGGGTTAAATTTTAAACCCAAAGGGAAGGAAGCACAGGGACAGAGATTTTTCCCTATGAGCAATTCCGTGAACATCTTGTAATTACGAATTACGAATTATTTGGACTATTTCCTTTCAGGATAAGCTCCTGATTGGACTTTGAAGGTTTGAATTTTACCACTGCGGTTGACTTCGATAGCTAAAATATCCCCAACTTTGCTGGACTCTACCAGTTTTTGAACTTGGGCTGAACTTTTGACTGGTTTACCGTTAACTTTTTGAATCACGTCTCCAGGCAGCAATCCTCCACGCTTGGCTGGAGAATCATCTGTGACTCCTCTAATCACAATTCCAGCATCTTGCTGAATATTCAGTTGATTTTCTTGATTAATCTGCTGTTTTCTAATAGGAGAAAGGTCTGCCATTTCGATACCCAAGTAGGGATGTTCCGCATGCCCTTTAGTAAAAAGTTCATTGGCGATGCGGGCAGCGGTTTCAATGGGAATGGCGAAACCGAGTCCTTGAGCATCAGCGCGGATGGCAGTGTTAACACCAATCACTTCACCTTGGGCGTTTAATAAAGGGCCACCAGAATTACCAGGGTTAATTGCTGCATCAGTTTGGATAAAACTAACTCGCTTATCTGGGATACCAACTTGAGTGCTGGTGCGATCGGTAGCACTGATAATACCGATAGTGACAGTATTATCTAAACCTAGAGGATTGCCAATTGCGATCGCCCATTCTCCGGGTATTAAGTTTTGCGAATTGCCTAATTTTACAGTTGGTAAATGATTCGCTTTTATTTTCACCACTGCCACATCTGTCACAGAATCAACTCCTACCACCTTCCCCTCTAGACTTCGACCATCCTTGAGGGTAACAAGTACTGTATCTGTATCTGCTACCACATGGGCGTTAGTGAGTAATTCTCCATCTTCGCTCAAAATAAATCCCGATCCTGTACCACGCTCAATCCGTTCTTCAGGAATTGGTTGCTCATCCTCTCCAAAGAATCGTCGCAAGAGGGGATTTTTCAAAGCGTCTGAGATGGGATTGGCTACTTTGCGAGTGGCATTAATTCGCACCACAGCCGGCCCAACTTTTTGCGCTGCCATCGCAATAAAATTTACATTATTATCGCCCCCAGTAGCTCCAATCTGTCCGTTAGAAGGATTCGGAGGTACAGATTCTGGAGGCGAAGCCATTGTTACATTTCTTAACTGTTGGAATGAGGGATTTTGTAGCAGAAGATAGCGACTACCAAACAAACCTGCACCACAGCCGAATACCAGTAAAAACAAATAAACGCCTAGTTGCTTTAAAGATAACTTCATAATAATTCTGCTTAAGGACAGCAATGCAGTTGCTAATTTCTAAGTGTAGTCAAGCTAACGGCAAGTGGACAGATCAATTTATGAGGAATTGGGCATTGGCAAAGAAACTTGTTGAAAAAGAGGCAGGGGAGCAGGGAGCGGGGAGCAAGGGGGATGGAACAGAAAGGGGGATTCAACCCCATCTGTTGTGTTAGCTTCCCGAAGGGTACGAGAACTACTTAACAGAAGTAGGGGACTCAGACCTATGTTCCGCTCCCCTACACGGCAGGAGTCAGGGGTCATTCCCCCCCGCTCCCTGCCCCCTGCCTCTTCGTTAAATAATTCTCCCTTGTCTCCCTCATCTCCCCTTGCCCCCCTACTCCCTACTCCCCACTCCCTACTCCCTCTAGTTCTAGTTCTAGTTGTTCTTCCTTTTGGCTGGTGGAAAGTATTTGTGGGAGCTGTTCTATTTGGAAATACTGATGAAATTTTGGGGTTACTTGGAGTGAGTAGGAACGAGAATCGCTGTCTCGCCGTTTTCGGATGAAACCAAGTTCTACGAGTTCTGGAACGTGCTGATATACTCCTGAACCGCGCAGGTTAATTAAGTCGCTCTGGAGTATGGGACTATTAAGGGCGATCGCTGCCAAAGTCCGTAATGCACCTACGCCCAGTTCTACTGGTATCATCGTTTGCACTAAATCATAAAAATCAGCCCGTAGTTGCAAACTGTAGCCATCTGGGGTTTCTATTACCTCTAGAGCGCTATCTCGGTGGGCATAATTGTCCATAAGTTCAATTATGCCTTCTTTGATAGTGGCGCGATCGCACGCTGCATACTCGGCGATTTCGCCGAGCGACAAGGGTTTACCCTTTAAATAGAGAATTGCTTCTATCTTCGTCGCTGTAGCTGTAATCATTAGTCATTAGTCATTGGTTATTAGTCATTGCTCATTAGTACATGACAACTAACAATCAACAAGTGTCTGGGATTATATCGTAAATTGTCAAAGTATTTGTTGAAATTTTCAAATTGGCAATGGAACCATGAGGGAAACAAGGAGGATAAAAAAGATGAGGAAGAAATAAGCAATGCCCAATGCCCAATTCCCAATTCTTTCACATGCCTCTAGTTGTAAGAATAAATTCTGCGATCGCTAAATCTTGGCGAGTTGTCACTTTTAAATTCGTCTCCTCTCCCTCGACAATTCGGACTTCGATGCCGCACTTTTCAAATAAAGCGGCATCATCTGTTACTTCCCAACCTTGACGGACACCTTCAGCGTGGCACTGTTTCAACAACTTGACATCAAATCCTTGGGGAGTCTGTGCTGCCCACAATTTTCGCCTGTCGGGTGTTTCTTGAATTATGCCTTGTTCATCGACAACTTTGATGGTGTCTTTGACGGGTACAGCAGCGATTAAACCGGGACAATGAGCAATGGCTTCGGCACAAGAGTTAAATAAATCTGGTGTGGCGAGACATCTAGCGCCATCATGAATTAATACTTGTTCTGCGGCTACCGGTAGCGTCTGCAAGCCATTGTAAACAGATTCTTGACGGGTGGAGCCACCTTGAATCAATTCCACTGGTTTAGTCAGCTTGAGATCGGCGATAATTGCTCTGAAGTCTGGCCAATCGGCAGGCTGAGAAATAATCCCAATCCAACTGATTGTATTGGCGGCTTCTGCGGCTAATAGAGTCCAGGCAATAATTGGTTGCGATCGCACTTTTAGCAGGAGTTTATTGCGGTTACTACCCATTCTTTTTCCGAGTCCCGCAGCTGGAATTAGTAAATACACAGAATTCCTCAATCTTTAAGCTATATATTTTCCCCTAAAATAGGGAGCGAGTAAGCGTCAATAAATATTATGCGAGTAGTAGCCCTTGTACCTGGCGGAATTGGCGACCAAATTCTCTTCTTTCCGACTCTAGATGACCTGAAGCGCAATTACCCTAACGCTCAGATAGATGTCGTTGTTGAACCCCGGTCAAAGGCTGCCTACCGAGTGAGCAAGTCAGTTCACGAGGTGCTGAACTTTGATTTTCAAGACCGTAATAGTCTGGCAGATTGGGGTAACTTGGTGGGGACAATTCGCGATCGCGAATACGATGTTGTCATTGCTGTTAAGCAAATTTGGTTGCTTGGTCTTTTACTTTGGTTGACGGGAATTCCCATACGTATTGGCTACAAAGGCAAAGGTTCGGTTTTTCTGACCCACGCTGTGCCATTTAAAACATCCCAGTATGCGGCGGCAGTATATCACGATTTGCTGCAACCTTTGGAAATAAATAGCCCTGTCCCAGAGTTAGCTGTAAATGTGCCAAAACCAGATATTGAGTGGGCACAAAAGGAACAAAAACGCTTAGGGGTACATGAAACAGGCTATATCTTGATTCATAGCGGTTCTGGCCAATTATCCCAGGCTAAAGAACTGGATAAAATCTACCCTGTCGAAAGTTGGCATCAAATTATTCAAGGCTTCCAAGACAAGCAGCCCGATCTGCCTGTGGTGGTTGTGAAGGGGACTGACGATGAGCAGTTTGTGCGATCGCTTCTGGGGTCTTCTCCAGATATCAAGGTGACTGCCCCAGATGATATTGGCAAGTTAACTGCTATAATCGCCGGTGCAAATTTGATGTTGTCTACTGATAGTCCGGCACTACAACTGAGTGTTGCAGTCCAAACTTATACCATTGCCCTATTTGGGCCCACCGATCCAGCTAAGTTGTTGCCGAAAAACGATAAATTTCTGCCCATTAAATCCCCTACGGGAAAAACAGCGGATATTTCACCAAACGCAGTTTTAGAGAAAATCTGGGGTGGCTAAACCAGCAGTTTCTCCCAATTTCTGCAATTAGTCTATTGGATATCCAATGTAGTCATGCGTTTGTTGAATGACCGCAAAACCTGGCCGTGACAGCTAGATTTTGCGGTCATTTCAGTATTTAATGGCACTGTAAAACCTGAACAGCACTCAACTTTAGATCGGTAAATACAAGCGTTGCGATCGCGCTATCCCCTGCATACACCTTCTCTTCATAAAAACCCTCTACCCATTCCAGAACCGTCACTCGCTCTTATATCGGATCGACGATCCAATACTCAGAAATACTCCGCGCCGCATACTTTGATCGCTTATGGCGATAATCACGACTGCTTTGATTTTGACTCACCACCTCAACTATCGCAATATCTCTTTTAACTCCTGCATCCCCTGCTGAATATCCGCCTCAAGCTTGCTCGTTCTCCATTTAGTGTGAACTCCGGTTGTTAAAATATCTCAAAAAAAGCATCATCTAATTCATAACCCAGCATTTGGGCCATAGACTTCAACCGCGAGAGGCTAGGGATATCTTGCTGTTTGAGCCAATCACCTAAAATAAAGATTTTGTGCATCAAAAATATCTCTAAGGCTTCAGGATTATACTGAATGCCATCTTGAGAACTGAACTGGTGTGGTACTAGCATTGCGGCGTAACGAGCAAATTCTCCAGCTTTCCAATCTAGTAAAAATGCTAACCAGGGGTATTTGGCATCTAGGCGCACAAACCACAGCCGTATTTCTGGAATTTCTGAGAGTTCTCGTGGATCGCCAGTTTCGAGATCGTAATTTATATCAAAGCGTAGCTGCTGTTCATGGGATGCAACCCCATCTTGTAGCAGTTGTTCAATCACCGTTGAGGCAGGTGATAGATCCAGATTGTTAATGAAGTCGTTATTGAGTGCGATCGCAATTGTCTTTGACTCAGCAGCCACTGTCTTTTTGCTCAACTTTAGGATCGACAATCTACAGTAGCAGCTTTCAGGGATTGACGCTACATTGACTTTGAGAAATTAATTGGTATTTACCAATACTTTTTTGCTGATAATTTGGTCAACATATTACCCTTGCTGACTCAGCCGTATGCCTCCGGTAGAACTTTCTTACTGTAAGCTCCCCTGGAACTGTACGAAGCTAGGGGAGTCTACAGCCCCTGGCTTGTGGGACGGAACAGAAAACATATTTTTCGCTACTCAGCGACCGGTCATTTGCTCCAGCTTTTCGGGGTATCTAGCCCCTTGCACCGCGATCTTTGAGGCGGCATCATCGATGTTACGCAGATCGCTGGCTGTGAGTTCGACTGAGACTGCCCCGATGTTTTCGTCCAAGCGATGCAGCTTCGTGGTGCCTGGGATCGGAACAATCCAAGGCTTTTGGGCTAGCAGCCAGGCGATCGCAATCTGAGCAGGTGTCACCTGCTTCTGTTCTGCAATGCCGCCAAGCAGATTAATCAGTGCTTGATTCGCCTTGAGCGCCTCCTTAGTGAAGCGAGGTAAAGTGCTGCGGAAGTCGGAGCTATCGAAGGTCGTGCTTTCGTCCATCTTGCCAGTGAGAAAACCCTTACCCAGAGGGCTGTACGGGACAAAGCCGATTCCGAGTTCCTCAAGGGTCGGTATCACTTCCTTTTCAGGAGTCCTCGTCCACAGCGAGTATTCGCTCTGGAGTGCCGTCACAGGCACAACCGCGTGGGCGCGACGGATCGTTTGCACTCCTGCTTCCGAGAGTCCAAAGTGCTTCACCTTACCTTCCTGAATCAGTTCCTTCACCGCTCCTGCCACATCTTCGATTGGCACGTTCGGGTCAACCCGGTGCTGATAGAGTAAGTCAATTGTCTCGACCTTGAGTCGCTTGAGCGAACCCTCCACGGACTGCTTGATATGCTCCGGTCGGCTATTCAGTCCGGGCGCACCCTTCATCCCACGGGGATCGGAATTAGGACTAATGTCGAATCCAAATTTGCTGGCAATGACTACTTGCCCACGAAAGGGAGCGAGGGCTTCGCCCACAAGCTCTTCGTTTGTGAATGGGCCGTAAACCTCGGCGGTGTCAAAGAATGTAACGCCGCGATCGACGGCAGCCCGAAGAAGAGCGGTCATTTCCTGTATGTCTTTGGGTGGGCCATAAGAAAAGCTCATGCCCATACAGCCAAGCCCAATAGCCGAGACTTCCAAATTACTGTTTCCAAGTTTGCGCTTTTGCATTTTTTAAACTCCTGTCTTTGTATTAAAGGGATGTGAGAACATATTCTTAGTCAATCGCGATCGTCGCCACTTCATTCAGGCATTTCAACGCATTCAGTGTTCGGGGATATCCTACCCAGGGCAACAATTGTGTAATCAGATCCAGGAGTGTGTCTTTGCCGTTGCCGATATTCAGATTGCCTTGAATGTGCCCCTTGATCTGTGATTCAACTCCGCCCAGAGCTATGAGGATAGACAGTGTGATCAGCTCCCTAACTTTGATGTCTAAGCCATTGCGGGTGTAATAATCGCCAAAGCAATTGGCAGACAGAAACCTTTGAATGTGCAGTTGGTCTTTGGGCGATCGCTCATACATTTGATCGATCGTCTCACCGAATACCGCTTTCTGTATTGCCAGCCCTTTGTCGTAGCGTGTTTCTGGGCTGGTAGTCGATTGCCCTTCTAAAGGTAATTGAATGCCCCTGCTGGACAGCACTTCATTCGTGGCATGAACGAAATCAAATGCTTTTGCCATACCCACGTAGGGTACTGACTGATACAGGATCTCCTTGATTTCAATCGGCGTTACTCCGACATTGAGCGCAGCGTCCACCATAACCCTGTATTCGCTTACTGCCTGGCTGCCGATGATAGATGCCAGAATCAGCATGACCCTTGTTTTTGTATCCAGCTTGCTCTCAGCAATTACCTCATCGAAGGCGAAGTTGTCAAAGACTTCGATCAGTTCAGGGTCAGTTACTTTCAGGGTCGATTTGTGGTTTGGAAATAGTTCTTCATGGTTTTTATCTGCCGCTTTACTTATCCTTACAGAGTCCTGCTGTTGTGTATTTGTCATCCGCACCTCCTTATTTGGGTTAAAGTTCTATGGTTGGCGATTCCGTCTATAATCCTGTGCGCTTTTCCAACTCTTCTGGATAGCGATCGCCTTCCACTAGAATTTGCACCAATGCCTCGTCGATGCTCTTTAATTCGTCCTGCGTCAGTTCGATATCTGCTGCCGCAATGTTTTCTTCCAGGCGGCTCAATTTGGTCGTGCCGGGAATGGGCACAATCCACGGTTTTTGCGCCAATATCCAGGACAGGGCGATTTGCGCTGCTGTAGCTTTCTTCTGGTTTGCCACCTCTTTCAACAAATCCACCAAGGACTGGTTGGCATCGAGAGCTTCCGGCGTAAACCGGGGAACAATGCTGCGGAAGTCGGATTTGTCAAATTTTGCGTCCTTGCTGATACTGCCCGTCAGGAAGCCTTTACCCAAAGGACTAAACGGCACAAAACCGATTCCTAGCTCTTCCAGAACAGGCAACAAGGTTTCTTCTGGACGCCGCCACCACAGGGAGTACTCACTCTGAACGGCAGTCACCGGTTGGACTGCGTGCGCCCGGCGAATGGTCTCTACACCCGCTTCTGAAAGCCCCCAATGTTTGATTTTGCCTTCACCGATCAAGTCTTTGATGGTTCCGGCTACGTCTTCTATCGGCACTTGGATATCTACACGGTGCTGGTAGTACAAATCAATCACGTCGGTGTTTAAGCGCTTCAGCGAACCTTCTACGGATTCCCTGATTGCTGACGGATGACTGTTCTGCACCTGCTTGCCATTCTGTACCTTGATGCCGAACTTCGTGGCAAACCCTACCGCGATCGCGGTAGGGTTTGAGCGCTTCGCCCAGCAATTCTTCATTGGTGAATGGCCCATACATTTCGGCTGTATCAAAAAAGGTGACGCCACGCTCCACTGCGGCTTGGAGCAGGGAGATGCTTTCTTGCTTGCTGAGGGTATGGCTGTAGGCATGGTTCAACCCCATACAGCCCAGCCCAATAGCCGAGACTTCTAAGTTGCTGTTGCCAAGTTTGCGTTTTTGCATGATTACTCCTTCGAGGTTACACCTCGGTTATTCAGATTTAAGGGATGCCATATCAATACAGAAGCGGTACTTCACATCGGACTTGAGCAGTCGCTCGTAGGCTTCGTTGACCTTCTGGATGGGGATGACTTCGACATCTGCGGTGATGTTATGCTTGCCGCAAAAGTCAAGCATTTCCTGGGTTTCGGCGATGCCGCCGATGTTAGAGCCGGAGAGACTGCGGCGGGCCATGATCAGGCTGAATGCCGAGACATCCAGGGGTTTTGCGGGTGCGCCAACCAGGGTAATGTTGCCGTCGCGGGTGAGCAGGTTAAGATAGGCGTTGATGTCGTGATCGGCGGAAATGGTGTCGAGGATGAAGTCGAAACTGCCTGTGTGCTTCTGCATCTCGTCGGCGTTGCGGGAGACGACCACTTCATTAGCACCAAGGCGGAGCGCGTCTTCTTTTTTGTTGGGCGAGGTGGTAAAGACGACGACGTGGGCACCGAACGCACGGGCGAACTTCACGCCCATGTGGCCCAGTCCACCAAGACCGACCACACCAACTTTTTTGCCCTTGGTGACACCCCAATGGCGCAGGGGCGAATAGGTTGTAATCCCAGCACAGAGGAGCGGCGCGGCTCCAGCGAGATCGAGGTTGGGGGGAACGCGCAACACAAAGCGTTCATCGACGACGACGCTATCGGAGTAGCCACCATAAGTAACACCTCCAAGGTGCTTGTCCGGGGAGCCGAAAGTGAGGGTCTGGTTCGAGCAGAAATTCTCAAGCCCAGCTTTGCAGTTCGGGCAGGTACCATCTGAGTCAACCAGGCAACCGACCGCGGCGAGGTCGCCTAGCTTGTACTTGGTAACTGCCGAGCCGACTTTAGTGACACGTCCGACGATCTCATGACCGGGGACAATTGGGTAGACAGTGGACATAACGCTGCTCCACTCGTTACGCACCGAATGGAGGTCGGAGTGGCAGATGCCGCAGAAGAGGATTTCGATCTGCACGTCGTGTTCAGTTGGATCGCGCCGTGCGATCTTGGTAGAGGACAGAGGTGATGTTGCACTGGCTGCGGAATAAGCTTTCGTGTTGTACATAAATTGATGCTCCTATTTGTCTACTTTTGGCATCTGGTATTGTTCGTCGCTGACCTTTTCCAGCCAGTCCACGGGCTTACCGTCGAGCCATTCCTGAATGGCGATGTGCGTCATAGACGTGGTTGCTGTAGCACCGTGCCAATGCTTCTCACCCGGCGAGATCCAGATTGTGTCCCCCGGTCGAATTTCCTCGATCGCACCGCCCCAGCGTTGTACGAGACCACAGCCAGCCGTCACGATTAGGGTTTGTCCCAAGGGGTGGGTATGCCATGCTGTCCTAGCGCCAGGTTCAAATGTGACACTGGCTCCAGACGTGCGTGCTGGATCGTGTGCCTCGAACAGGGGGTCAACGCGGACAGTGCCAGTAAAATACTCAGCCGGACCTTTGGCGGAAGGCTGTGAGCCACTTCTTTTGATGTCCATTTTGTTAATTCCTTTACTTAATGTCAGTTTGGTAGCTAGTAGGCAGTCTCTTGCCCAATCAAAACTGAGTTTTATCTTGAATAAAAATCCAGAATCTTTATAAGAAGCCGAAATCATTTTTCATTGCTTTAGCTTCATCTTAGGCATTTTGAAGGGCAAGCAATAGGACGATCGTCTAAGATTGTTGTACAATCCTGCAAATTTAGAAATGAACGCTGCCAATATCAATTTAATGAACGACCCGCAGGCAAAGCGCGAGGCAGACAGAGCGCAAGCCCACAGAGACGAGCTGACTGAGCGAATTGCCTGTGCAATTCGTCATGATGGGACGATTGAGCCACTGAAAGGATTGCACTTCAACCGCGCCTCCTCGCCTTCGGAATGCCTTCATAGTGTCTCTATCCCTGCCTTTTGTGCGATCGCTCAAGGCAGCAAAGAAGTTCTTCTGGGTAGCGATCGCTATCAGTACGACCCGATGCATTATCTGCTAGCTACGGTTGAACTGCCAATTGTCAGCCAAATTCTGGAAGCGTCCAAGGCGCAACCGTACTTTAGCCTTCGCCTCGATCTTGACCCCACCCTCGTTGGCTCAGTGATGGTCGAGGCTGGGTATCCCTCATCGCGTAGCAGTGCTGGTGTGAAAGCCATTGACGTAAGTCCGTTGAATGCAAATCTGTTAGATGCTGTGGTGCGGCTCGTCAGGCTTCTAGATTCCCCTGCTGAAGCTCATGTTCTCGCACCACTGATTAAGCGGGAAATTATTTACCGACTTCTAATAGGAGAACAAGGTAATCGGCTCCGTCATATTGCAGTTCTGGGTGGCTATACCTACCACATTGCCAGAGCCGTCGAGCGACTTCGTAAAGATTTTAACGAGCCGATCAAGATTGAAAGTATCGCACGAGAAATGGGAATGAGTGTTTCGGGCTTTCACCATCACTTTAAGTCTGTCACTGCAATGAGTCCCTTACAGTTTCAGAAGCAACTGCGGCTCCAGGAGGCTCGCCGTCTGATGCTGGGGGAAAACCTTGACGCTACCAGTGCTGCCTACCGAGTCGGTTATGACGATGCCTCGCACTTCAACCGGGAGTACAAGCGGCTCTTTGGTGCCCCACCAATGCGCGATGTGGAACGGCTGCGAGAGGCTGCTAGGGAGACTGCTAGTTCAATATGATCTCCTCAAAATGCCATAATCTTGCTAGAAATCGCTAAAACATTGTGAAGACAGTTCTGTGTAGCACACTGTATCAACAATGTTTTTGTGTCCTAGATAGTGCTGAATAGATAGCGATCTCGCTAATAGCTTCGCTATGAGCCGTTAGCCATGCCTGCTGAGGGCTACGCCTACGCTACTCACGTAGATCGGATCTTTTTCCAATCAGATATTACTGCCATTATTGCGATAAATACTCATGTTTAACTAAACAATTACTACACGGCTTACATGGTATGCCATTAGCATCAGGCTACTTGGGAAAGGCAAGACTGCCCCAAGATGGACATTTATAGCAATTTTAAGTTAAAGTTGTAATGAGTTTGTTTTAGATCAAGGTCTGACAAAGTAGCCATCAAAAAGCAAAAAATAGATAATTATTTAATTTATCGCCACCTGTTACTTCCGCAGCATCACAAGCCAAAACATAAGTACAGGTAGAACAACGGTGTGCAATATTATCGCATATATTAAATAACCAATAAAAATTTAAATGGGAAAATTCCCTCAACAGTTAACAAGCTGTAATATGCAAAAACAAACAATTTCTACAAGACCAATTCGTTCTCTAGAAGATGCGCTAGATCGGTGTCAAATCTTGGGTATGCGCGTCAGTCGTCAGCGTCGCTTTATTCTGGAATTACTTTGGCAAGCAAATGAACATCTTTCTGCTAGAGAGATTTACGATCGCTTGAACCAACAAGGTAAAGAAATCGGCCATACATCTGTGTATCAAAATTTAGAAGCATTATCCAGTCAGGGCATTATTGAATGTATTGAACGCTGTGATGGACGTTTATATGGCAATATCAGTGACTCTCACAGTCATATAAACTGTGTGGATACAAATCAAATTCTTGATGTCCATGTGGAACTTCCTGAAGATTTAATCCGCAAAATTGAAGAAGAAACAGGAGTACGGATTACTGAATACAGTATTAACTTTTTTGGCTACCGTAACCCGCAAGAAGGTTAAGGCAGTGCTGAGTTAGATTCTCCCTAATTCCCAATGCCCTATTCCCTATTCCCCAATAGGGTTGTTGCCAAAAACTGTTTCATCCTCAGCATCATCGTCATCATATAAACCTACTGGTAAAATTGTGCCTTCGGAGCTTTCAATTATTCCGATCGCAGGGAGTTTGTTCCAATTATTATCTATATTGGTCGTAATTTGGACAGTATTTAAGAAAGGCTGCTGCGATCGCAAATTTTTTAGTAGTTGAAACGACTCTTTGGAGAACATGGCACCATTATCAGCGGCTAATTTTTTGTTAGCCTCAGCGATGATGGCATCAAATAAGTAGGCGTTGGTGAGATTAGCTGAATTAAGACTTGTCCCCATCAGGTTAGTCTGCTGGAGGTTTGCGCCTGTAAGATTTGCGTGTTGGAGATTTGCACCTGCGAGGTTTGCGTGTTGGAGATTTGCACCTGCGAGATTTGCGTGTTGGAGGTTTGCACCTGCGAGGTTTACCCCGATTAACTCCGCATTGGATAAGTTTGTCTGCTCAAGATTTACCCCAGTTAAGATGACTTGCAGCAAAGAGGCTCCCGATAAATTGAGTCCAGCCAAAGATTTGATTCGGTTTGCAAAGGCGCTTTTGTGTAAAACTGTTGTTCTAGCAATTAGCGCACTTAAAGCCTCTGGATTGAATTCTGTTAAATTTAGTGGATTCCCACAAGGTGAAAAAGGTATTCTTGTTTCTCGGCAGCAAGCACAAAGCAATAAAAACACATTCAGTCCTACAGCAGCATTCACTTGTTCAACATTTACTGGGTTTTGCAGTGCGTGGAAATGAGTTAAAGCTTTGTGGGCTATCCCTTCATCTAACCAATAGCCTTGACAGTAAGCACGCCAGAAAGACAAAAGCCGTTGCAACAAAACTTCAAAGGAAAATTTGTGCTTTTGCTCTCGCCGCAAAATTGCGATCGCTAGTTCTTCAATTTCCTGGCTAAGTATCCCGTAACCCAGTAAATTGTAAATATGCTGGGCAACACTATTGGGAGAATCAAGCACAAAAGTGAGCGTACCATAGACTTCATTTTGGTACTGAGTCAGTAATTTCAACTCAGTAGCCACAGCCTTAGCACAAAGAAATTCTCCTAACTTAATATGCGAAAACTCAATTAAATTCCTTTGGGTGGTATTCGCCAAAACAAGGGAAGACTGTGTGGTTTTGCGTGAAGTATCGGAATCCTGAATTTTAAAATAAAAAGCTGGCAAGGTATTCGGATTTAATTCCTCAGCCAAATTAATTTGATGATGTTGCGAGTGTAAAATCTGGAGAGCGATCGCTTGCATCTGCTCAAGTAAATCTTGGGGATGACGATTAGCGAGTAAATTAGCGATCGCTTCTGGAGTCCGATGGATATGAGCCGATCCTGAGCGCAGTAGCATCGTTTTGATCCCACCAGTTAGCGGATAGCCTAATAACCATCGACTCAAACGATGATAAATTTCCCATAACAGAGAAGACTTGGAAGTATTAGCAGCTAATTGCAATACTTCATCATCTAGTAGTCCGTCGCGGTGCAAAATGCCCAATAAATGCAGCATTAGGGGTTGACGAACAAGGGGAGATAATTCGGAAGACTTTGATTGGTTGGCAAATAAGCCTGACTGTTTTAAGAATGTAAAGAAATTTTGAGCGATCGCTAACGATTGCACTTTTGCCCACTGCTGAAACCATTGCTTGAGTTCGTCCACATCCAACGGCTGAATGATAATTCGCCTCAATGGTAGCGGGATCTCTGGGGCAATTTCCTGTAATGTTGTTGACCGACTCGTTAACACAATTTTGTGTTTATGCTGAGATTGAAAGTTTAGCAATTGCTGAATAAAAATTGCTTTTGCCCTGATACCCTGAGCAGAAGGGGGTAGTTCATCCAAACCATCCAGCAACAACAGACAAGGGAGATTTTTTTGCTCTAACCAGGTTGAAAGATTCACACCAAAGGCAGAATTCAGGGTTTCGATTAAAGTTTTGCCATAAGTTACCTCTCGTAACTTAATTACGATCGGCATCCAAGTAGGGTAAAATTCCTGTGCTATGTTTGCTGCCCAAAGTTGGCAAAAACTTGTTTTTCCATAACCAGGTTCCGACTCAATGACAGCGATCGTTTCTAAATCAGCTAGTTGTTGCTGTGCCCATGTCTTTAAATCAACTGTTTTAATAGTTTTTTTATCCTGCTCAGAAATACTTTCTTCTATTGGTAAGCCTTTTTGTGGTACATAGATATCCTTCAGAGCAAAGGATTCCATTAGCAAAGGCATACTGAGGTTTTTAATCAAACTTGCCCGATAATGTTCTCGTTGCAAGTCAATTTTCTCACTGACTGTAGAACCAACTTCTGGAGTAATCAAACTTGGAGACAAGGAAATCCCCAAACGGAAGAATTTTTGTAGTTGGGCTAAAGGGGCAGCATTTTCAGTAACAACTACCAGCATGTTCCCAGGAAGTGAGTTAACTAAACGCTGTGTTAAAAGTTTAGCTTCAGGTTCCTCTGCACCATTGGCAACGAACCAAGCGATCGCAGCACTATTTAGTTGTTGTACTAGTAATGAATCTGCAACCAGAGACAATGCTTGTTCAGCTTGAGTATCGGTTAATTTACCTGGGCTGAGAGTTTTTAGCAATCCTTGCAACTGCGGATCTTGGAGGGTGAGTTTACCCACTTCTTCTTTCAGGATGTGTGGTTGAATAGGTATACTTGCCCGGTCTAACCACGGTCTTTGTAGGCTTGCTTCCTGCTCTAAAATTGCTTGCAAAGCTTGGAGATAGCCAATTTGAAACGCTAGCCACGTTCCTTCATTACGTTTTAATGGTTTTTTTTGGCTGAGACTACGTAACAGACTTTCTGTCAACTGGGAAATAACACTGATTTCTTCCCAAACAATCCCTAAAGGCAGTTCTAAAACCTCTACTAAGGTACAGATATCAAAAGGCATGAGACTTTTGACTTCCATATCCTGAACAATTCGGTAAGCAACACCTGCCAATTTCCCTGCTGAAAACCCTCTAATTTGATTGATTGCGATATAGCGTTCTGCCAACCAGTGGCGAATACTCAAGTTCATTTAATTACAGAGTGAAGGCTGCACAAGGCAATTATGATCGATTTATCAGTTTGCGAAAACAGGTAACAATGAGGAAGACAAAGTTTTGTATCAAAGCTGTTTTCTGATTGGTAAAAAACAGTGCTTGATTTAATTGAGTGGACTATGAGCGATCGCCCTCTAAAATTACTGTTAATTGACCAAGACCCGATTTTTCGTCTGGGATTACGGGTAGCTCTAGAAGGAATTCCTAACTTAGAAGTAGTAGGAATTGTAGAAACTGATACCGCTGCCTTGCAGATTTTAGCAGAAATTGCCCAAGAAGACCCTAAACAGGTAAATTTGCTGGTTTTGGAATTTGGTAATGGTCGTTCCATCACTAGCCAGCAGCTAGGTTTACAATTCTGTCGCCAACTCCAAGCCTTATATCCCAACCTGCCAATCTTCCTCCTTAGTAATGTTCAAGAACAAGGATTGCTACTAGCTGCCAAATCTATTGGTGTAAATGGCTACTGCCCAAAAGGTACACCACTTCCTGAATTAGTCACCGCCATGCAAGAAGTTGCAGATGGTGGTGACTATTGGTTTCAAGACACAGAGACAATCACAACAGACGCGATTAATCGCATCTCTACCCCTCATTCTTGTACAGACGTGATTAATCGTGTCTCTCCACTCCCCTTTTTTAAACTAAGAAATAATTTACGTTTGTCAGGAATTGCTTACATTGAAGCAACTCTAACCGCAGTAACAGTAAAATTACAAGTTCCCGGATTACCAGTACTAGATCGAGCAATTCTTGCTGGACGGCAACGAGAACTGCTAGCAGCTGATTGGTTGCTAAATCGATTGTTGGTTTCATCACAAGAAAAGCAACAGGAAGATATTCCCATTGCTGATGAGCTACCTCTGACTGCTTTATTGAGTAGTGCAATTCAGCAAAGACAAACTGTGTCATCTCCCTTACTTAGTCCGGGAACACTACAATCTGTATTATTTGCATCTTGCATTACTAAACTTCAGTTCTCTTTACGAAATGTCACAGATGTGCCTTTAGAAATTGACATCTTTCGTGAAGATAAAAAACGAGAATTACTTTATTTGATTCTGCAAAAATTAGCTCAACAGTTAGATGAACTACGGGCTTCTCAAATCGATACAAATCAATTAAATGAGTTAAAGAATACCTTGATACGTGATTTATGGCAAGTAGCAATCACAGATTTTTTTGGTAAATTTTCTCGAATAAAAATTGGTGATAAGAATATAGAAACTGTTAATTTATTGATGCGAAATTCAGAAATTGTCCGAATGGATATTCTTAATAGAATACCTCTAGTTATTGACTTGTATTCTTATCTTTTATTTCAAACAGAATTGTATATTGATAATGGCTATTATCCAGCAGTGAGTGATGAGGCAAAATCTCAAGCATTGATGATTTTAGAGAACTTGTTGATTCAAATAGCCAATGGGGTAGCACAACCTTTGTTAAACTCTTTAGCAGATGTAGAAGCAATTAAACAAAATTTATATGACCGCCAATTTATTTCTACAAGAGAGATAGAAAGATTTAGAAATGATTTGTCGTGGAAGTATCGGTTAAAAAATTATGTAAATGAGCCAAAAGCTATTTTTGAGAGTCGTTACGATCTATTTGTAATTGCGCCTCGTGGTATTGCCAAGACTTCAGTTTATGCTCCTCGAAATGAGGAATTAGTCAAACTCTCGAATATTCCATTAGTGGTGACATTGCTTTTAGAATTTAGTGATGCGATCGCACCGCGTTTAAAATCGCTATTAGCTTTTGTAGGTAGCGGTATAGTCTTTATCCTCACCCAAGTAATAGGTCGGGGCTTAGGTTTAATCGGTCGTGGTATTCTTCAAGGTATTGGTAGCGTCTCGTTTTTAGAAAAGAATCTGAGACGAAATAGCGATCGCCCCAAATGAGGATGAGGGATATGAGGGAGACACGGGAGAAATAATTAATACCCAATTCCCAATTTATTATGACAAACAATAATTTTATCGGGCTGCTAATTTCTTATCTTTATGCTACAAGTCTGCTTGTCATTGCCGAGGGACTGCGTAAGTTATTTGGTGTAAAACCAGATTTGACTCGCAAGGTAATTCATATCGGTGCAGGGATGTGGGTTTTTGGCATCCTGTTGCTGTTTAAGCATTGGGAAATTGGAATTATCCCTTTTGCGACTTTTATCGGACTCAACTACCTGTTATACCGCTACCGTATCATCGGCGCAATGGATACTCAGGATAGTTCACCTGGTACAGTTTATTTTGCTATCTCAGTAACACTGCTTTTCGGGTTACTTTGGCGACCAGAAGGGCCTGTAGATAATGCCCCAATCGCCGTAGCTGCGGTAATGGCGATGACTTGGGGTGATGCATTAGCAGCATTAATTGGCAGACGCTTCGGACAGCATAAATACCAAGTGGGAAATTCTGTTCGTTCCTGGGAGGGTTCAACAGCAATGTTTATAGCGAGTACAGTAGTGATTTTCTTAGTGCTGTTACTGCTACCTGGTTCTTTACTTAGTCCCCTCGCAACGCCTTTAAGTTTAGGATGGGCTTTATTAACAGCAGTAGTAACTGCTACTTTCGCAACCTTCGCAGAGGCAGTTTCACCCCACGGCACAGATAACCTCAGTGTGCCTCTGGTAACTGCGGGAGTTATATGGGTTGTGATGCAGATATTTTAACCAAAACAGAAATAGGACTTACGCACTTTCAAGGTGATTCGTAAAATCTCTGTTTTTCTCTCTGCGCTCTCTGTGCCTCTGCGGTTTAAAAGTAATTTATTTAACCATAGAGACGCAGAGAACACAGAGTTAAGAGATTAAAGAGGAATTTTTTGAGCAAAATTTTTACTCACCTTGAAAGGGCTAGTCCTAGATTTTTCTCTCGCCTAAATTAAAATTTATAATTTCTTAATAATTTATTTTTAATTCACTAAAGAGGGTGACTAATATTATCTTTTGTTAAAATTGAATTATTGCTACAAATGCAAGAATCTATTTAAGTAGAGGTCTAATCAATTACTATATAAATCCGGCAGCATTTACTTAGTCGTTATTTTAAAACCGTGCAAATTCATCCTCACTCCGAATCTAATCAGAGTCATAATCGCCGTGAACAGGGTTTGCAAAAATTGCTTGCTCGCCTTGTGAAAACAATGCAGCGCGATGAGCTAGTTAGGCAAACAACCAATCAACTCAGAGAATTGCTTCAGGTTGATCGGGTGGTCTTGTATTATTTTTACGGGCAGTGGCAAGGTCAAGTGACTTTTGAATCTTTGAGTTCTCCAGAATTCTCAATACTGGGTTCCACTGGCCCAGATAATTGTTTTAACGATCAGTATGCTGCTTTATACTTGGCAGGACGAGTAAAGGCGATCGCTGATATTGAATTAGAGCCAATCGAGCCTTGTCACCGAGATTTTCTTAGCAATATGCAGGTTCGTGCCAACCTAGTTGTACCAATTTTGATTCCGAGAGGATTATGGGGATTGCTAGCAGCACATCACTGTCAAGGGCCTCATTATTGGTCGCCATCAGATATAGAAATGATGCAAGCAGGGGCACGAACTCTAGCAACAGCCCCTTACATACTAGAAAGTTAAAAGGGCGGTTAGAAACCGCGTCTACACGATACTTTACCCAGGGCTTTCATCCCAACGATCCTACACAACCACCGTCCTTAATTCAGATATCATTTATCACACCTGATGTTGGTAGTGCTTACATGAGAGCGATCGGGGCAGGTGCAAAAGTATTAGATGCTCCGAAAGCCCACCCTGGAGGACAAACAATTGCTCGTGTCCGCGATCTTAATGGCGTGTTGGTGTCTTTGGTGAGTGGCTAAGTAACAAATTGCCTTAGAGGTTGTTTGAAAAGTCCTCTTTTTGGTAGCAAAACGTTCCAGATCCCCCTAAATTCCCCGATAAATTGGGGGACTTTGACTCCGGTTCCCCCCTTTTTAAGGGGGGTTAGGGGGGATCTAAAAGTGCCTAAAGTCACAGCGAAATACTTGTTTATTCAACCTCTTAGACGCGATTGATTGGGTTGGCGATCGCTTGGACAAAAATCAATACTAATTTTCTTAGAGAGTAAAGCTTTTCCTCAAAAATTAATGTATAGAAGTTGACATACAAACCTTGTCTAAGTTAGCTTCTGGTTAATTAAATGCTTTATACAGCAGCTACTGAACAATTATTAGTTAGTTGCTAATACAGAAAGGAAATTAGGTAAAAAATATGTCCAGTGGATTTGCCGCCCCCATTACAATTAAAGATGCTATTGACCGCATCGTTGATCGAACTTATTTGCTTCCAGCGATTCAAAGAAAATTCGTTTGGAGTAGCGAAAAAATAGAAGTGCTTTTTGACAGCATAATGAGGGGCTATCCAATCAACTCATTTATGTTTTGGGAAGTGAAAGAAAGTAAAATCAAAAACGAATTCAGATTTTACCAGTTTCTAACTGAATATCGTCATTTTTTTAAAGAAGATAATCCTGATATTGATACGAAAGGTTATAAAGACTTTTATGCAGTTATTGATGGACAACAACGACTGACAAGTATTTATATTGGACTTAAAGGATCTTACGCTTATAAGTTACCCAGAAAGTTTTGGAGAGATACAGAAGATGCTATGCCAACAAGACATCTGTATTTAAACCTTTCTGAGGCTTTGCCAGAAGAAAATGAAAGACAAATGATGTATAATTTCCAGTTTTTAACCAAATATGAATATGATAAAAAATCATCTGACAAAAATTCAACATGGTATCGTGTAAACGATATTTTAAGATTTAAAAGTAAAGATGAACTTGATAATTTTATTGATAGTAAAGGCTGGCTAAAAAGAGATTTTACAAAACAGACTATAAGAAAACTTTACGAAGTAATTTTCAATGAGCGATTGATAAATTACTACCTTGAAACAACTCAAGAAATAGATACCGTATTAGATATTTTTATTCGGACTAATAGCGGTGGCGAACCTCTAAGCTTTTCTGATTTGCTTATGTCAATTACAACTGCAAATTGGGAATTGAATGCAAGAAAGGAAATAACTGATGTTGTACATCAGGTTTTTGGAATTTCCAGTCCGGGGTTTTTAATTAGCAAAGATTTTGTTTTAAAAACTTGCTTAGTTCTATTCAATGATAATATTAAATTTCAAATCAAAAATTTTGATCGAAGTAGCGTTACTATATTTCAAGAGAATTGGGACAGAATTAAGAAAAGTATAATTGAAAGCTTTATATTGCTTTCAAACTTAGGTTTCAATAATCAAAATTTAACAGCAAAAAATGCTGTTATCCCAATTATATACTATATATATTATAGAAAAATAGAAACCGATATTAATCACACTACTAAACACAATTTGGACAAAGAACTAATCAAAAAGTGGCTTTGTTTGTCGTTATTAAAAGGTGTTTTTAGTGGACAATCAGACACAGTGCTTTCAAGTTTACGTAAAGTCATTAAATCAGAATTAGCTGACACATCAAAGGAACTATGTTTCCCGCTTGAAAAAATTAAAAATGATTTTAAAGCTGATCCAGCAAAAAATATCTCGCTTGACGACGAATTAATTGAAGCATTATTAGTAACCCAAAAAGATGCTCCTGACTGTTTTGCTATCTTATCATTATTTTATTCTCACTTAAACTTCGCTGGTTCTAAATATCACAAAGACCATATGCATCCTGCAAGTTATTTTAAAGGCATACAACGAAAAGACTTTCAGACAGATGAGGATTTTGGTTTTTATTCAGACCCTTGCAACTGGAACGGAATAGCCAATCTTCAACTTCTTAACGAATGGGAAAATACATCGAAAGGTGCAACTCCCCTTAAGGACTGGGTAACTGAAAAATGTATTAACAAAGCAGAAAAACTCATACCTGATGAAAGCCTTGACATATCAGACTTCAAAATATTTATAGCAAAGCGAAAGGAATTGTTAAAAACCCGACTAAAAAATATGGTGATATGATTCAGGGCTGTTACAAAATACGTTCTAACACAACGCCAGTTGCTACAACGTAGGGAACCTCCGCAACGTATTGGCTCCCCTACAATATCTAATTTTGTTCAAAAATCAAATATGATTCCTATGGTATTATAATTAAAATTATTTTTCTTCAATTTTGCGTGTGACAGAGTTGGGGGAGACATACAAAACTCTTGCTGAATCCCCCCGTACTACAATTTGTTGCAATTTGTATAAACTATTTACATAATGCAATCTTCCTACGCATGAAATATAGGTAGACTTGCTGCATAAATCCTTTATTTACCTCCGATAAGTTAACACAGGTTCCCATCAGAGATACCTGATTTCATACTTCCATTCTGGAATAGCCAATAGGCTCTAACATCAATAGGACTTTAATCATGACACAACAAATAATTCGTGAAGCACCTGCTCCTTATCCGTTAGAAGGTCAACAGACAAACGAATTCTTCCACATCCCTGCGCCTAATGAGCCTATTCTCAATGTCAATAACATTCAAGGCAACATTCTAGGCGGATTCAATAAAGATTATCAAGCGCTTTTGTTCCTTGAAATTGAAAATCAAAAAGCCTTTAAAGAGTGGCTGAAGTCACAGATTGATTTCATTGCCACCGCTTCAGAAGTGATTGCCTTCAACCGCCTATTCAAATCCAGCAGACAGCGACGAGGTCGCGAAGGCGCTGTTAAGGCAACCTGGGTTAATATAGCTTTCTCCTTTGAAGGACTGAAAAAATTAACAAATGACGCTGACTCATTTACAGATACATCCTTTAAAGCTGGGCTAGCAGCAAAGGCTGCTGAACTTAACGATCCGGTAGACAACAATGGTAAGCCTATTGGCTGGGTTGTAGGTGGGCCAGATAATGGTAAAACTGATGTAATTTTCATCATTGCTAGCGACGATCGCGCAGATTTACTAGAAGAAGTTTCGCGGATCTTGGAAAGCGTTGTGACATTTACAGACGGAAAAGGCAACGCAAAAAGTAGCGGAGCCAGAATTACCTTCCTTGAAGAGGGAGCCAATTTGCCTCAACCACTATCTGGACACGAGCATTTCGGCAACCTAGACGGAATATCACAACCTGGCATTCGTGGCAGGGTTTCTGATAATCCTAAAGAACTTCTCACCCCCAGACAAAACCCAGAGAACCCAAACCAGGGCAAACCCGGACAGGATCTTCTGTGGCCAGGAGAGTTTGTTTTTGGCTATGAGGGGCAAAACGATAAAGCTCATAAGTTGGAAGATAGCAAAGGTCAGGTTGTTTCGGCGGGACTACACTGGGCAAATGATGGCTCTTACCTTGTATTCCGCCGATTGCGTCAAGATGTGTTTAAGTTCCACCAGTTTTTAAACTATACTGCTGCTGACCTGAATGCTGACCCCAGAAAGGTAAGTGCAAAATTAATCGGTCGCTGGCCTAGTGGCGCTCCCACTGTCCGCACGCCGGAAGAAGATGCCCCAAGTTTGGGTAATGATGACAATGGCAACAATAATTTTGAATTTAACGGGGATGATGCACCAGAGGGAAAATTCTTTAAAAATGATGTAGTTCCACCTTCTGATGATGCAACGGGTTTGCGCTGCCCGTTTATTGCCCATACCCGCAAGACTTATCCACGCAACGACAAAACACCAGGAGGTGGAGGCCCAGGGCCCGAAGAGATTGACCTCAGTGAAGTGACCACTCAAACACACCGTTTGCTTCGTCGCGGCATTCCTTATGGCCCTGTGTCTCCTTCAACGCCGAACAATCCGCAACCAGATCCGAATTTTGTCGATCGCGGTTTACACTTTTTGGCTTATCAGACTTCAATTGTTGACCAGTTTGAGTTTGTAACCAAGTTTTGGGTTAATAATGCAAACTTCAGTGAGGAGGCTGCTACCGGGCACGAGTTTGAAGGTAAATTAACTCTAGGTCACGATCCAATTATTGGTCAAAGTGAAAATAACAAACCAGGTAGCGATCGCACACGCAAATTCTTTATCCATCTTGAGGATAAGGAAGATCAACCTCAAACTAAGGAGTTAACTGCACCTGAAGACTGGGTAATTCCTACTGGTGGCGGCTACTTCTTTGCACCGTCGATTTCTGCTTTGAAGGATGTACTGACTAACTAAAGGATTTTGTGGGGTTTCATTGATAGCGATCGCATCGAATGGCAAACTTCTCAATTTTTGTCTGTCAATGAATGCCAGCGCGAATCAAGCAGCGATCGATATTATGGGGTTTGTAGACTCTTAGGAAAATTATGAATTATGAATTTTGCTTTGCATTATTCATAATTCATTTATTTTGTCAATACCCTAATCTCAAACCTCAAATTTTTTTATGGATTCAAATCCAGCATTGTGTGCAGCGATCGCAAATCATATTACTACCAGTTCCCAGCAGCGAATTACTTTTGCTGAATTCATGGATATGGTACTATACCACCCCGAATACGGCTACTATTCCAGCGATGCACTCAAAATTGGCTTTAAAGGTGGTGATTTTTTTACCTCTCCTAACCTCTGTGCGGACTTTGGCGAGTTACTAGCAGAACAATTTTTCCAAATGTGGGAAATTTTAGGGAAACCCATACCCTTTTCTCTGGTAGAAATGGGAGCAGGTCAAGGGCTGCTAGCATTGCATATCCTCAAATATCATCAACAGCACTACCCAGATTTTTTTACTGCGCTAGAATACATCATTGTTGAAAAGTCCCCAACTTTAAGAAAAGAACAGCAGCAACGCTTACAAGATTTTCCGGTGCGTTGGTGCAATTTAGAAGAAATACCAGCAAATGCGATCGTCGGCTGCTTTTTTTCTAACGAGTTAGTCGATGCATTCCCTGTTCATCAATTCATCCTAGAGACAGGAGAACTCCGAGAAATTTATGTGACAACGCCACAAAACCTAACCCCCCTAAAAGGTAAAAGCAAATCTTCCTCCCCTCCCTTCATAGGGGAGAGGTCAAATTTTGCATTTGTAGAAGTTACGGGAGAACCTTCAACCCCCAAACTGGCTGAATATTTAGACTTAGTGGAAATGGACTTTAGCCAAAGTGCATATCCAGATGGCTACCGTAGTGAAATTAATTTAGCTGCTCTAGACTGGTTGAGTATAGTAGCAGACCGCTTGCAGCGAGGCTATGTGTTAACAATTGATTATGGCTACCCTGCCACTCGTTACTATAATCCCAGGCGATCGCAAGGAACGTTACAGTGCTATTATCAGCATCGTTTCCATGACAACCCTTATATTAATATTGGGCGACAAGATATCACTGCCCATGTTGACTTTACGGCTTTGGAACGTTGGGGCAAACGCTGTAATTTAGACAAAGTTGGTTTTATCCAGCAGGGATTATTTTTGATGGCGTTGGGGTTAGGCGAACGGATTGCAGCCCTTTCCGATCGAGAGCAACCTCTCTCAGAGTTACTACAACGCCGAGAAGCATTACACCAGCTGATAGATCCTACCGGATTGGGCAGCTTTGGAGTCCTACTTCAAAGTAAAGGTCTGGACAAGACAGAAATTTCTCAACCACTTAAAGGATTTACCCTGCCAGAGTAAACATCAATTTAAAAAGTTAAAACTCTATTTAAGAATGCACTATCAGTCTTATTTAGACTAGCATAACAGTGATTACTGTAAAGTTAAACACACTGCCAAAGTAATAATTATGTCTACTCATGACCTGCTAATGCTAGTAACCTTACTTACTCCTGGTATTTTACTCTCAGTGATAATTATGGCGACTTTTGCGGCTGGTGGCTAATCACCAAATACGGTGTTATCAGTGTTCAGAAATAACTGTTCACTGATAAGCGATCTTAAAATCAAACAATGAAAACGCGATGTCTACGACAGGCTACGCCTACGCTGTACCAAAGGAATATGAAAAATGAAGGTGGCATTTCTGGGAACTGGACTGATGGGACTACCAATGGCTCAAAGGTTATTAGCCGCAGATATACAGCTAGTTGCCTACAATCGCACCCCAGAAAAATTAGCACCACTACAAGCAGCTGGGGCTGAAATTGCTACACATCCCCGCCACGCCATTCGTGCTGCTGAGTGCGTAATCCTCATGCTCACTAATGCCTCAGCCATTTATAATGTGTTGCTTTCAGATACCGCTTGGCAAACTCTAGAAGGGCGCACAATCGTTCAAATGGGAACAATTACGCCCACAGAAAGCCAGGAAATTAGGGATGCAGTTGTTGCAGGAGGTGGTGAGTATTTAGAAGCACCTGTATTAGGGAGTATCCCGGAAGCAAAAGCTGGCAAGTTGACTGTTATGGTAGGGGCAGAGCCAGAACAATATCAGCGCCATTTAAAGTTACTCCAACATTTTGGGACAGAACCCTTACTTATAGGCCCAGTAGGAACTGCGGCGGCGCTCAAATTGGCATTAAACCAACTAATAGCTTCCCTAACAACTAGCTTTGCTCTAAGTCTAGCTTTTGTCCAGCGTCAGGGTGTTGATGTGGATGTATTTATGCAAATCTTGCGCGAAAGCCCACTCTACGCACCTACTTTTGACAAAAAGTTACAACGAATGTTGGATGGCAATTATGCCGATCCCAATTTCCCCACAAAACACTTGCTTAAAGATACAGAATTGTTTATCTCGGAAGCGAAATCTCGGAGTTTGGATCTTAGTAGTATTAAAGGTGTACGGCAAATCTTGCAAACAGCCGTGAAAATGTCATTTGCTGATGATGATTACTCATCACTATTTTCTGTAATTAAAGAATGGGGGGAATAAATTTTTGCAGGGGCAATTAATGAATTGCCCCTGAGCGCGTGTCGTTTTGCGTAATATTCAGGTTCGGTTAAAACTTACTCCTTAATTTTTAATTTCTAATTTTTAATTCCCCAAAGGGGTTGCCCCAAATTAATTAAAAAAAGGTCAAGTCACTGCCTTGTGGGGGTTCCCCCAGTTGTGGTAAGTGGCATGGGAAACCCGCTCATACGACTGGCTCCCCTAGGGATCTTTTCAAAAATCAAACCGGGTTCCTATATTACTGCCCATTAGTAGTTGATTGAGGAAATGGTAGAGGTTCAGTTTGGGGCTGAGGTTGAGGTTTGGGATTCAGAAAATCCTGCCAAGTCTTAATTTGGTCTTGTGCCGCACTGTAAGCAGCACTACCGCGGGGAATGGATTTGGCAATATCGATTCCTCTGGCAATATCAGACTGACCTTGAGTGCGGGCTATTTCTAACAATTGCTGACTCCATTGGTCAATAGCCAGATTTGCATCCATCCGTAAGATGCTATTGTTTGAAACCTTATCAGCCAGTCGTATTGCTTCAACCAAGGCTTCTGGTGTGCCAGTGGCTCCAACTTCCTGGGCTTTTTTCCAATTTTCTTTGGTGCGGATTTGCCCTTCCCAGTCATTTATAGCAGCTTGTGCTTCCCCAGAAAGCGCTCTTCCTGACGAGGCAATTTGTTGAGCTGCATTAATGGCGGCAGTTAAATTTCCACTTTGAGCCAGTTCTTGTGCTTGATCTAAGTAGGGTTGGTCTTGAATTCGCTGAATCTTTCCTATCCAAGTGCGAATTCTTTTTTGTGCTTCTGGATATAATGCACGACCTCGACGAATTTCGCTAGCCTGGTTAATCGCAGCTTGCAAGGAATTAATATCCTCGAATACCCCTATCTGTTCGGCACGATCTAAGTAAGGTTGGTCTTCAATTGTCTCCACTTGGGCTTGCCAGCGATTGATTTCTTGTCTTGCTTCTGTGGCACGGGGATTACTAGCAGGAATGAGTTCTACTTGGGCGATCGCAGCTGTTAAATTAGGGACTGTTCCCTGGCTAGCCAACATTCTTGCTTTTTCTAGATTGGCAACATCTTCAATTTCCAGCTGCCAACGAGCAATGAGTTGCTGGGCTTCGTTATACACTGGTCTGGAAGGATCGATTTGTTGTGCTTGAGCGATCGCAGCCTCTAAACCAGAGACATTGCCAATCCAGGCACTCCTTTTCGCGTCGGCAATGGCGATAAAGTCATCTGTTTCGCCTTGTAGTTTCGTACTCTCTGGAATTTGCCTAGCAATATTCAGGGCTTCATCAGCATCCCGCTTGTCTAGTTTTTCCTGTGCCAAGTCCAGCATTTTGCGCCCAAATGCCGGAATCGCTTCCTGAGCTTTTTGGTAAAGGTAACTTTCCTGCCCAATGGACTCAGCTAGCCTGATAGCTTCTAATAAATTATCGACTACTTTGCTGGAAGCTAAACTTTCAGCTTTTCCTAACTTATCGCCATCTTCCCGTGCTGTGGCAATTATCCGATTCAATTGATCGTATTTAGTACCCGCCCAATATTGATTGTTTACGCGCAGCATTTTGGCGGATAACATGAATGCCGATTGCCAGCGCCGTTCCTTGACTTCTGCGATCGCACTATTATATGTTGTTTCTGCCTTTGACCAAATTGTTTGCCATTTGTCAACTTGTTCATCGACTAATTTATAAGCTGCCACATCTTCGGGTATTTTTTTTGCTGTGGCGATCGCTTCTTCTAAATTCCCTGTTTGGAAACTTTGATCTGCTAGCTTCAAAATATCCCGCGACCATTCTTCAATGAAACGATCGATTTCTCCATGCAACGGGTGATTTTGTGGTAGTTGCTTCACCAGAGCGATCGCTTGCAATAGGTCGTTTACTGTTTGCTTAGAAGCCGCCAACTGAGCGCAATGTAGCCGTACAGAAGCACTAGCTAGGGGCCAGAAAATCGAGGGGCAATTAGGGGCAGCTGGCAATTTTAGCAGCATTGCCATTGCTAAGAATCCCACACTGCCCGGAATCAACATTAGTAGTACTAGCCATAATGTCCAGCTTTTCATCCAGCGGGGCCATTTCCCAGAGGTACTACTGAGTTTGGCAGTTTCTTCTGAATTACTATTTATAGGTAATCCTTCCCTATGGTTTTTTTTTCGCCGCTTCACTGACTTGGAGTTAGAACCAGTAGCTGGGACATCAAATGGTTGAGTTTCACCGAATTGTTCTGTTCGGGATAATCTTTTGTTTTGATCTGGCTCTCTTTCACTGGCTGAAGACCAACTGTCTGGAATATCCCGCTCTGTCATCTCTCACACCAAAATAATTGAATAGCGCTCTGTTTTAGGTCGATAATTCCATTGTTGACATAGTAGCTTTCTCATGATTAAAAAGCTACTTTTTTGATTATCTCTCTCCACAGAGTAGCATTATCAATCTCAAAAAACAGTGCTATTTTATACTTTATCCTGAAACAGTAGATTCGGCTTGCAAATCGGCAATTAGTTGAGCTAACTGATCGCTACTTGCCTGGTAAACATTGCCACAAAAGTCGCAAGTTGCTTCAGCACCATCATCTTTAACAATCATATCTTGCAGTTCGGCTTCTCCCAAAATTTTGAGTGCCCCTAAAACGCGATCGAAAGAACAACCACAGTGGAAGCGTAGCATTTGCCGTTCGGGAAAGATTTCCAGTCCCATGTCTCCCAACAGGTCGGTAAGAATTTCAGTCAAATTCTTCCCAGCTTGCAACAATGGCGTAAATCCTGCTAAACTAGCAACCCGCGATTCCAAGGTTTCTACTAGGGCTTCATCTCTAGCAGCTTTGGGTAACACTTGTATTAGTAATCCTCCAGCCGCAGTTACTCCCCCTGCTCCCACAAACACACCTAAAACTAAAGCTGAAGGTGTTTGTTCGGAATTCACCAGATAATGAGCCACATCATCACCAATTTCGCCAGAAACTAGTTGCACCGTACTAGAGTAAGGATAACCATAACCGACATCCCGCACAACGTAGAGGTAGCCACCACCCACTGCGCCACCAACATCTAACTTACCTTTGGCATTAGGAGGCAATTCTACAGATGGATTCCCCACATACCCGCGTACCGTACCATCTAACCCAGCATCTACCAATATGCCGCCCAAAGGGCCATCTCCTTTTACCCGCACATTGACCCTTGACCCTGTTCGCTTCATACTAGAAGCCATTAACAAGCCCGCCACCATAGTCCGGCCCAGTGCTGCTGTTGCCACATAAGAAAGCTTGTGTCGCCCCCGTGCTTCTTCTGTTAAACGTGTGGCGATCGCACCTACGGCACGAATTCCACCTTCGGCTGCTGTTGCACGAATTAACTGATCCGCCATGAATAACCTTACATTTCTTAACAAGTTCACATTTTCTATTCTAAGTTCTCTGCTGCTAGAAAAGTGACACCATAATAATCACTGATTGTATTTGCAATATTAGAAATAGTGATGTTTCACCTTTAGGTAATCTTAGAAAAATGCTCGGTAATTTTCAACAAAGTCAATTGCGGATCGAAATTGAAGCGTCAACAGATGCAATTCGTGACAGCCTACTGCATCCGGTACAACTAGAAAAATGGCTCTTAGGGCAACGCTTTGCGCCAGGAATGCCAGAAGAACTACTTCCAGGATTCGAGTTTACAACCTGGACAGGGCCAGTCTCGATTCATCATCAAGTAGACATTGTAAAATCCAACTGTCTCCGTTTGCTACTCAGTGGAGGTATTGACGGGTTCCATGAATGGTATTGGGGAGAAGGTTGGGTACAATCCCGCTTGGAAGGAGTTTCAATTTTGCCCTTGAATTTTGGTCAAACCCTGAGTTTGTTGAGCTTGCGTCAATTTCTGGCAACTCAAGGACGTTGAATGGAGTAGGGAGCGGAGGGGCAAAGGAGCAGAGAAGAAAAAAGTTTTCGGTACAAGCCCTACTCAAGAGTGCGCGTTCTTCTTTTCCTTCCGCTCCCCTGCTTCCCACTCCCTACTCCCCACTTCCCAATTCAAGAATCAGAAATAATACCTACAATAATTTTTACCAATACAGATAAATTTTCTGGAACTTGATAGCGTTTCTGGTCTTGAGTCACCTGACGATTCGCACGATGATAAACTCCAAAGCGCCAGTCTTCACCAGTCGTAACTGCTCCATATAGAAGTTCAGATGTGGATTTAGTCCATTGGTCAAGTGCTATTAATTCAACAGCGAGTTGAGTAAATCCTCTAACCAAATCTGATTGTTTGGCTTCGATGACTAATAAATTTTGAGGTGCTGCAATATAGTAATCAAGAGTCCCTTTTAGATAGTCGTTGACAGCAATAGAATATTCTATGTTGAGTCTCTGATTACTTAAATTGCATACTTCAAACAAAATTGGACTAATTAAAGCTTCCCGTCTCGTAGCTTCATTAACTAAATCAACATGAGAGAAATTACGGCGAAGTTGCTGCTGTAAGAATTGGATGTCTAAAATTTCTGATGATTCAGGTAATGTTAGATTTTTCCTTTCAATAGTGCAATTTAATTCAGCTAAAATATCATCAATTACGAAAGGCAATTCAAAATATCGGCTAAAACTATAAGATTCACCAACTTGGAGAATGCGGCGGGAACTCATAAAAACCTCAGCCAAATTTATCTCAACCTTCTCTACAGAAGTTACGCTACCAACCAGGTGAGCATTTAGATTTTTTAAATCCTTAAATTATTTTTAATCCCCAGCAGTCAACACTTGCTCAACTGTTAATTCTAACTCTGGAAAAATTTGAGATTGAATGCGATCGCTACCAACAAACTCTACTGGTTCGTATAATTCTTCTATTAATGTGAAGACAGTCACTTTGCTCGTTAATGGATCGACAATCCAATATTCTGGAATGTTGAGAACATTATACTCAACTCGCTTGGCTCGATAGTCTACAGTCTTTGTTGATTCACTAACGACTTCTACCACCAACAAAGGAGGTGATTCGTTGAGTTCAATAACTGCTTCTCGGTTTCTCAACTCCCGCCACTGAGGTAATGGCATCACAACAACATCTGGAATTCTCGATGTATCCCATCTGCCAGCACGGGGGGAACGAACACCGATAACCATTTGTTTAGAAGTCCAATCTAACTTTAGGCGGAGAATTTCTAATCGAAAGCAAACATTGAGAAATTCTGTTAAAGCCCCATGTTGTCCACTTCCTAGACTCATGGGAATTAGTTCTCCATTGACCAATTCATAGCGGGTATCAGTGCCATCATCATAAGCCAGATACTCTTCAAAGGTAAGTCGTTTAGTAACTGCTGGGGTTGTAGTCATGGCACGATCGTCTGATTTGCCTTTACCTGATTTTAATTGGGTTTTACCACCAACACCGAACAATTCGCTTCTTCCACAACTTGACTGCTAACAGAACGCTGGACAATTCGCTTCATCCCAATCAACCCCCGACTACCAATTACGATCAAGTCAGCTTTGTAAATATTAGCAAGACGAATAATCTCTTCGGCAGGATCGCCAGTTACCAGTTCTAACTGACTTGTAACTGATAAGTTTTCCTGATAGTATTGAAGCTGTTTTTCAAGCTGAAAATAAGGAAATGTTGGGGAATCTGGCTGAGGACGATCGGCGGGTAGTTCGATCTCTGACTTTGGAGTGGGAAATACATGACAGAGAACAACCTTGGCATCTTTTGAAAATGCCAAATTATCTAAAGTCTGAATTACTCGTTCTGCAATTTCTGAACCGTCCAGAGCTACCAAAATTTTATTTAGCACCGCTCTCGTCTCCTATAAGAGTAGACCCCTTATATAAGTATGTAGTAAAACCTGTTGGCAGCTACACTAAATTATTTTTCCATCTGCCTACTTAGTCGATCGAGAAGAATTCAGAACTCAGGAGCGCAGTCTGAGATACTTCGCCCTAAATGAGCGGTATTCTCGTAGAGAGCGGTAGAGTATTTACTAATTCTGAATACGACTTACCCAAAAATCCACACAGTAGGAGCAGTTTGTGAATTGCCCCTACCAGAAAATTAGGGTTTTGGCTATTGTTTGCGTAAATACTACTGAATTCTAAATTCTGACTCCTGTTTTATTTGGAACCTATTGAGTGGCTTTTGCCAACAGTACTAGGGGAAAATTAACCATTCCAAATCACTCTTCTTGCTGAACTCGGCGGCGGACTGAATCAGCATGAGAAGGTAAGCCTTCTGCTGTTGCTAGGACATCAATAGCACCAGCCACATTTTGCAGCGCTGTTTGGGAGTATTGAATAATACTGGAGTGTTTCAGGAAGGTTTCAACCCCTAACGCCGAGGCATAGCGGGCAGCGCCAGAAGTTGGCAAGGTGTGATTAGGCCCTGCCAAATAGTCTCCCACAGCTTCTGGTGTTGAGTAACCCAAAAAGATTGCCCCAGCGTGGCGAATCTGTGGTAATAGTGCCCAAGGGTCTTTTACTTCTAATTCCAGATGTTCGGGGGCAAATTCATTTGAGAGTTCTGCTGCTGCTTCGAGGGATTCCACAAGGACAATCAACCCATAATGAGCGATCGCTTTTTCTGTGTCTATTCGCCGTGGATGATCTACTAACTGCCTTTCCAAGGCTAATTGCACGTTTTTTGCCAAAGCCGCATCTGTCGTCAGCAAGATTGCTGCCGCCATTGGATCGTGTTCGGCTTGGGCTAGCAAGTCAGCAGCTACATGCACCGGATTTGCGGTTTCATCGGCAATCACCAGCACTTCGCTAGGGCCTGCCAAAGAATCAATACCGACGGTGCCATAGACAAGTTTTTTCGCTAGGGTGACATAAATGTTACCAGGCCCAGTAATCACATTCACTTTCGGAATCGTTTCTGTTCCATAAGCTAAAGCAGCGATCGCTTGTGCGCCCCCAATCCGATAAATTTCTTGTACTCCTGCTTCTTGGGCAGCTACCAAAACTGCTGGGTTAATTGCACCCCCTGGGCCTGGTGGTGTCACCATCACTATATGGGGTACAGCAGCAACACGAGCCGGAATTGCATTCATCAGCACTGTACTGGGATAGGCTGCACGCCCACCAGGCACATACAACCCCGCTCGATCTACGGGAGTGTAGCGTTTGCCCAGCACTATTTCATCGTCGCCAAAGTGTACCCAGCTTTTTGGGACTCGCTGACGATGAAACGCTTCAATTTGGCGGCAAGCTAGCCGAACTGCTCCCAACAACTCCTTTGACACCTGCTGATAGGCTGCATCTAGTTCCGAGCCTGTAACTCGAAGTTCTTCTGCTTTCAGGGTTTGTTTGTCAAATTCGGCTGTGTAATGCAATAGAGCTTTGTCGCCTTGGCGCTTCACTGCTTGCAAAACTTCGCGTACCGTTGCTTCTTTGTGAAGCACTTGTTCGTCATGGGTGCGATCGCAGATCCGTTGCAGTTCTGCTCTAACGTCTGCCTGCTGAGTAATGATTCGCAGCATGGAGTAAGGACAATGCCAAAATTATAATATTCACACCTGAGATTTAGTATTGCTCTTAACCCACTGGGGTATGCAAGCTGACTCTAATTCTCTTCTCTAGCTTAACCTGGATTTTTTTGATACTCTCAAGGTTGCCAACAGATGGTTTACTTGAGAAGGCAACTTAATTGCTCAGTCCGACAAACCTTAATAGGCTGGCGGCAGGAACTGGGTGTGCCATTTCCCATGACCCTTGTGCCTTTCCTCTCACTCCTTACAGAGTGTAGGTGGTGTGTTTACACATCCAGTCCCCCAGATTTACAGGGGGCAAGGTCTGAGTATAATTTTTAATTTTCCTAACTTTTTAGTAGTTTGTATCTGTACAGACACGACATAACATCGCTTCTATACTTTCAAACCCTGAAATTTAGCTGTTTACAGTTCTTTACCTCTGACAATACATCCTAAATCTAGGAAAGATTACATTGGCAATCACACCGCTTTCTCAGGTAGTGGTGAGCTAGAGTAACAGTTTTCTCTGACATGGCTTATTTTAACGCATTTCCTAAATTCACGACACACTGAATTGGGGACTGGAAAGATTAGGAGGCAGGGGAAGAGGAACTATTGCTCAATGGCAGATTTTTTTTAGGAAATTATAACATTGGCAATTTGGATGCTATATTAGTAAGTCTAGTAGTGTGTGTACATATTAATAGTATTTTTGGAATTGACTGTGGCGAATACAAAGTCTGCTCTCAAGCGTGCCCAAATCGCAGAACGTAACCGACTGCGTAATAAAGCTTACAAATCAGCAGTCAAGACGCTGATGAAGAAATACTCTAATGCTGTAGCTGTCTATGCAGCTAATCCTACCCCAGAATTAAAAGAAGAAGCAGAGGCTCGGTTATCCGAAGCTTACGCCAAAATCGATAAAGCAGTCAAACGGGGTGTCCTTCACGCCAATAATGGCGCAAGGAAAAAGTCGAGATTGGCTCATAAACTAAAGCCTGTAACTCAAACAGCAGCTGAATAATCATGAGTTGAGCCAGTGCGATGTTCTAACTGAGTGAATCACTAGGTTAGGAATTTTCTAAAAGCTGTAGTAATTGGCGTAAAACGCCAGTTGCTCACCCGAAGCTAGTATAGTTTGGAGGGTTTTCACCTGAAAATAGCAGGGCTGCCTTATGAGCAACTACTTTTGTTTATTCTAATTAAAACAAGTGGTGGGCTTGATTTCCCTCTTGAACATTTGGCGATCGCGTAGCGGCTAACATAGGAGAAAGATTTACCTAGAGGGTCATTTGTCCTTAGTCGCGCTCACGGCTAACAATATCTATGACTAACGACAAAGAACAAAGAATGCAACTGGTAGACACGCACGTTCATCTCAACTTTGATAGTTTTCAGCCAGATTTAGCAACAGTGCGATCGCGGTGGCAAGAAGCAGGAGTAGTACATTTAGTCCATTCCTGTGTTCACCCTGATGAGTTTTCCAGCATCCAATCCATCGCCCACGAGTTTCCCGAAATCAGCTTTGCCGTGGGATTACACCCTTTAGATGCTGATAAATGGAATAGCGAGACAGCCGGGAAAATCAAAACTTTAGCTAGTTCTGACTCGAATGTTGTAGCAATTGGGGAAATGGGGCTGGATTTTTACAAAGCTGATAACTATGAGCATCAGCTAATGGTATTTGAGTCACAGTTAGCGATCGCATCTGATCTCAACTTACCAGTAATTATCCACTGCCGCGATGCTGCTGTGGCAACCAGAGAAGTGTTGCAAAAATGGCGCGAACTGAAGGGAGAAAAAGTGCGGGGTGTGATGCATTGCTGGGGAGGAACGCCAGAAGAAACCCAATGGTTTCTTGATTTAGGCTTCTACATCAGCTTTAGCGGGACAGTAACGTTCAAAAATGCTAAAGCAATCCAATCATCAGCTGCGATGGTAAGTAGCGATCGCCTACTAATTGAAACAGACTGCCCATTTCTTGCCCCAGTTCCGAAACGAGGTGAGAGACGGAATGAGCCTGCCTACGTACTTTATGTAGCCGAGCAAGTAGCTAAACTGCGTCAAGAAACAGTAGAAGCGATCGCCCATCAAACCACCCAGAATGCCTGTGAACTATTCGGTCTGTCAATATAAAGTGGGATCTAATCTCTTTAATTCAGTTGTGCTAAAAAAAATAAAATTCTAGGAAGGGAAAATATGGTAATATTATTCCCTCAAAAACATTTTGCTTGCGCCATAATGATAAAGGAAGGAACCTAAAATTTCTGAGCCTAATTTTCCGTGATGTTATCGGCTTGGCCATCCTCCAAATCTCCACAAGCGGATGCTCTCCACATAATGACTAACCGTGCCAAACCAGGTTGAGCTAGGCTTCTGCACAACATCAGCTTGATGTGTATTTAACCTATACAAAATCCTTAAACGAAATTGCCTTGTGAGTACAATCCAGCAAAACGAAGTGATTCTGATTCAAAACCGACAAGGTGCGGATCGTTCCCTCAGTCTTAGGATATCTAAGATATCACTGAGAGTCTAAATAGCCGGGTGGATTTAAAACACACCGTCTAGAGCTGCGTCAGCAAATTAACGCGCTTTTTGGAGGGGAAATGAAGAACGTAGATAAAACTCAGGAATATCTCAACTGTATATTCTTCTTAAATCAAGACTATAGTGGGTTTTTGTTGTCTGAGTACCCGATTAGGGGCAATTATCCCCTTGTCCAAATTGCTCATTCCAGCTTTAATGGCTGCGTTTGCCCACACCTGTAAATAGCAAGTGTGTCAGAAGTTCCCAAACAACTAAGGACACTGACTCGCAGTGGGAAGCGTGAAACAGCAGTGTCCAAGGGAAAATTTTACCAGGTTGACAAAGGAAGAGGCATGACTAAAGAAACATACATGGAACCCGCCTTTCTGTTGCCCGATTTGATTGAAATCCAGCGAGCGAGCTTTCGCTGGTTTTTGGAAGAAGGGCTAATAGAAGAACTGAACTCCTTTAGTCCTATTACAGATTATACGGGCAAATTAGAATTGCACTTTTTGGGTCATAACTACAAACTCAAAGAGCCAAAGTACAGCGTCGAAGAAGCGAAACGGCGGGATAGTACTTATGCCGTCCAAATGTATGTTCCCACAAGGCTGATTAATAAAGAAACCGGGGAAATCAAAGAGCAAGAGGTATTCATTGGTGATTTGCCTTTGATGACCGATCGCGGCACGTTTATTATTAACGGGGCCGAGCGGGTAATTGTCAACCAAATCGTGCGATCGCCAGGGGTTTATTACAAATCAGAAATCGACAAAAACGGGCGACGGACTTATTCAGCTAGCTTAATTCCCAACCGGGGAGCATGGCTGAAATTTGAAACAGACCGTAACGATTTGGTGTGGGTACGCATCGACAAAACCCGCAAACTCTCCGCGCAGGTACTACTAAAAGCTTTAGGGTTATCAGACAACGAAATCTTTGACGCTTTACGCCACCCCGAATATTTCCAAAAAACCATCGAGAAAGAAGGGCAGTTTTCTGAAGAAGAAGCCCTGATGGAGTTATATCGGAAACTGCGTCCTGGTGAACCACCCACAGTATTAGGTGGACAACAACTCTTAGATTCTCGTTTCTTTGACCCGAAACGTTATGACCTCGGTCGCGTTGGACGGTACAAACTCAACAAGAAATTGCGCCTTTCTGTCCCAGACACCATGCGGGTATTGACTGCTGGCGATATCTTGGCAGCCGTAGATTACCTAATTAACCTAGAATATGACATCGGTAACATCGATGACATTGATCACTTAGGCAATCGTCGGGTGAGAAGCGTCGGTGAATTGCTGCAAAACCAAGTAAGAGTAGGTTTAAACCGTTTAGAAAGAATTATTCGGGAACGGATGACCGTATCCGATGCCGAAGTATTAACCCCCGCTTCCTTGGTGAACCCCAAACCATTGGTAGCAGCGATTAAAGAATTCTTTGGTTCTAGCCAGTTAAGTCAGTTCATGGATCAAACCAATCCTCTTGCAGAACTGACCCACAAACGCCGTCTGAGTGCCCTTGGCCCTGGTGGTTTAACCCGCGAACGCGCTGGGTTTGCTGTGCGGGATATTCACCCTAGTCACTATGGACGCATTTGCCCCATTGAGACACCAGAAGGCCCCAACGCCGGATTGATTGGCTCCTTAGCAACCCATGCGCGGGTTAACCTGTACGGGTTCCTCGAAACACCATTTAGACCTGTAGAAAATGGGCGAGTCAGATTCGATCTGCCTCCAGCCTACATGACAGCCGATGAAGAAGACGATCTACGGGTTGCTCCTGGAGATATTCCTGTAGATGAAACTGGGCACATTATTGGCCCACAAGTACCTGTGCGTTATCGGCAAGAATTTTCCACCACAACACCAGAACAGGTGGACTACGTAGCCGTATCTCCTGTACAGATTGTATCGGTAGCAACCAGCATGATTCCCTTCTTGGAGCATGATGACGCTAACCGGGCACTGATGGGATCGAACATGCAACGGCAAGCAGTACCCCTGCTGAAACCAGAACGTCCTTTGGTGGGTACTGGTTTGGAAGCACAAGGAGCAAGAGACTCCGGGATGGTGGTTGTATCGCGTACCGATGGTGATGTCACTTATGTGGATGCCACAGAAATTCGCGTCCGTCCTAAACCTAATACCTCAGAAATTAAATACACCCTTTCCAAATATCAACGCTCAAACCAAGACACCTGTTTAAACCAGAAACCTCTCGTCCGTATTGGCGAAAAGGTTGTTGCTGGTCAGGTGCTGGCTGATGGTTCCTCCACCGAAGGCGGTGAATTGGCGCTAGGACAAAATATCGTCGTAGCCTATATGCCTTGGGAAGGCTACAACTACGAAGATGCAATTTTAATCTCTGAAAGACTGGTGCAGGATGATGTCTACACCTCAATTCACATTGAAAAATATGAAATTGAAGCTAGACAAACGAAACTCGGACCAGAAGAAATTACCAGAGAAATTCCCAACGTCGGGGAAGATGCCTTACGCCAGTTGGATGAACAGGGAATCATTCGCATTGGGGCATGGGTAGAAGCTGGGGATATCTTGGTAGGAAAAGTCACACCTAAAGGTGAATCTGACCAACCGCCAGAAGAAAAACTATTGCGGGCGATTTTCGGTGAAAAAGCGCGGGATGTGCGGGACAATTCCCTACGAGTCCCCAACGGTGAAAAAGGTCGCGTCGTTGATGTGCGCTTGTTTACTCGCGAACAAGGCGATGAACTGCCACCAGGAGCCAATATGGTAGTCCGGGTATATGTTGCCCAAAAACGTAAAATCCAAGTTGGCGACAAAATGGCAGGACGACACGGTAATAAAGGGATTATTTCTCGGATCTTACCGGCGGAAGATATGCCTTATTTGCCCGATGGTTCACCAGTGGACATCGTACTTAACCCCTTGGGTGTACCCAGTCGGATGAACGTCGGACAAGTATTTGAATGCCTCTTGGGTTGGGCTGGTCAAACCTTGGGAGTACGATTTAAGATTACTCCTTTTGATGAAATGTACGGTGAAGAGACATCCCGCCGAATCGTGCATGGCAAATTGCAAGAAGCACGGGACGAAACAGGGAAAGACTGGGTATATAACCCAGATAACCCAGGCAAAATCATGGTGTATGACGGTCGTACAGGGGAACCCTTTGACCGAGCAATTACCATCGGTGTGGCTTACATGCTGAAACTGGTGCATTTGGTGGATGATAAGATTCACGCCCGTTCTACAGGCCCATACTCACTGGTGACTCAGCAACCCTTGGGTGGTAAAGCCCAACAAGGTGGTCAAAGGTTTGGGGAAATGGAAGTGTGGGCATTGGAAGCCTTTGGTGCAGCTTACACCTTACAGGAATTGCTCACAGTTAAATCTGACGATATGCAAGGACGGAATGAAGCGTTAAATGCGATCGTTAAAGGTAAGGCAATTCCAAGACCTGGAACCCCAGAATCCTTTAAGGTGCTAATGCGCGAGTTGCAATCATTGGGGTTAGACATTGCCGTACACAAGGTAGAAACTCAAGCAGACGGCAGTTCCCTAGATGTGGAAGTCGATTTGATGGCAGATCAATCAGCCCGTCGCACACCTCCTCGACCAACTTATGAATCTCTTTCCCGCGAATCGCTGGATGATGATGAATAAGCATTAGGGAATTGGGCATGGGGCATAGCGCATAGGCAATGGGAACAATGCCCAATCCCCAATGCCCCGTTCCCAATTTTGTAAAACTAAATATACTCAAAACTCATTATTCGGAACTCAGCATTTAAGTATGAGACCTGCCCAAACTAATCAGTTTGACTACGTAAAAATCGGCTTGGCTTCCCCCGAACGCATTCGGCAATGGGGTGAAAGAACATTGCCTAATGGTCAAGTAGTTGGTGAAGTTACCAAGCCAGAGACTATTAACTACCGAACTCTCAAGCCAGAAATGGATGGCTTATTTTGTGAGCGTATTTTTGGCCCCGCGAAAGATTGGGAATGCCATTGTGGTAAGTATAAAAGAGTTCGTCATAGAGGTATTGTTTGTGAGCGCTGTGGCGTGGAAGTCACCGAGTCACGGGTGCGTCGTCACCGCATGGGCTATATTAAACTCGCCGCACCAGTAGCTCACGTTTGGTATCTCAAAGGCATTCCTAGCTATATTTCCATCCTGTTAGATATGCCCTTGCGGGATGTCGAGCAAATTGTCTATTTCAACTCTTATGTTGTCCTGAGTGCAGGTAATGCCGAAACTTTAACTTACAAACAGCTACTCAGTGAAGACCAGTGGTTGGAAATAGAAGACCAAATTTATAGCGAAGATTCTGTGCTGCAAGGCGTAGAAGTAGGTATTGGTGCTGAAGCGCTGTTGCGCTTGCTTGCTGATATCAATTTAGAACAAGAAGCGGAAAGCCTACGCGAAGAAATTGGCAATGCCAAGGGACAAAAGAGAGCCAAGCTAATTAAGCGACTGCGGGTAATTGACAACTTTATCGCCACTGGTTCAAAACCAGAGTGGATGGTAATGGCAGTTATTCCCGTGATTCCCCCTGACTTGCGCCCAATGGTGCAACTAGATGGGGGACGGTTTGCCACCAGCGATTTGAATGATTTGTATCGGCGGGTAATTAACCGTAACAATCGTTTGGCACGCTTGCAAGAAATTTTGGCACCAGAGATTATTGTGCGGAACGAAAAGCGGATGCTGCAAGAAGCAGTGGATGCTTTGATTGACAATGGTCGTCGGGGACGCACTGTGGTAGGGGCAAATAACCGACCACTGAAATCTTTGTCCGACATTATTGAGGGTAAGCAAGGACGTTTCCGACAAAACTTGTTAGGTAAACGGGTTGATTATTCTGGACGTTCGGTTATTGTGGTCGGGCCAAAGCTGAAAATTCACCAGTGTGGTTTGCCTAGAGAAATGGCAATTGAGCTATTTCAACCATTTGTAATTAACCGCCTGATTCGTAGCGGTATGGTGAACAATATCAAAGCTGCGAAAAAGCTGATATCGCGTAACGATCCCAGTGTTTGGGATGTGCTGGAAGAGGTGATTGAAGGACACCCTGTGATGCTAAACCGGGCACCAACATTGCACCGTTTGGGTATTCAGTCTTTTGAACCGATTTTAGTAGAAGGTAGAGCGATTCAACTGCATCCTCTGGTGTGTCCGGCATTTAACGCCGACTTTGATGGCGACCAAATGGCGGTACACGTCCCTCTGTCGTTAGAAAGTCAAGCTGAAGCGCGGTTGTTGATGTTGGCTTCTAACAATATTTTGTCACCAGCCACAGGTAAACCCATCATCACGCCTAGCCAAGACATGGTACTGGGAGCCTATTATTTAACAGCAGAAAATCCCGGTGCGACAAAAGGGGCAGGAAATTACTTTTCTTCGCTAGAGGATGTAATTATGGCTTTCCAGCAAGATCAAATTGACTTGCACGCCTATATTTACGTAAGGTTTGACGGCGAAATAGAATCAGACCAACCGGATACAGAACCCGTGAAAGTGACGGAAAACGAGGATGGTACCCGTACATTACTCTATAAGTTCCGTCGAGTCAGACAAGACGCTAAGGGCAATGTACTTTCACAGTACATATACACAACTCCTGGCCGCGTTATTTACAACAATGCCATTCAGGAAGCACTAGCAAGTTAATTCGTAATTTCTAATTTGTAATTCGTAATTAATTCTTTAATTACGAATTACGTAGCTTGCTTCTCGCCTTTGGCGAGTATTACGAATTATTAATTATTAATGACTCAGGACTAATGATTAATGACTAACGAAAAAATGCTTTTTCGCAATCGCGTGGTTGACAAAGGTCAACTGAGAAATTTAATTTCTTGGGCTTTTACGAATTATGGTACAGCGCGAACCGCAGTGATGGCGGACAAATTGAAAGATTTGGGATTTCGCTATGCTACCAAAGCTGGGGTTTCCATCAGTGTAGATGACTTGATGATACCACCAACTAAGCGATTGCTCTTAGAAGCAGCCGAAGAAGAAATTCGGGCTACTGAAACCCGTTATCAACGGGGAGAAATCACTGAAGTAGAACGCTTCCAAAAGGTAATTGATACCTGGAATGGTACCAGTGAAGCCTTGAAAGATGAAGTAGTCGTTCACTTCAAGAAGACTAATCCCCTGAACTCCGTATACATGATGGCATTCTCCGGGGCACGGGGGAACATCTCTCAAGTGCGGCAGTTGGTGGGGATGCGGGGACTGATGGCAGATCCTCAAGGGGAAATTATCGATTTGCCCATCAAAACCAACTTCCGTGAAGGACTGACTGTGACGGAATACATTATTTCGTCTTACGGTGCGAGAAAGGGATTGGTGGATACTGCCTTGCGGACGGCTGACTCTGGTTATCTCACCCGCCGATTAGTGGACGTTTCCCAGGATGTAATTATTCGGGAATTTGACTGTGGCACTACCAGAGGTCTTGCGATTCGACCGATGACAGAAGGTGCCAAAACCTTGATTCCTCTGGGAACCCGCTTGATGGGACGGGTAATTGGCGAAGATGTGGTGCATCCGGTAACAAAAGAATTGATTGCAGCACGTAATTCTCCAATTCCTGAAGACTTGGCGAAGAAAATTGAAAAATCTGGGGTGGGAGAAGTTGTGGTGCGATCGCCACTAACTTGTGAAGCTGCACGTTCTGTCTGTCAACACTGCTATGGCTGGAGTTTGGCCCACGCCAAGATGGTAGACTTAGGCGAAGCTGTGGGGATCATTGCTGCCCAAAGTATCGGTGAACCTGGTACTCAGCTAACCATGCGGACATTCCACACTGGTGGGGTGTTTACTGGGGAAGTGGCGCAACAAGTTCGTTCTAAAATCGATGGGACTGTTAAACTTCCCCGCAAGCTGAAGACTAGAACATATCGTACCCGCCACGGGGAAGATGCCCTCTATGTTGAGGCGAATGGCATCATGCTTTTGGAACCAACAAAAGTAGGTGATGTTACCCCAGAGAATCAAGAGGTTCATCTTACCCAAGGTTCAACACTATATGTATTTGATGGAAATAAGGTAAAACAAGGGCAGTTGCTGGCAGAGGTCGCCCTTGGTGGACGGACAACTCGGACTAATACAGAAAAAGCAGTTAAAGATGTTGCCTCTGACTTAGCAGGGGAAGTGCAATTTGCCGAAGTAGTTCCAGAACAAAAAACTGACCGTCAAGGCAACACCACAACCACAGCCGCGCGGGGTGGCTTGATTTGGATTCTATCTGGGGAAGTTTACAACTTGCCACCTGGTGCAGAATTGGTGGTGAAAAATGGTGATGCGATCGCTTCTAATGGAGTTTTAGCAGAAACCAAGTTAAGCAGTTTGCACGGTGGTGTGGTGCGCTTACCCGAAGCTACCCCAGGTAAGAGTACCAGAGAAATTGAGATTATCACTGCTTCTGTGGTCTTAGACCAGGCAACGGTGACAGTCCAAAGTTCCCAAGGTCGCAATAACTACTTAGTCTCCACTGGCAACAACCAGGTATTTAACCTCCGAGCTACACCAGGCACAAAAGTGCAAAATGGTCAAGTAGTAGCAGAGTTAATTGATGACCGCTATCGCACAACCACTGGCGGATTCCTGAAATTCGCGGGTGTTGAAGTCCAGAAAAAAGGCAAAGCCAAGCTGGGTTATGAAGTTGTGCAGGGCGGTACTCTGTTGTGGATTCCTGAAGAAAGCCACGAAGTTAATAAAGATATCTCCTTGCTGTTGGTAGAAGACGGTCAGTTTGTAGAAGCTGGCACCGAAGTTGTCAAGGATATCTTCTGCCAAAACAGTGGTGTGGTAGAAGTGACCCAGAAAAACGACATCCTGCGGGAAGTTGTGGTCAAGCCAGGGGAACTGCTGATGGTGGACGATCCAGAATCAGTCATTGGGCGAGATAATACTTTCATTCAACCAGGTGAGGAATTCCAAGGTAATGTAGCCACGGAATTGCGCTATATACAGTATGTGGAGACACCAGAAGGCCCCGCCCTGTTGAGTCGTCCAGTAGTTGAATTTGCTGTACCTGATAACCCAGATGTGCCATCAACTACATCAGTAAGTCAACAAACTGGTCGCTCGATTCAGTTGCGGGCTGTGCAAAGACTACCTTACAAAGATTCGGAACGTGTCAAGTCCGTTGAAGGTGTGGAACTGCTACGAACCCAGCTAGTGCTGGAAATTGAGCAAGAAGGGGAACAAGACCATAATGCTTCGCCCCTAGCAGCCGATATTGAACTGGTACAGGATACCGAAGACTCAGAAGTTCAACGCTTGCAGCTGGTGATTTTGGAGTCCTTGGTAATTCGTCGAGACATTACCGCCGATGCCACCCAAGGTAGCACCCAAACAACACTTGAGGTACAAGATGGACTTTCCATCGCCCCTGGAGCCGTGGTAGCACGTACCCAAATCTTGTGTAAAGAAGGGGGGATAGTACGGGGTGTCCGAAAAGCAACCGAAAACGTGCGTCGCTGTTTAGTGTTACGCGACACTGATATGCTGACCACAAATACTGCTACTCAGCCCAAGGTGAAAGTTGGTGACTTGCTGGTAGAAGGTACAGAAATTGCTCCTGGAGTTTTTGCCCAAGAATCAGGACAAGTAGTGGATATCAAAAATGCCCCTGCTACACCTGGTGGTGACTCAGCGTTGAGTACTAAAAACTACGCTATTACTAGCCGTATCGGTCGCCCCTATCGAGTCAGCCCTGGCGCTGTGTTGCAGATAGAAGACGGCGATTTGGTACAACGGGGTGATAACTTGGTGTTGCTGGTATTTGAACGCGCCAAAACTGGAGATATTATTCAAGGTTTGCCTCGGATTGAGGAACTGCTTGAAGCTCGTAAACCAAAAGAAGCGTGTATTTTATGTCGCCGGGCGGGTGAAGTTAAGGTAGTTTACGCTGATGGTGGTGATGAAGCGATCGCTATTAAGGTCGTAGAATCAAATGGCGTGGTGACAGATTATCCTCTGGGGCCTGGACAAAACTTGATTGTACCAGATGGCTCAATGGTATTAGCGGGACAACCGTTAACTGATGGCCCATCCAATCCCCACGAAATTTTGGAAATCTTCTTTAGCCTGGGTTCCGAAGACGGAATCTATGCCTGTGCTAGCCTTGCCTTGCAGAAGGTACAGACTTTCTTAGTGAATGAAGTGCAAATGGTGTATCAATCTCAAGGGATTGATATTTCCGATAAGCACATTGAAGTAATTGTTCGCCAGATGACCAACAAAGTCAGGATTGATGACGGTGGCGACACTACCATGCTTCCTGGTGAATTGGTGGAACTGCGCCAAGTTGAGCAGGTGAACGAAGCTATGGCAATTACAGGCGGTGCTAGGGCACAGTATACCCCAGTATTGTTGGGTATCACCAAAGCATCTTTGAACACCGACAGCTTTATCTCCGCCGCATCATTCCAAGAGACAACACGGGTACTTACAGAAGCCGCTATCGAAGGTAAATCTGACTGGCTGCGCGGTTTAAAGGAAAACGTGATTATCGGAAGATTGATTCCGGCTGGTACTGGGTACAATACCTATGAAGAACCTGGTGCGATCGAAGATTATGCTGCTGAAATTAGCAGTAGTGTCTTAGATGAAGTTGACGATCCTTTGGATATGGTATTAGATGACCGCACAGCTCGCACCTATAATTTAGATTCTCCGACTCTTGGGGAATCTGGTTTTGGTAGCAGACGTGCAGAGAGGTCAATTCTAGATGAAGAAGATGAATTAATCGCCGATGAAGTAGTAGACGACGACGATTTCGAGGAAGAAGAGGAAGACGACGACGATGATTTCGACGATGAATAGAGACTTAAAATTGGACTTCATATCACTCCACTAACGCGTCTCTATATAAAAAGTAAAAAGGCAAAAGAAGATTTTCTTTTGCCTTTTTATTTGGCTTTATAAAAACACATTTTTAATCTTTAATATTCTGGTTTCTTGCTTTTCATCTAATAGTCAGTCAATTAAGGCGATTCAAAAGTAACATCCTCATATAAATATTCATGCTTAATAGGACTGGTTTCTTCTCCTTTGAGATAGTCTTCTGGGGAAATATAGCTAGAATTTGGAATTGCGACCATCTGTAATAACCTTGTATGATGCTTTGTATCTAGTTTAAGAGAAGTTTGACGGCTAAATCTGCTAAGTACACGCCACCATAAATCTAACAATAGCTAGATGCGGTAATTCTCTTAAACGCTATAATCTACATCTGTTGCACCGAGATATTAACTTGTGGATGTCATATTAGAACGATCGCACCAATTAAAACAAGCCTTAGTTGATTTTGTCCTTGATGCTGAAGGCGAACTAGCAAAAGCACTGGAAACCTATGCCGCAGAACAGTCGCGGCGTGGAAGTGGCGATAGTACACAGCAGGAGTTAATCATCGATAGCTTTCTGACAGCCGGGAAAGTCGATGATAAGTCACCATTAGAGTTGTTTATCGAAAGCCATCCAGACTTAGAAGAGAGCGATCGCAACCTGATCAAAAGCTGGCATCATAGTTTTATTGGCTTATTTGCCATTAGTAACATCCTAGCTGATGGCTTTGAATTGACGAACTGGTTGACAGATAAATGCTACATCGTCAAGCCAAACAATACTCAAACATTGCAAGCAATATCTCGGTTGAAAGTAGGAGAAATTTTACTAACTCGCATTTCTCCTGTTACTGATAGCTACTGGATGTTGTCTGGCCCATACACAATAATGGGTAAATTAGGCAAACCAAAACTGGCTGTAGCAATTGGCAATTTCAAAGAGAATTATAAAAGTAATCTTTACAGCGATGCTCCAGACTTGCTAGAAGAAGCTTGGCAGTCAGTAACACAATATCATCAGCAGTTTGTGGACTTTTTTGGTGCTGATGAAATCACATTATCTGGATATCATCTGAATAAAAAAATAGCGGAATTTCAAGAAATAATTACTGAAAAAACTTTTGCAGCCGCAGGAATTGATCCTTCTAAATCCTTGTCTGAAGTAGCAGAAGCAGCTGGCATTGGAGATGAGGAAATTAAAGCAGCAGCACAAGAATTTGGTGCTGATTCTAACGTAGTCTCTCAAATGTTAAACAGTAAAGGTGGCAATAGCAAAATGGTGATGCCAAAGGTTGATTTACCTGCCGAACTCAAGAAAGCAGAACAGGTAACAGCCCTTTCTCATCCGCGTTGGGGACAAATGTTTTTACCAACATATAGTAAGGTACAAGCAATCTTATCGGCAGATGACTGGCAAAGTGTTCAAGGCGCAGAAAAGTTAATTCGCTACTACCTCGAAGATAAAAGTATTAATGCCTTTATTTGGCATCGATTAGCGCAACAGTATCCAACTCAATTAGAAAATGTGTTGCAAACATTTTTGCAACGTCCAGAGTTTCGCCTTGAAAGTGACTTGGATGCACTTTTGCAAGAATTCCACAAACCTATTGAGCCAGAATTACCAGATATTGCCAGTGTACCTATACATTTGCATAACTTATTTCAGGAAGCTTTAGGAGAAGTTCACAAATCTAAGCCCAAGGGGAAGGGGCAACAAAAGCCAGCAAAGGGTTTTCAAAGAGGTTAGTAAATTATAAACAATCTCTCATAAATGATCCAAAACCCGTCATTGCGAGCGTTCGCGAAGCGTCTCGTAGAGAAGTGAAGCAATCACAGCCCTTGGGATTGCTTCGCTCGCAATGACAATTGAGCATTTTTGACTTGGAGTACTCTAACTAAACCGTATTGGCCTATAGCAAAAACACTAGCACAAGAAGGCAGAAAGTAATACAGAACTTACGCAAAATCATGAAAAAACGAACCGCAAAGGACGCAAAGGACACAAAGAAATAAGAGTTTCAGAGAGTTTTTGCATAAGTCCTATAATAAAAGCTTTTTAGTCAGGAGCGGAGCCAGAGACGCTTCTGAATTCTTCAACTTTACAGTGGAATCTGAATCACAAATTCAGTACCCTTTCCTGGAGCCGAAATACAGTTTAACTGACCTCCATGTTGTTCTACCACAATCGAATAGCTAATTGACAATCCTAAACCTGTATAACTACCTATAGGCTTGGTAGTAAAAAATGGTTCAAATATCTTCTTTCGGATTGATTCGTTCATCCCCATTCCATTGTCGATAATGCGGATCAAAACATATTTTTGTTCTTTAATTTCAGTGCGAATTGTAATAGTAGGTTTTTGATTCATATCTAATTCTTTTAGAGCATCAATAGCATTATTGAGAATATTCATGAATACCTGATTTAAAGCAGATGGATAACAACTAACTAAAGGTATTTGTCCATATTCTTTAGTTAGTAATATTTCTATGTTTTTGCTACTATTTTTGAATCTATGCTGTAAAATCAATAACGTGCTATCAATACCTTCGTGAATATCTACTGATTTGATTTCAGCTTCATCTAAACGGGAAAAATTACGCAGTGATAGAACTATTTGGCGGATGCGTTCGGCTCCTATTCTCATCGATTCCAGGAGCTTTTGTAAATCATTTACCAAAAAATCTAGTTCCAAATCAGCAATTTTTTTCTCAATTTCTGGTATTGGTTGTGGATAGTTTTTTTGGTATAAATAGTTTAACTCAATTAAGGATGTCACGTATTCATTTGCTGGTTTGAGGTTGCCAGAGATGAAATTAATCGGATTATTAATTTCGTGGGCAATACCAGCGACTAATTGTCCCAAGCCGGACATTTTTTCCGCTTGAATTAGTTGGGCTTGAGTCGCATAAAGTTTTTCTAGGGTTAATTCTATCTGAGTTGTTTTTTGTTGCAATTCCTGGGTGCGTTCAGAAACTTTCTCTTCTAAAGTATGAGAATAGTCTTCTAATTGGCGATAAAGTTGGGCATTTTCTAAAGATATGGCTGCTTGAGTTGTCAGGAGTTTGATAACTTGTAGGCGATCGCGTGTAAATGCTCCTATAGTAAAATTATTTTCTAAGTAAAGAATACCAATCAATTTTGCTTGGTTGATAATGGGGGTACATAATATACTCTTTGGTTGCTGCTGTTGTAGATATGAATCTGAGGTAAAGGAGGTTTGAGCCATTACATCATCAACAATTAAGGTTTCACTTGTCCGAGAAACATAGTTAATTACACTGATAGGAATCTCGGAACTGGATGTTACTGGTATCGATTGTAGCAATGTGCTATGAATTTTTGTGTTAGCTTCTTGTAATGTGGCAATTGCTTCTAGAGTTAAATTATTACCTTGGAATAACATTAAAGCGCATTTATCTGCACCTGTGTTTTCCATCAGTATTTGCATTAAATTTGATAGTAGGTCTTCCAGTTTAATTTCACTAGATAGTACTTGTGATGCTTTTAAAACTGTTGCTAAATCTAGGGTATTAGAAATACTTGTACTGCTAGAAAAAACAGTTGTAGAAGCTATATTGGCGATTGTACTGCTGAGGTTTGCGGCGATTTGTGGCTGTTTGAATATAGTTGCTAATAACTTGGGATAGCGTTTTTCTAAATCTGCAACTTTGGCTTTTGTTCCCCAACGAGCATAACCGTAGTAAGCTTCTTGCATATAAACGGCGGCGATTTTCTCTTTACCCCAGTTGAGGTAAAACTTAGCAGCGAGTTCGTTAGCTAGGGCTTCTTCTTGGATGTAGCCGTTTTCTTTGGCAAGAGCGATCGAGCGATCGTATTGCTCGATTGCATTTGTTTTTTCCCCCATAAGCCGATACCTTTCGGCTTCAACCAGATCGTATTTGTGTTGAAAATTACTAGGAGCAAACTTCGCCCAAACCCTTAATTGGTTTTGATTGGCAGCAAGGCGATCGCTTTGCTGCGAGGTTAATATTCCATTCGCCAACAATGCCAAACTGTAATAAAAGTTATGCTCTGACACATAAAGGGTTCCCATTGCAGCTTGTCGATATTGCCACCCTTTTTCTCCAGCCTCAACAGCCCCTATATAATCTTCAAATAAATAGGCAAGTCGCGTTTGCGCTTCATAGAAACAGAGAACTAAAAAAACAATATTGTTTTGCAACCATTGAGATAAAGAAGTTTCACCTTCTAAAATTGAACCCTGAAGATATTGCGGTTCATCCGTTTCTCCGAGAAGATTAGCAACAACTTGTTGATTGATGCGAAGAAAGTCTTCGTGAAATTCATATTTTGCCTTAATAATTGCTGGGAGGTAACATTTTTGGGCTTGTTGTACCGCATCTAATAAACTGCCACGATAAAAGAGATAGTTGCAATAGTGAACGGCAGCATAAAAAGCGTATTCTACATCGCCATTTTCAAATCCACTTTGAATAGCTTCGGGAAGATCCGCAATCGTGTTCTGGAGATGCTCTTTCCAAGGTCGAATAAACACGTTAAACATATTATTGACCTTAGCCATCAGAGTCCGAGCATTGAACTTCTCTAGCAATTGTAAGGAGAGTTTGCCAAACTCGTACCCTGCCTCAATTTCATCATAAACCCCGCATAAAAGCGCTCCATACCAACTGTAAGCTGACGCTGCGAGGGGAGAATTACCGTATTTCATACAATGTCGAGCGCTATGAAGAACGATCGCAGGATAAATATTTGGATCGGCAATATAAGAAGCAGAACTGGCGTTGGTGAGAATGCGAATGGCGGCTATTTTTTCTTCATCGTTAACGGTTTCCAGCAAGATAAGATTGGCAATTTGTTCTGTTGGTAACGCAATCTCTTGGCGAAGTAATTCAATTTCTGCCTGAATTTTCTGCGATTCTTTCGGTAGAGGAATTTCGAGAATACCGAGAACATCAATTGCTAGAGAAATCGCCTCATTCATTTTATTTTGATTGATTTTAAAAAGAATTTGCAATTCCTGAATTTTGATGCGATCGAGCAAAGTTTTGGCTTTTTCTAGCGTTTCTTCCGACAGTTGTTGAGCAACTTGCAAGTTATGATTAAAATATTCTGCTTTAATGGTTGCGATCGCAAGTTCAAAACGGAGGGGATAATTCTCTTTCCAGCTTGCATCACTCAGAAAAAGTTGTCCGGCGTAACAATAGCGGCGACTTGTTTCATAAGCAACAGAAGCTTGGGCTTTTTGACTGGCTTGGAGATTCAATCGTGCAACGCGATCGCGTTCTGATGGATCGAGAATTAACTCGCGTCCGACATTAAGGTGATTGACAATGGTAAAAAGCTGGCTTTCTTGCTCGCTCTGGGGAAGATTATGCCACAGTTGACGGCCAATTTTGAGATGCGTTGCTTGCTTGCGATCTTCAGCAATCAAAAAATAAGCTGCTTGTTGAACGCGATCGTGCAAAAACTTATATTGTGCTAATAGTTTATTGGCATTTCTATTTGACAGCACCAATTCCTGATTGTCTTCTTCTTGATAAAATTTATAAACCTCACTTTGCGGTAAAATCAAACCTTCTTGTAAAGCTGTCCACAAATCCGTAGCAGTTTCAATTTCCGATTTTTCCGAAACAATTGCTAAAGTTGCTAAATCAAATTGATTTCCTACACACGCAGCTAACTTTAAAACCTCTTGTGTTGATTTTGGCAATTTTTGTAACTGCAATGCCATGAATTCAACCACATCCGAAGTCAGCGATCGCACAGTTACTGCGGCAATATCACATTGCCAACAGCCCAAATCAAAGTCAAATTTAATTAGTCCATCTTGATGTAATGCTTTGAGAAATTGTGTAGCAAAAAAAGGATTACCTTGAGTTTTTTTATATACCAATTGAGAAAGAGGTAATGCCAAATTTTCTGAACACTTAAGTGTTTCAGCAACTAATTCATTCACCTTTCCTTGATTCAGTGGAATCAAAGTAATTGTATTAACAGTTGCTGCCGTTTTTTGAATTTCATTCAAAGTCAACATTAAAGGATGGGCTGGATTGACTTCGTTATCTCGGTATGCACCAATTAAAAAAAGATGTCCTGTATCAGCCATTAATAGCTGTATTAATTTCAGTGATGCCGAATCAGCCCATTGTAAATCATCTAAAAACATCACTAATGGATGTTCTTTACTCGTAAAGACTTGGGTGAATTTCTGAAATAATAAATTAAATCTATTTTGGGCCGCAGTTCCTGATAATTCTGGTGCTGGTGTTTGAGTACCAATAATTTTTTCTAATTCGGGAGTAACTTCAATAATTACCTGTCCGTTCTCACCCACAGCCTCTAAAATTTTGGTTTTCCATTGTTGGATTTGAGCATCACTTTCTGTTAATAATTGCCCGATTAAATTCCGAAATGCTTCTACAAATGCCGAAAAGGGAATATTCCGATTAAATTGGTCATATTTACCCTTAATAAAATAACCGCGTTGCCGAACAATAGGTTTATGAACTTCGTTGACAACCGCAGTTTTACCAATCCCTGAAAAACCCGCTATCAGCATCATTTCAGTTGTACCCGTACTAACACGCTCAAATGCTTGAAGTAGGGTTTTTATTTCTGTTTCTCGTCCATAGAGTTTGTCAGGGATAATAAACCTGTCACAAATATCTCGTTGAGCTATTTGAAAATATTCGATTTTTTCTGCTTCTTTAAGTTGATATAAACAATTTTCTAAATCATATTTCAGACCGAATGCGCTTTGATATCTATCTTCAGCATTTTTTGCCATCAATTTGATGACGATATCAGAAACAACTTTGGGAATTTCTTTGCTGTCAGCTAAAACTGATACTTTTTTAGCAATATGACAATGGATCAATTGCATTGGATCATTTGACTCAAAGGGTAACTTTCCTGTGAGTAATTCGTAAAAAGTCACGCCCAAAGAATAAAAATCAGTCCGGTAATCAATTCCTCGATTCATTCTTCCTGTTTGTTCAGGAGAAATATAAGCTAGTGTACCTTCTAAAACATTAGGACTGATAAGAGTTTGGGTTTCTCTTGGTAGTAAAGATGCAATACTAAAGTCAATTAATTTAACTTGTTTTGTTTCTGGATTAATTAAAATATTAGCGGGTTTAATATCTTTATGAATAATTCGGTGCCGGTAGAGAATATCTAAGGTGTCACACAGAGATATGGAAATTTGCAGAAATTCTTGTAGAGATGCAATATTATTGTTGGCAAAATAATCCTTAAGAGAAATTCCCCCAAAGTCTTCCATCACCAGCACATAGCTATTTTTGTATGGTTGGAGACTGTAGGTTTGGATGATTCCAGGATAGTTGAGATTTTTGGCGATGGTGTATTGATTGCGAAATTGTACGAGTTCGCTAAAGCTAGGATAAGGATTTTTTAGCAGTTTGATGACTACAGGTAATGAGTCAGTTTCTCGAAAAGCCCGATAAACTAGGGTTCTGCAACCGTCGTAGAGTTTTTTGCTGACTTGATATTCGGGAATAATGATTTGGGTGCTGACCATGCTACATTCATCCGTGAAACTTTTGCATTTAACATATTATTCCCGTACAATGCACAATAATTTCAGAGTCAGCGGACTTTAACAATCATTGACAATCCAACCTCAGATTGTAAGATTATTACTCACAAATAGGACTTACGCATGGGTAATGTAAAACGAACCACAGAGAACGCAGAGGTCACGGAGAAATGAGAGTTTGAGAGGGTTTTTGCGTAAGTCCTAACAAAAAAGAAATAGTGGAAGTTAAATTAAAAAACATGCTTAACAACACATTTTTCATGAAATGCAGGGGTATACTTTTGCTCTGAATGGATAATTTTTAACACAATACTCTTGGGTTAAGGATTTTTGAGAAAACCATAAAGCTGTAGAGATGCGAAAGCACATAGCGGGATGTTTGCGATAGCGTCTCGTAGAGAAGTACAATTTTGCGTCTCTACACTATCCGCTAGATGAAAATTTTAGTCTTATCTGAACCGGATTGATTTTTAACAAACTGTTTAAACAATAACAATATAAAAATGAATTTCACTCTTTAACTAAGCCGATGGTGCAATGCTAAAATTTGCTCAATTGAATCAATCTGTTTATAGATATTATTGAATCATAGAGTCAAAAGTTTTAGCTAATGCATTGGCTTGCATTGTGAATGCATTGGCTTACATTGTGAATGTATTGGCTTGCATTGTGAATGCATTGGCTTGCATTGTGAATGTATTGGCTTGCATTGTGAATGCATTGGCTTGCATTGTGAATGTATTGGCTTGCATTGTGAATGCTATGTTGTTACATAATAGTTAGCAATTCTTGGTTAAATACACTTCTAAGGGCACAGTATGTTTTTTATACTTAGCAATATATGTTGTGCCGATCTAAGTGAAAACCGCTATATCAGTGCAAAAAAGAGTTAAAAATAAACCAAGATACTTTCTAAAAATTAAATCAGTTATCCTGGCTTTGCTTATCTGATGTACATTTGGAAAGGGCGATGTCTGACGATAAGCCCAGAGACAAATCGTCTCCGGTGTATATGCTTGTAATTTTTCATGGCAATAACCCTTTTAAACAATCGCTATCAAGTTATCCAGGTAATTGGCGCTGGTGGTTTTGGTGAAACTTTTTTGGCAGAAGATGTTCACATGCCTTCTCGCCGTAATTGTGTAATCAAGCAACTCAAACCGATAACTAATAACGATCCGCAAAATTACCAATTGATCCAACAACGATTTGAACGGGAAGCCGCAACTTTAGAGTATTTGGGTGAAAATAGTAACCAAATTCCTAAACTCTACGCCTACTTTTCTGAGAACGGGCAATTTTACCTTGTCCAAGAATGGATTCATGGCCAAACTCTGACCACAATTATCCAAACTAAAGGGTTTGAGAGTGAAACTACTGTTCGGCAAATTCTCTTAAGTCTGCTTCCAGTTTTAGATTATGTTCATAGCAAAGGCATTATTCACCGGGATATCAAGCCAGATAACATTATTCTGCGTTCTGTTGATGGCCAGCCAGTTTTGATTGATTTTGGCGCAGTCAAAGAAACAATCCGTTCAGTGGTGAATTCTTCAGGATATCCGACGCGATCGCTCGTCATTGGTACGCCTGGGTATATGCCTAGCGAACAAGCCGTTGGCCGGCCAGTTTACAGTACTGATATCTACAGCTTAGGTTTAACGGCGATTTATCTGCTGACTGGCAAACACCCGCAAGAATTACAAACCGATCTAAAAACTGGCGAAATACTTTGGCAGCACTACGCTCCTAACGTCTCTTCCCAATTGGTGGCTATACTCAATCAGGCAATTAAGCCTCATGCTGGCGATCGCTACAGTACTGCTAGTAAAATGCTGTACGCCTTGCAGTCTGCTAGTAATATACCTTCTGAGTTGACTACAAATGCCTCTACAGTAAGTTTTAATCCCCCTACTAGACAAACTCAGCCATTATATTCCCCACAAAAAAATTCTGCGATCGCACGGTCTTCTACTCCTGAAAACTGGCAAAAACCTGCTGTGATTGTTAGTAGTTTGCTGATAGGCGGCTTGATTGGTGCAGTAGTAATTCCTAGCATCATTCGTCAGCAACAACCAGAAACAACTATTGTCACAAATGCCACTCCATCACCAGAATCTTTACCCACTCCTATATCTCCTGAATCGCCGCTTTCTTCCCAAACTTCTCCAATCCCTGTTGTACCAATCTCACCACCACGACGATTAGTAGTTCGCAAAAGCATTCATTCCCCAGTTATATCCACACCAAAGCCAGAAAATGAACCTGTAATTTTAGATACTCCAGCACCAGTAGTAGTATCTACACCACAGCCAGAACCAGAGAAAATCGCATCTCCCACACCAGAAGCACCTTCAGCACCCCAGAAGAGCGATCGTCCGCCCAGTAAATTAGCTGTCATTAGCAGTAGCCAAAGTGTTCCTGCGTTTCCGACAGGGACATCAAGAAGTGCCGTAGAAGCGACCCTTGGCAAACCAAATCAAGATTTAAAAGGCGCATGGGGTAAGACGCGGGCTGTTGTTTACAAACTTGTGCCAAACAAAATTGATCTGGGCTATTTATTCGATCGTAATTCTAAAGTCCTGCGTCAAACTGAAGTATCTTTTGCCCAATCAGTAGATCCACAGGTAATGGAGGCTACCTTAAATGGAATGTTAGATGGCCAAGCCACTAACGAAATTCAGCAGGGACTGAAACAGGTACAACAGCGTCAGTCTAATAGTTTTAGTTTTAAGAATGGCTCAGTTAAGGGTCAGATTATCCGTCAACAATGTGATTTTATTTATATCAGTATTTGGGATGTAGACTTGCATGATTTTGTGAATCCATCGACAGCTGAACAGTGTTAGTCTACGAGAGGCTCGAACAACTCAAGAGGAGCCAATTGCAAGTTTTGAGGGACTCAACTCTCAAGAAAGCCACTACTTAATTTAAAGTTTAGGTTACAAATTATCTCAAAGTGTGAAATAATCATTCTGTACATCAAGCTATTAGGCTCATATTGATGAATACACTAAGTTATGAGACCTCAGTATCTGAAGTAGTAAACATCATTGAAACAGCGTCAGATAGTACACCAATCCTAGTAGATTTAGATGAAACTCTTTTTCTCCGCAATTCAACGCAAGAGTATCTTGATACACACTCCTGTTTGTCCGCGTGAGTTTCTTTATTTACAACTATATTGATAAACATACACGGACTTGGCTTTACTTTGTATTGCAAGCTTACAAGTATTTTGGCTTTCTGGTAGTGACAAAAACCAATGTCATCGGGTCAATGCTATTCGTAGCACAAGTGATTAGTCGCTGGATACCCTATTTTGTTTATCGTTGTACCAAGAGTGAATGGTTAAAAGAATTACCCAATGAAATGCTTCGTACTCTTGTATTTGGGTTTCTAATTATCGCTATTGCACTAGGAACTCAGAATGTTTCTATATTAATAAGTTGGCAGACTTTAGTAATTTTCGTTTTGTTTACTTACCGAGCAAGATTTCAGTTATGGAAAGTAGTGCAGGAAATGCATCCAATTTCCAAAGATATATGGGATACAAAAAATTATCCCTAATTAGCTACGTAAACAAAAACGCAGAAAAATCTGTATTCGCCATACCCAACTCTCAAATTGGGATGCAAAGAGTTAGTCTTAATTAATTGCTTAGACAAAGACACAAAAAAATCTGTATTTGCCATACCCAATGTCCAAATATAGATGAGATTTTCAAAAATGAGTTTCAAATTCTTAATCTTCATAAAGTTATAAATACCATTATTAAGTTTTTAATAATACTTATCTCAGCTTCTACATTCATGTCGTAAAGTGCAATTGGAATTGTGTAATCTGAAGACAGCAAAGCTAAATTATTCAATTGAGGTCTGATGACTCCTACAATCATGCGTCAGCTTTGGTCAGTGGTTGAAACTGCCCAAGCCAAGCTCCTCTTACAACTGGATGATGCTAGCTTGGTGCAGTGGTTAGTGAAACAAACCGAAACGCAAGTGTTGTTAGATTCTAACGAAACTGACTTTCTTAGCCACTATATTCAATCTCGGCTAGCCCTTATCCGTGATATTGCTCATGAACGTCAGTGTTCATAGTTGCAAAATCACAATCAATTGATTGATAGTCAAGTGTTATTACTATTGACTATTTGTTTTTTGGGGAAAATAACCTTCCACTAAGCAGTCAGATCCTACTACACGCCAACGAACACGTTCTAGAGACAAAGCCTGAGTCATGGTAGTGAAACCTAAATCGCCCACAGGTGTGGGAGCAATGCTACCACCAATGATTTTTGGGGCGATAAATGCTAGAACCTTTTGCACTGCTCCTTGAGCGATCGCACTTGCAGCTAAGGTACCGCCACATTCCCACAACACGCTACAAAAACCCCGCTCATATAAGTAGGCCATTGCCTTATCTGGTGTAAGTGATGTTAATTCCACCACCTCCACGCCCTGTTTGAGCAACAGTTCTTGGAAATTGGGGTTAGCACCCTTCTCTGTCAACACCAAAGTCGGAGCATCAGCAGTTTTCCACAGATGGGCACTTTCCGGTAAGTTAAGATGGCGACTCATCACCACCCGCAGGGGATTATGTGCCTCTAAATTATGGCTGGTTAAATAAGGATTATCTTGTCTGACTGTATTACCACCGACAATTATGGCATCGCAAGCCGCCCGCAGTTGATGTACTTCATTGCGGGATTCTTCGCTTGTCACCCAGGCGCTATGACCAGAGGTAGTAGCAATTTTGCCATCTAAAGTCATGGCATATTTTAAAATTCCCAAGGGTCGCTTGTAGAGAATGCGATGGACAAAAGCTTCATTTAGCTGATAACAAGCTGATTCTTCTACTCCTACCAAAACTTCGATCCCCGCCGCACGTAAACGAGCAATACCACCTCCAGCGACCAGTGGATTGGGATCAACCATACCTACTACCACTTTTGCTACTCCAGCTTTGATCAATCCTTCCGAACAAGGGGGAGTCCGTCCGTAGTGATTACAAGGTTCAAGTGACACATAGATTGTTGCACCACGAGCGCGAGTGCTTGCTGCTTGCAAAGCAAACACTTCTGCATGAGGCTCACCTGCACGAGGATGAAACCCTTCGCCGACAATCTCGCCATCCTTGACAATGACTGCTCCCACTAAAGGATTTGGCGAAGTCCGTCCTAAAGCGCGGCGAGCAAGTTCCAAACATCGCCGCATCATGCGAGAGTCAAAATCAGTTCCGATCTTTTCCTTTATAACTGCTGACTGCACTAGATGTATTTTTTCCTGACTGTGATTTGGTAAGGATGCATCTGCTTGAGCGACCACTGGGGAATTATCCATAATTGTAGGCAATACTGTAAATATTCTGCACGCGATCGCGCAGCCTTTCCACAGGAAAATCGCGCTTTGCTCCTAATAATTAACAAGAGAAGGAAAGGGAAAAGCACTCACTTTCGGGCGGTAAAACGGTCTTTCCCTTTCCCCTCCTTCTGACTCCCACCCATTTACAGCGTCGCCACAAGTTCGTGTAAGCGATCGCGTCCATCACGAAAAACGGGCCAACCATCCCCCACCAGCACTGCTTCTACCCGACTCAGTTCTGCTAACTTACGAACAGAAGCAATAGCCTCCTCTCGATTTAGCAGCTTGTCATCTGGCAATATAGTTAAACTACCTGCTTTGCGTGCCCTGACTAAATCTCCTGTAATCAAAGTCGTTTCCTCCAGTAACAGAGCCAATTCACCGGGAGTTTTCGAGCCTTGGAGTTCAATTACTTTTAACCCAGGTACGAATTCTTCACCATCGGATAACCAGCGATCGCAAGGTATAGGAAAAGTATCTTTTTCTGCCACAGGGCCAGCTATCTTAGCATAAGTTTGATCGGCAATTTCTTTACTTGCCCTAACATGCTCAGAATTCGTCAGCACAATCCAAACTACACCACCGAGGGATTTCAGATGATTCCAATCATGGTTTGATAGGGCTACTGGGTCAATCAAGATGTTTCCATCTGGGCGAATCCAGGCAATCCCATTGAAATCAATATTTCTTGCCGGATTGAAATTAGACCAGCTATAGAGATCGGGACGGTGCAAAGATTTCATGATGATTCTGGATCGGTAGTTCAGTAATTGACTATTAATATCAATAATTAAGTATAGGGCATTGGGTATTGGGCAAAAGAGTGCTGAGTTATTCTTCCCCTGCTCCCCCTGCTCCCCCTGCTCCCCCTGCTCCCTTGTCCCTCATCTCCCCACTCCTTCCTTTTAGGTTTGGAATTTGAGTATACTACGATAAATCTATCTGTATTATGGATTTTATTGAATTAAAAAAAATTCTTGGATAACCGCAATAGAGATCAACGGAGGTATGGGAGTGCGTGAGATTAGGCGTAAGAAAATATCAGCGAAGGCAGACCAGTTTACAGAGTCGGTGATTCGGGAAATGACGCGGGTGGCATTGCAACATGGTGCAGTGAATTTGGCTCAGGGGTTCCCTGATTTTCCTTGTCCCTTAGAGTTGAAACAGGCAGCAAATGATGCAATAGAGGCAGATGTCAACCAGTATGCCATTACTTGGGGCGATCGCCCATTTCGTCATGCGATCGCTAATAAAGTTCGTTGGTATCTTGGCTTAGATATCGATCCCGAAACGCAAATCACTGTCACCTGCGGTTCTACAGAAGCAATGGCATCTGTTATGCTGGCGACAGTCGATCCTGGAGATGAAGTAATTGTATTTGAGCCATATTACGAAAACTACGGGCCCGATGCGATTTTAGCTGGTGCTACACCCCGATATGTGACACTGCATCCCCCCCATTGGACATTTGATGAAGCACAGTTACGTCAAGCTTTCAATGCCAATACCAAAGCCATTATTATCAACACACCCCACAACCCCACCGGCAAAGTTTTCACCCGTGAAGAACTCACTCTAATTGCTGAACTTTGTCAAAAGTGGGATGTGTTAGCGTTCACAGATGAAATCTACGAACATATTCTCTATGATGGCACTCAACATATTGCCCTAGCGACTCTTCCCGGTATGGAAGAACGCACCATTACAATTAACGGCTTATCCAAAACTTACAGTGTCACCGGATGGCGAGTCGGCTACATTTTAGCAAACCCTGAATTAACGGGAGCCATTCGCAAAGTCCATGATTTTCTCACTGTTGGCGCACCAGCACCATTGCAACGAGCCGGAGTTGCCGCTATGCAACTGCCACCAGCTTATTATGAAGAACTAGGCAAACTTTATCATCAAAAGCGAGATAGCATTTTGCAAATTCTCGATCGAGTTGGCATTCCCTATTTCCTTCCCAAAGGAGCCTATTACGTTCTTGCAGATATTTCCAAATTTGGTTACAAAACAGATATTGAATTCACTTACCAGCTAATTAAAAATATTGGTGTTGCCGTAGTTCCTGGTTCCAGTTTTTTCAGCCAACCAGAAAAAGGCCATTCATTGATTAGATTCTGCTTCAGCAAAACACCTGAGACATTAAAAACAGCGAACGATCGCTTACTCAAACTCCAATCAAATCTACAATCCACATCTTAACATTCATTTCTTATCTCTGCGTCCCTCTGTGCCTCTGCGGTTCGTTTCCCTTCAATATTAAAATCTTATTTTCTATTCCTCGCAAACAGCAAATGCAGCAATCCTATCTGAGTAGTAAAAATTGCTTTTTTTAACGAACCGCAGAGGCGTAGCGTCTCGTTAGAGAAGGACATAAAAAACGCAAATAAAGCCTTTGCAGAGCCTGTTTCCTGCCAAGGCAGTATTACAAATGATAAATATGGTGTCGATCTTCAAGTTAACAGAAGTTAACAAATTAGTGGTCAATACAAGTTCATAAATATATTTATCAAGAAATCATGACAATAGTTTTACTCAAAATGATAACTCTAACTTTTGATTCCAGGTTGAAAAGTTGACTTACTCAGTAAATCCCACTCCAGAAAGGGAGTATCTAAGCCTTAATATCTAAGAATAACCAAAAAAACAGCACTAAAACTTTGGAGAATTTGTCCAAATTTCCGGTAATTATATCGGGATAGTAGGCTTATAAATTCGGAATTAAAAACAACCATTGACTCTTTAAAAGGATAGTATTAGTGTTATGAGTAGCCCTGACAGGGACACTTAATTTATCCATCAAAAAATCACGAGGTATTTCCTATGATGATGATGATGACTGAAACTATGACTGCCGAAATGCAAGCTTGCATGGAAGTTTGTATGGACTGTCATAAAATTTGCATGGAAACTATGACTTACTGCATGGCCAAAGGTGGTATGCAGATGGACAAGGATATGATGAGCATGATGAGCATGATGCGCGATTGCTCTGAAATGTGCATGATGTGCATGAATATGATGATGAGCGGTTCTGAGTTCATGGAACGCACTTGTATGCTTTGCGCCGAAATGTGCGATCGCACTGCAATGGCGTGTGAGATGATGAGCAATGACATGAAAATGATGGAATGTGCTGCTGCTTGCCGCAAATGTGCAGAGTCTTGCAGAAGTATGCAGATGATGCACGCTTAATTCTCCTAACTAGCAGAAGTTTCTCTGCAACCTAATATTCAAGCGCTCAGACTCTTTGGGTCTGGGCGCTTGAAGTAAGATTATTTGGTAAAATTTTCTGCGTCTCGTATATCTCTGCATTTATTCCATCAAAATCAAGCGCAGAGGATCTAAACGCACATACCAAGGAAAGGGTTGGTCTTTCATCGTCGCCCATTTTTCTTTAAAGACTTCAGCTTGCAGATGGTAATCTTGAGAATTCTTACCAGCCGAATATAATTTGAGAAACAACGTCATTCGATGGGGCGTTTCACTTGTTCGTACTACCCAGCAGGGAAAGGTATTTTCTTGTGATGAGTCGTTGGTAAAAATGAACTGATGGGCACGAATGCCGACATGGGATAATTCGCTCTTGACTGGTTCAATTACTTGGAGGCTACAACCCCAATCAGTCGCTTCCACCTGTTGCGATGACTGGAGAACAGCACGGGAGAAGTTTTTACATCCGGTAAGTTGGGCGACACTCACAGTAGTAGGATGCTGGAAAATATCGTATTTGGAGCCATAATGAACGGCTCTACCTTGCTCTAATACCAATAAATTTGGACAAATCCGATAAGCTTCTTCCATATTATGGGTGACAAACAAAGTCACACCTTGGTAATCAGCTAAAGTTTCTGTCATTTGCTCCTCTAATTGACTACGTAGATGGGTGTCGAGTGCCGAAAACGGCTCATCTAAAAGCAATGCTTCCGGTTGACTCGCTAATGCTCTCGCTAAGGCTACCCGTTGTTGTTGTCCCCCAGAAAGTTGGTGCGGATAGCGATCGCCTAATCCCTGCAACTGCATCGCTAATAATTGTTCTTCTACCTGCACCCGAATACTTCCAGCAGATAGTCCTTTGGGTAAGCCAAAAGCGATATTTTCCGCCACACTCAAATGTGGAAATAGGGCGTAATTCTGCACTAAAAAACCGATGCGGCGATCGCGGCTAGGTAGATTAATTCCTTTTTCTGAGTCAAACAAGACTCTGCCATTTAAAACTATGCGTCCACAAGAAGGAGTTTCTATCCCCGCAAGGCAGCGCAAAATCATGCTCTTACCTGCACCAGAACCCCCTAACAATCCCAAGGGTTGCTCATCAGTGGTAAAAGCAACTTTTAAATGAAAACTAGGAAGTATTTTTTCAATATTGATAAACAACCCACGCGACTCAGAAGCAGAGTGCCGCGGATAAAAAGTTTCTCCCCCTGCCCCCTGTTCCCTGCCCCCTGCCCCCTGCTCCCTGCCCCCTGCTCCCTGTTCCCTGCCCCCTGCCCCCTGCTCCCTGCCCCCTGCTCTCTTTTTCTCCCTCAATTCTTGCCAGAAGTTAACCCCAATTATTCCAGAGAGAGAAATCACCATAATTGCGATCGCCCAAAACCACGCTTCGTTCATTGCTCCCGCTTCCACAGCAAAGTAAATCGCCATTGGGATTGTCTGCGTAACTCCTGGAATGTTACCAGCCAGCATCAAAGTCGCACCAAATTCTCCTAAAGCGCGGGCAAAAGCTAGCATTGTGGCGGCTACAATGCCGGGTAGTGCTAGGGGGAAACTGATGCGCCAAAAGATTGTAGTTTCATTTGCGCCAAGGGTTCTAGCTACTCGCAGCAAGTTGCCATCTATTTGTTCAAAGGCTCCCAGTGCAGTTTTATACATTAATGGGAAAGAAACTACGGTAGCTGCGATCGCTGCACCATACCAAGTAAAGACGATGGTGAAGTCAAAAGCCTCCATGAGTTTCCCTACAGGGCCATTTTTGCCAAACAATAGTAGTAGCAAGAAGCCGACAACCGTGGGCGGTAAAATCAGTGGCGCAATAAAGATACCCTCAATCAACGATTTACCTTTACCACGATATCCCAGCATCCAGTAGGCAGCAGCAATACCCAAAAAGAAGGTGATAAATGTAGCAAGTAATGAAGTTTTGAGTGATATCCAAAGAGGTGATAAATCCAATGGCATAGTTGTCTGCGCAAAAATTAGCTCAACTAATCCATAATTTACCAACTTTATTTCCAATATGTTAGTAAAAGTTGGTAATTTTATCCCTCGATGAAATAATAAAATTTAACATATCATTCCATTTGCGTAGCATCTCGTAAACAGGAGGCAATACGGTTCGATTAAGGTTATTTGATGAAAATATGTAGATCCCAAATCCGCGATAAATCGCCGTCAGGACGAAGGACTGATTCTTGTAAAGACGGCGATTTATCGCGTCTCTTGCCTTAGCCGACCAGTATAGCATTATCCATACGCAACTTATCCAACCGTATTAGGGCATTTGGGACACACAAATTAAATGCGATCGCTACTTAAACCAATCAAACTGCGTAAATGCCCATTCTGAGAAAATCGTTCTGCGATTATTTTTTGATAAACTGCCTCATAGCCATCGGTCATTTGCTTAACGCTGAAACTGTTTTCGACATATTGGCGGCAGGTATAGCGATCTAACTCTATTACCCGATTGATCGCACTAATGCACTCTTGAATATTATTGCAGAGGAAACCTGTTTTACCGTGGGAAATTATCTCCTCAGTAGATCCCAAGTTCATCGCAATCACTGGCGTACCCGAAGCCATTGACTCTACCATTACTAATCCAAAGGGTTCCCGCCAAGTAATGGGAAACAGAGTTGCAACTGCACCTCCCATAAGAGCATTTTTTTGAATATGGTTGGCTTCACCCAAATACTGAATTTGCTCCCCGTCAATTTGTGGCTTGATTTCCCTCTCAAAGTATTCCACATCAACGACATCCACCTTACCTGCCATTTTCAAACACCAACCAGCTTTTTTAGCAATTCCTATTGCTAAATGCGCTCCCTTTTCAGGAGACATCCGACCCAAAAACGCTAGATAAGGCGGATCTTCTGGTTGGGCGTGAAAATTATAACTGCTGACATCAATTCCGTTATAGACCGTTGCTAAATAGTTCAACCCTAACCTTGGTTCTCGTTGTGAATCAGAAATACTGACGTAGGGTTGTTTTTTCCCAAAACTAAACATCTTTTCGTTGTCAGGCGTGAAAATACCGTGCAACGTATGAACCGTAGGGGTTTTGACGAGATTTGCGTAAGCCAGTGCCCCATGCCCGATATGAGAGTGAATAATATCAAACTCTTCTGCGCGTTCGTACACCGAAGCTAGATTCAGCATTTCGTAAATGCCGTAATCTTTGATAGTGCGATCGAGTCTGAGGGCATGGGGATGAACTGACGTTAGTTTTGCCAGACTGATAGAATCTCCCGATGCAAATAAAGTTACTTCGTGTCCACGTCGGACTAACTCATCAGTCAGTAACCCTACTACCAACTCTATACCACCATAAGCTGGAGGTGGAACTCTTTCCCATAATGGAGCTAATTGAGCAATTCTCATCACAAACCTCCTAAAAAAATAAAACTAGAAATTAGAAGTTTTTTCTTTCTGTTGTTGGAGTGCTTGTAATTGATTCGCTCCCCATCAGAAAGTAACTTCAGATACTAAACTTATTAACAATTTCCTTCAAATCTTATGCTACTTATTCCATATTCCTTGTCTATCTTAGTACGGAAATTACCCACTCCTAAAGAGGTAAGTGTATTTTAATTTATTAAAACTTCATGCTTGAGTACAATTTTAAATATAGTTTTTCTGATAAATATAATTTTTATAATCCTGCCTAAATACAGTTTAAATAGTGATATTTGACTAGAATTCTCTATTATCACCTGGAAATCATCGAATTTTAAAATATTAATTAAAGAATAGAGTGTGTAAAATAATTTTGGCGGCTTTCCGTACTATAAAAGATAAATCGTCGTACCTAAATTATAAACTTTTGTAAAGTAGGTAGTTTGAAATTAGAAGCGGCAAAGTTTTACTAAAAACTCTATTTAAATTCTCAAAAATAACAATTAACTCTATTCTTGGCTACTTTAAAAGGCAATAACGAGATTCCCAAAATTAAACTCTCCCTCATCATTCCACAAATTGGATTTCCCAATATTTATAGAACAAGGAGAGAAGAAAGTCATCCTTTCAAGGGGGGTAAAAATTCTAGTCAATAAATTACTTTATTCTCTGTGTTCTCTGCGTCTCTGTGGTTCAATAAATCACTTTGAAACCAGAGATGATTGACCGATTACATTAAATATGCTATTTTGTATTCCTAATCAATAAAAATTAAATATAAACGTGAATATCTCTCCATCTCTCAAAAAACCGCGTGTCTCATGGCAGGCGGTTTTCTCACTGGTAATATTTGTATTCATGTACCTGCCCATATTGGTACTTGGCTTTTATAGCTTCAATCAGTCACCCTATAGCGCAACTTGGCAAGGCTTCACTTTCGATTGGTATCGCAAGTTATTCAGCGACGATCGCATCTTATCAGCTTTGCAAAACAGTATGATAGTTGCTGGCTGTGCAGTTGGGGTTTCAGCAGTGCTGGGGACTTTGATGGCGGTTGGGTTGGCGCGTTACCAATTTCCAGGTAAGAAATTGTATAGTGGTATTGCTTACTTACCATTAATTATTCCCGATATTGCGATCGCAGTGGCTACCCTAGTTTGTCTCGCCGCCTTTGCCATACCCTTGAGTTTGTGGACAATAGTTGCAGCGCATATCGTGTTTTGTCTCGCTTACGTCGGACTTGTGGTTGCTTCCCGACTTACTAATTTAGACCCCCACTTAGAAGAAGCAGCACTAGATTTAGGCGCTACACCAACCCAAGCCTTCATCCAAGTATTATTACCTCAATTGATGCCTGGTATTTTGGCTGGTTGTCTCTTAGCCTTTGTCCTCAGCTTAGACGACTTTCTCATTTCTAGTTTTACTGCTGGTAGTGGTTCTAACACCCTACCGATGGAAATTTTTAGCCGGATTAGAACAGGAGTCAAGCCTGATATTAACGCTTTAAGCGTCATGTTAATTTCAGTATCTGCGATCGTTGCTGTGATAGCTGAATTGATTCGCGCTTCTGGAGAAAATAAAAGCTGAAAATAAGACTCACAATTGATAATCAAGATTATCGACGAGTTAGTTCTGCGTGAACTTTTTCAGATGGCAAAAAAAGCTATCTTAAAAGAGACGTTGCAACATAACATCTATACATTCGTTATCCTCATGTATTCATATTTACCAATATTTATAAACGTCCCAAAATAGAATAGCATTTCTTAATTATATAAGATACATCATAGCCTCCTCCTTGCTTGCGGGGAGGGGATTCTTATATCTAAATCAACCGAGAACTGCTATATATATAAAATTTATTCATCTTCTTGTTTTCCTGTTGAAAGAAGTTTAAACACATGAAAAAACTTCCGTGTTCGCTTCTCTACATAACTGTTTCCAATTAGATAATATTGGGGCTAACTTTGGAGAAGATGCTATTTCCCCCTCATTATGCAAATCTGCCAAAATCCCAATTGCTCAAATCCATTCAACTCTGATAGCAATAAATTTTGCGTGAGTTGCGGACAAAGTAACTTTGGCAAACTTCTAAGAAACCGTTACCGTGTATTAAGACTCTTAGGTGAAGGTGGATTTAGTAGAACCTATGCTACAGAAGATGTAGACAGACTAAACGCGCCTTGCGTCATCAAGCAATTTTTCCCACAATTTCAGGGAACCGGACAACGCACCAAAGCCGCCGAATTTTTTAAAGAAGAGGCTTTTCGGTTGTATGAACTGGGAGAAAATCATACCCAAATTCCCAGATTACTAGCTTATTTTGAACAAGGGACTAGTTTGTATCTTGTCCAAGAATTCATTCAAGGAAAAACTCTTTTACAAGAAGTTCAACAACAAATTTATGGTGAAAAACAAATTTGGGAACTTTTAGCTGATTTATTGCCAGTTCTGGAATTCATTCATGCCCATAACGTCATTCATCGGGATATTAAACCAGAAAATATTATCCGCCGTGCTAGTGATGAAAAACCCGTATTAATTGACTTTGGCGGTGCTAAACAGGTAACACAAACCAGTTTAGGAAGACAAGCTACAGTAATTTATACCCTTGGTTATGCCCCAACTGAACAAATGGCTGGATTTGCTTGTCACGGCAGCGATTTGTATGCTTTGGGTGTAACTTGCGTGCGTCTTTTAACTCAATGTTTGCCTTTGCAGGATGCTTCTGGACAAGTTAATGACCCTATTTATGATGCCATGAATGCTAAGTGGTTGTGGCGCGAACGATTACAAGAAAAAGGTATTACTATCAGCGAAGACTTAGGGAGAATTTTAGAGAAACTACTAAAACATCTACCCAGTGAAAGATATCAAACAGCAGTAGAAGTTATCAACGATTTGAAGTTTACAACATCGAATATTGAACCTATTGCCCTTAAAATTACTTCCATATCTCAACCCATATTACCGCCACTACCACAAAAAGTAATAGTACCATTACCCCCGTTAGAAACCTTTGAATTTGATGTGGTGACAGTAGATACAGGTGGTAGAGAAGTAAACCGCATGAGTGGTAATGCCAATTTCTTTGCCGAAGAATTGGGTAAATCTGTCACATTAGAAATGGTATCAATTCCTAGTGGTACTTACATGATGGGTTCACCAGAGTTTGAGGGAGATGCTGACGAACGTCCTCGACATAAAGTTACCGTCGAACCATTTTTTATGGGGAAATTTCCTGTAACTCAAGCACAGTGGAGAGTAGTAGCAGCTTTACCCAAAGTCAAACAAGCTTTAAATCCCAATCCATCAAAATTCAAAGGTTTAGATAGACCTGTGGAAAATGTATCTTGGTATGAGGCTGTAGAATTCTGTCTCAGACTATCAGAAAAAACTGGACGCGACTATCGTTTACCAAGCGAAGCTGAATGGGAATATGCTTGTCGGGCTGGAACTACAACATCCTTCCACTTTGGCGAAACCATAACCTCTGAGTTAGTTAGTTGCACTATCGAACCAAAAAGCAAATTCCGTAAAGAAACAACAAACGTCGGTAGTTTTGAAGTCGCCAACGCCTTTGGATTGTATGATATGCACGGGCTGGTTTGGGAATGGTGCGCTGATTCGTGGCACAACAATTATAGCGATGCACCCTCAGATGGAACAGCCTGGGAAACTGGCGGTGATATTAATCGCCGAGTGCTACGCGGTGGTTCTTGGAGTTTCAACGCCGAACTGTGTCGCAGCGCCAGCCGTAGCTGGAATGAGTCAGACGGTGGACTAAGAGTTTGTGGCTTTAGAGTAGTATTTTCTGTAGAGGAGATTATTTAGCAATTTGATTTAGAGGTTGTAGAAATTATGAAAGACAAAATTGAGAAAGGTGATATCGTACTTATCAATAAAATTGGAAAATATCATAATCAAGTGGGTGAAGTTATTGGAGTTGATTACAATATTTTCTTTGTCAAAATAGTATTAGTAAAGTTAGACAATCAAGAGGAAGCTTTTGAAGAGAAAGATTTACAATTACAAACTAAAAAACCGAGTATTGAAGAAGTCATTGCATCAATAGATAAAATTTTAGAACAAGCTGAACAAATTACTAATTTGCCAATAAAAGAGCAAGTAGAGCTACCCAACCGTCTGAAATATCTTAAATTAGATATTCCTAAATTAGATAAGCAGGTGATTCAAAAAAACTTTGACAGTATAGATAAAATACTTGCAGCAACAAGAGAAGCAGACTCATCAGCAAACTTTTGGCAGGACATAGATTCTAATTTAGAGAAAATAAACTGGTGGATTAGAACAAGCTTGTAAAGCAATAAGTAAGTCCAATAAGACTAAACTTGTGCATTAGATTTATTATTATTGACGCTAAATACCTATAGTCTCTAGCTATAGCAATCCTAAATCATTCGTGAAAAGGTAGATCCCCGACTTCTCAAAGAAGTCGGGGATCTGGACACCGCAAATTTGAACGAAATCAAATAGGATTGCTATATTACACCATTTTAGTCTTGCCCGCTACTTACTTGTGACTTACACAAAAATAAACACGGTAGGGGCAATTAATGAATTGCCCCTACGGGTGTACCTCACATAAATGAGAACCGCTATATATTTAAGACTAAATAATTTGTATCAGACATAATTAAACGTAACTATATTTTTATCGTGTTTTATGTCTAATGGTTTATGCCTCATACTTTCTGATATATCATGAGCAGGGATATTTATTTTTACCCACCTCATTGAATTGTATTTATAACTATAAAACTTAAATGTTCGTATTAACTTGACTTTGGCTTGATATCAGATTTCAAAAACTATCTTTTTATATTTTTAGTGTAGTTTTTTAGCGGTAATGTCTAGGCTTTTAGATTAACAAAGAGTACTTTTTCGATAGAATAAACTACAAATATCATCAGGAATATATATGCGTTTTTCTCAGTTTGCAGGGATTGTTGGTTGTACGATCGCAGCTTGTATCTCAATTACACCTATACAGGTAGAAGCTGCAACTTTTAAAGTAATATCAGGAGTCACCAGCATCGATCGCGATCATGAAGATATTCTTAAAAGTATCGGTCTAAGCTTGACAGGTACTACTAATACAGTTGCACCAATTCCCAGTAATTATTTAGTTGGCTTTAACATCGATTCAGCTACCAACTTCACATTTAGCGATGAGGGCGGCTTTACTCCGCTTTCAGGGACAATCGAACATACTGGTACTGTTACCTTCAATAATCAAATTACTGTTGGTGACTTTTCAATTGGTTTTGCTCCAGGACGCACTGTTCAAGATGCTAGCGGATTTGTTTTAAGAGACACATTTTCTTTAGATACAATTTTGTTTGATTTGAGTCTTCCAGAACCTGTGGCATTTGATGGCAAAAATTTAACTATCCCTGATGTTAGATTACTGATTTCTCCAGAGTTTGCTACTATACTAGGGAACCCTGACTTAACAGGTTTGTTTGCTGGAACTGCACGAATTGATGCTCAAGTTGCTGTTGTACCCGAACCTGACAATGTACTAGCAGTTTTGGCAGCAGGTGCGGCTCTTTTGTCAGCTAGATTTTATACTCAAAAAATTAAATACACTTGATATCCTGAAGCATAGCTAAATGCTTATTAATCGGTGCAAGGGTATTAGCAGCAATCAGCCCACTAGCGGCGACTGCTGGTAAACCAATACCGGGAAATGTTGAGTCGCCACAGCACATCAATCCTGGTAGGGGTGTACTGGGGCCAGGAAACATACCACTTCCAGCCTGAATTGCTGGCCCGTAGGAACCTTGATGACGGCGGAGATAGCGCTCGTGAGTTAACGGTGTACCAACAAGTGTGACTTCGCAACGAGAGCGAATATCGGGAATAATCCGCTGTAGCGCTTGCCACATTATTTCTGCACGCGATCGCTTTTGTTCGGCATATTCTTGGCTCCTTCTATCCATCCCCTGCCACATAGAGTATGGTTCATTACCGGGTGTATACACATGAATCACATGCTTACCTGCTGGCGCTAAGGATGGATCGAGTATTGAAGGGATAGAAATCACCACTACATTTTGAGGTGCTGTTACGCCCAATTCCCAGTCATTAACCACAATATAATGACACCGCAAATTTGCCTGTAATCCTTGAGCATCAATGCCTAAATGCAGATGCATAAAGCTATCACATTCAGGCGTAGCTTGTCGTTTGCGGCGGTACTGTTTGGGTATTGCCTTTTCTGGTAGTAATTTCAGTGTGTCCCAAACCGAGGCATTAGAAATCACTGCTCGTTTGGCGCGAATTTCGGAGCGATCGCTAAGACGCACACCCACCGCACGATTCCCTTCTACAAGCACTTCTTCTACATGAGCTAACAGCATCAGCTTCCCGCCATGACGCTCTAATCCTTGTACAAGGCTGTCAACTAAAGCACCGCTACCACCAATAGGATATTCCAGGATTGCATTTGGGCGATACCAATCCGCAAACATAAATGCTACCTCTGCGGCGCTAGTACCATCTGCGGGTAGTCCAGAAAGGAGAAAGCAAAGTAAATTAAGCCAGTTTCGGGTAAACGATTCTTTAACAACTCCATCCATAATTCGGCTAAAAGGGCCCGTCAGCTTGATTATATTCGCCACATTTTTTGTCAGAGATGGGATAAACGGGCCCACAGTTCTAGCTGCACCAAAATCAAAGCGCAATGCGGCTGGTGGTATGGAAGTTGCAGCATTGGCAAATGGTTCCATAACGCGCTGGAGTTCTTGCCATTCGACTACAGCATCATCACCACAAAATTTCATCAGCACTTCACAAAATTGCTCTACACCAACCGCCGTGTCAAAATCACCTTCTGGTAGACAACAACCCCAAGTATCATAGGTAACGCATGGTAATTCAGAACCAATTGCATCTAACACTTGTCGCAAAGGGTTAGCAGAGGGGCTGTAAGACAATCCAGAGTAGAGAGACGGGCCCGAGTCAAACTTAAAACCATTGCGCTCAAAACCATGAGCAGCACCTCCAGCAATGGAGTGACTTTCGCAGACTATCACATCAAAGCCATACCGCGCCAAAAGCGCACCACAACTCAAACCGCCAATACCGCTACCAATAACAACTATATCTGTGTTTTGCATATCCCTGATTTTTCAACAATAAATTAAAACAGTTGTGGAAACTTGGATAATATCATTGGCTCCTCAATCCATAAACCGCTCTAATTGGTTAACATCACTAAGGATGGACACAAAATCGCTAGTGCTGCGTTCTTTAGATTAAAAAATTGATTCAGACAGACTAATGAGAAGCTTAAACTAGTAACTGAGTTTACTCAAGTCAAAGTAAAACTTTTGACTATTTACTACTGTCAAATTTATCCGTATCATTTTACTCAGCACGGGCTAAACGCCCCGCTACCGTTACCGCTAACAGCACTCAATATAGAGAGGGGAATTTGAAAAATCAGCAACTTGGAAATTGGCAAACCACAGTTTTAGGAATTGTGCTAGCAATAATAGTGATTCTCGGACTAAATGCCTTTATTATTATTAACCCTGGACAAGCAGGAGTGATTAGCATTTTGGGTAAAGCGAGAGATGGGGCTTTATTGGAAGGGATTCATGTCAAACCGCCTTTTCTATCCGTAATAGATGTGTATGATTTGACAGTGCAAAAGTTTGAAGTGCCAGCAGAAAGTTCTACTAAAGATTTGCAAAATTTATCCGCGAGATTTGCGATCAACTTTCGCCTCGATCCGATAAAGGTAGTTGAAGTTAGACGTAAACAAGGAACCTTAGAAAATATTGTATCAAAAATCATTGCACCTCAGACCCAAGAAGCATTTAAAATTGCGGCAGCTAGAAGAACAGTAGAAGAGGCAATTACTAAAAGAAGTGAGTTAAAAGAAGACTTTGATAATGCGTTAGGCGATCGCTTAGACAAATATGGGATAATTGTGTTAGATACTAGCGTAGTTGATTTAGCATTCTCACCAGAATTTGCCAGAGCAGTGGAAGAAAAACAAATTGCTGAACAACGGGCGCAAAGAGCCGTTTACGTAGCACGGGAAGCAGAACAAGAAGCACAAGCAGATGTGAATCGCGCTAAAGGTAGGGCAGAAGCTCAAAGACTTTTAGCAGAAACACTCAAAGCTCAAGGAGGACAGTTAGTTCTGCAAAAGGAAGCAATTGAAGCTTGGAAGAGTGGCGGCGCTCAGATGCCCAAAGTCCTTGTTATGGGTGGTGATTCAAAAAGTGGCGTTCCCTTCATATTCAACCTTGGAAATGTCCAGAATCAACCATAAGGATTGGGCATTAGATAACAACCTCCATTATGGAATTTGCTCTGAATAGAAGAGGCAAGGAACAGCGAATAGGGGAGAAATATTTTGGAATTCCCTATCAATTAAGGGTTTCAGAGCAACTAAATTTATTTATGTCCTTTCAGACAAATTTTACAACCCTTGGACGATTCTCAATCCCAAATCTAAAACTCAAAATAGTATAAGTTGGGCTAATGCCAACTCAAACACAACAGAAAAACCAACAAGTCCATCATCAAAGTTTATGTCAACCCCCAATCCTCACCATCTCACCGCCGAAGAAGCGAAAAAATTACTGAATAAATTTAACTGTCTAGACATTGCGCCAATCCTCAATGCATCTGAAAAAGCAGTAATTCGTCATGCCCTAACTTTGGTAACAAACCTTGCTGATTATCAAATTCTAGGAATTTGCGCTGATACAGCAGAAGAAGGAATACTGGCGATGAAAACTTATTCTCTGGCTTTGGGTTATGAACCACCAGACAATTTACTGACACCTGAAGGGCCAGTTTATATCAAATTAAATGGTAAAAATGGCTTGTGTTATCTTGATTCATACTCTGGACATCATCGTGGTGTATTAGTATCTTGTCAGTCTTACCACGAAGACGGAATCAATGAAATGTATGGACATTTACCCTTGGATTTATTTGTATAGAATTCGGCAATGTAGGTAAGGATATGCCTTACCTACTCATTAACGATCGAGGAATAACTACTAGATTTTATGAGTATTATTACACTCCAGTCGGTTAAAAAAGACTTTGGCATCAAAGAAGTTTTAAAAGAAGCCAGCTTTAGCCTCGATGCTGCCGATAAAGTTGGCTTAATTGGTACTAACGGTTCAGGAAAATCAACTCTATTAAAAATGATCGCGGGGTTAGAATCTATTGATAGCGGTCAAATTATCATCAACTCCGGTTCTAAAATTATCTATTTACCCCAGCAGCCAGATTTAGATGAGAACCACACAGTTTTAGAGCAAGTTTTTGCTGACAGTGGCGAACATACAGCTTTGGTACGTGAATATGAAGAACTCTCAGATAAATTAGCTCACTATCCAGATGATAGCCAACTGATGTCTCGCCTTTCTGTGGTGATGCAAAAGATGGATTCAAATGATGCTTGGGAATTAGAAACTAATGCTAAGATTATCCTCACTAAATTAGGAATTTCTGACTTTGATGCCAAGATAGGTACTTTATCTGGAGGCTATCGCAAGCGCATTGCTTTAGCATCAGCGTTGTTAGCAGAACCTGATGCTTTGCTGATGGATGAGCCGACAAACCATTTAGATGCTCTTTCTGTTGAATGGTTACAAAGTTATTTAAATCGCTATCGCGGCGCACTTTTTCTGATTACCCACGATCGCTATTTTCTAGATCGCGTCACTAATCGGATCGTTGAAATTGACCGAGGAGACATTTACACCTACACAGGTAACTATTCATATTACCTCGAAAAGAAAGCTTTAGCTGAAGAATCTGCTGTAAGCAGTCAACGGAAACATCAAGGCTTGTTGCGGCGGGAGTTGGAATGGCTGAAAAAAGGGCCGAAAGCTAGAAGTACTAAGCAAAAAGCTAGAATTGACCGCGCTCATGCTCTCCGGGATACCGAATTTAAAGAAGTTCAGGGTAAAGTTGATATTTCTACAGTTGGTCGTCGCATTGGTAAAAAAGTTATTGAATTAAATAACGTTTCTAAAGCATACAATGGACGCACCTTGATTAATAATTTCACCTACGAATTTAGTCCAGAAGACCGCATCGGCATTATTGGCGCTAATGGTGCTGGTAAATCCACTTTAATGGATATTATTACTGGTCAGATTCAGCCAGATTCAGGTGTTGCAGAAATTGGAACTACAGTTCACATCGGTTATTTTGACCAGCATTCTGAAGAATTGCTCACAGCTTTAAACGAAAATCAGCGCGTGATTGACTACATCAAAGAAGAAGGTGAATTTATCAAAATTACCGATGGGACTCAAATTACTGCTTCTCAAATGTTGGAGCGGTTTTTGTTTCCTGGTAATCAACAGTATGCCCCAATTAATAAACTTTCCGGTGGTGAAAAACGCCGTTTATTTCTGTTGCGAGTGTTGATGAGTGCGCCCAACGTCTTGATTTTAGATGAACCGACAAATGATTTAGATGTTCAGACATTGGCAGTACTAGAAGATTATTTAGAGGATTTTGTCGGGTGTGTAATTGTAGTTTCTCACGATCGCTACTTTCTCGATCGCACCATCGACACAGTATTTTCCTTCGAGGAAGGCGGTAATCTCCGGCAATATCCAGGTAATTACTCGATTTATCTGGACTATAAGAAGGCTGAAGAGGCACAGCAACAGGCTGCTAACACTAAGGAGAAGCCGAAAAATGCCGAAGTCCAAAATGGTGCATCTGCGCCCAAGGATGTAGAAAATACCAAGCGCCGGAGGTTATCCAATTGGGAAAAGAAAGAATTTGAGCAGTTGGAAGGTAAAATTGCCGAGTTAGAGGCCCAGAAGGCAGAAACCGAGAAAACACTAGCAAATGTCTCACCGGGGAATTATAGCGAAGTGCAGAAACTTTACGATCGTGTGGAAAAGCTCAAACACGCGATCGATGTGGCGACTGAACGCTGGTTAGAATTAGCGGAGATGGAGTGAGGTACACCCGTAGGGGCAATTAATGAATCATAAGTGTCAACTTAACGTGAAACCCTTGTGAAGACATGATATTCAGTTCTCTCGTTTAGCATTACTCATCGCTTTACCGCACCCTAACCCTCCCCTTATAAAGGCTACGGTGTACACACAAGTTTGATAACCTAGCCCCACAACGTTTTTATCCCCCCTAACCCCCCTTAAAAAAGGGGGGAAAACTTCTTAAAGTCCCCCTTTTTTAAGGGGGATTTAGGGGGATCAAACCACATTTTGCACCTGCCACAGAGATGTGTGTACACCGTAGAGGGAACTAGATTCCTTTTTCCCCCCTTTCCAAGGGGGGATTAAGGGGGGGTAAAACGCTTGTAGGACAGGCGTTTAAGCTTAAGTTGACACCAATGTTCATGAATTGCCCCGACACCTGACTATTTTGATAAACCAAGTGTACGACCAGGAAAACCTGCAACGTCAAAATATCGAGTTGAGCCAACATTTTGATACTTCAGGATCGTTTTTAATCCATTAGTAGCTGGTTGAGAAGTCAGAGTATGAGATTTAAAAGAAACTTTTTTGGCTCCTTTAATCAAGGATTCATGTAAAACGCGACCGATAAGTTTTCCTTGATGGGGAATCTTTAAATTTAAAGTCTTAGCCAAGGTAATAGCTACATCAGCATTACTCACAGGTACTCGGTCTACAAAAGCTTTCTTAAAGTCAGGGCCGATCGCAGCCATATAATTGTAAGTATCAGCACGGCTAAAAGAGCCATGCATTCCCTGTCCTTGCTGTAAAGAAGAGTCTGCAATTTCTACACCGCAAGCAGTTGGGTCGCCACAGCCAGTATCAAATGTCCGAAAGTTGACTGCGATCGCTGGGGTAGGAAGAGGGGATTTCCCATGAAGTGCGATCGCACTTAAGGGTAAAGTCCCTGGAATAGAGCCTAATGCATCATCGACAAATAAACCACTAACATAATCTTCTTTTAAGAGAATATCTACAACTTGTTTAGCAAGTGCTTTGTTATTTGCACTATTAGGTAAATAAATCAAATCTGAACCACCATTAGCAGCCACTAAGACATCAGGTTTATTGGGGTCTTTACCAATCAAACCGTTTTTAGAAAACTGACCTTGAGTTGGATCAACAGCAGCATTTTCCTTATCTGGATCAAATAAAGGCAATCCTAAACCATGAGCAATATCAATAGCGAGAAAACCAGGTGGCAAAAATTCTTTTATTACCTCTGGATAACTTAGTGTCTTTGAATAGCTGGTTTTGCTCTCTTTACTAATGGTAGAAAAACCGTGATCGGCCGTCACAAAAATATTTGTGGAAGCTTCTAAATTTAGCTGTTTGAGAACGCCACGGATTTGAGCAAGATTTTGATCGACATTTTGACGAGCGGCGAGGGAAGTGGGGCCATTAATCCCTGGAGTAAGAGTGTTTAGACTATCACCTTGGTTATGTTGAGTTCCATCTGGATCGCGTGACCAATAAATTAAAACAAAAGGTTTTTGGCGTTGTTTGAATAGAGGTAATAGTACTTTTGTCGTTATATCGACAAAGTATTGTTGTTGAAATATATTAGCTACCTTGGTTCCTGATACTGTGCTGTTGCCAGATTTGCCATTATCTCCTCGCGTTGGAGATTTTAAGGCGATCTCATTTTTAGTCAACAGGTCAGCTATTTCGGAACTCAGAGGAATTCCTGTTGGAGAACCGGTAGCGTCATCAATGATAATTGTGGGTTTACCTGTTCGTTGAGTAACATCTTGAATTAAGACTGGCCCGATCTTTCCAACAGATGCGGTGCTAAATCCAGCTTTCCGTGCGGCATCTAATAGACTTTCTTCATTCAAGTAATTGTCATTAAAGCGTTGGTTAATTTCCCCCAAAACCGCATCATTTTCTAAGAAAGGAATGGGGCTATTACTAGCACTCTTAACAGGAAAGCCAACATTAATTGTATTGCTGAAATCACCCGTGTCACCGAGATAATGTCCAGTTGCGATCGCAGAAGCATTCGCGGTAGTAAAAGTAGGAAACAGTGAATGACTATTGACAAAACTCACACCCTTCTGGCGAATTTCATTCAGATTAGGAGTTTCCTGAGCATTAACTTTGCTAGGGCGCAATCCATCGGTAATAAAAATTATGACATTGTGTTCAGGTCTTGTCTTCGCAAATCCTGAAACTGCTAGTACTGTAACGAGTGTAATAGTAGCTAGTATCAGAAAAGTCTTATATATTTTAGGTAAAACCATCCGTCTACATCTCCAAATATAGATATTTCTGGCTCTTTGAGGCTTTAATGTACAGCACTTACTGCTGCTATGAGGTACAGATACTTGGGATATCTCTACGAGATGCTACCACGAACGCTTCATTCGCAATGACATCACATTAATGGCAAAATGCCTACCCCACAAGATTAGATAATTTATTTATTGGAAATTCCTAACTTAATAAAAAAGCGATTATGAAACACCTTGACGGGAGAGTGGCATTGATAACAGGTGCTACACGGGGAATTGGGAAAGGAATTGCTATTGGTTTGGCTGAGGCTGGGGCAACTGTATACGTCACAGGTCGCAGCCTCAACAATTCTTCTAGTAATGCGGTTTCAGGAAGTCTCAGTGAAACCCAATCAGTTATAGAGGAAGTTGGTGGTATATGCATTCCCGTCCAAGTAGACCATAGCAACGATGAACAGGTGCGTTTACTGTTTGAGCGCATTCAAGACGAGCAAGGTGGACAACTCGACCTACTGGTGAATAATGCTTACTCAGGAGTTCAGGCAGTAAAAGACGCTTATGGGCAGCCCTTTTGGGATTGTGAACCAAGCATTTGGGATGCTAGCAACAACGTTGGTCTTCGTAGCCATTATATTGCGAGTGTTTTTGCGGCTCGAATGATGACTAGGCGTAATTCTGGACTTATTTGCACCATTTCCTCATGGGGTAGTATGTTTTATATTTTTAATACAGCTTATGGTGTTGGGAAAGCAGCGTGCGATCGCCTCGCTGCTGATATGGCTGTTGAATTAAAACCCCATAATGTCGCTTCTGTTTCCATTTGGCCGGGGATTGTTGGGACTGAGCTTTTTTCTAGCTTTGCTTCTGAGATGAATCAAACCAATACTACTGAGCCAAAAAACTCATTCATTAGCGATCGCTACAACTGGGAAACTCCCTTATTAACTGGAAGGGTAATTGCTGCCCTTGCTTGTGATTCAAATATCATGCGCCATACCGGACGCGTGCAGATTGTTGCCGAACTAGCTAATAAATATGGAATTGTGGATGAAAATGGCGATCGTCCTGTATCGCTACGCTCTTTACGTTTTGTGCTACCAACTGCATTGCCAGGACTGAGAAAGTATTCATGGCTCATACCCGATATTAAAATACCGTGGTCACTATTATTATTGAATGCCCTTAGCTCACCTAAAATTTAATAGGCATTAGGGATAAGGCAGGAGTTAGAAAACTTGGTTTATCCACCTTTGATACTCGTTAACGAGTCTTTGAACTCCGTTAACGAGTCTTTGAACTCCGTTAACGAGTCTTTGAACTCCGTTAACGAGTCTTTGAACTCCGTTAACGAGTCTTTGAACTCCGTTAATGAGTCTTTGAACTCCGTTAATGAGTCTTTGAACTCCGTTAACGAGTCTTTGAACTCCGTTAACGAGTCTTTGAACTCCGTTAACGAGTCTTTGAACTCCGTTAACGAGTCTTTGAACTCCGTTAACGAGTCTTTGAACTCCGTTAATGAGTCTTTGAACTCCGTTAATGAGTCTTTGAACTCCGTTAACGAGTCTTTGAACTCCGTGAATGAGTCTTTGATACTCGTGAATGAGTCTTTGAACTCCGTTAACGAGTCTTTAATACTCGTGAACAACCTAAAAACTCCCAATCCCCAATATTCTGTCACCGAAGAAGCTCCGTCTCAGTTTCCCCCCTTGCTCCCTGCCCCCTGCTCCCCTGCCTCTGTCACACCTTCACTAAACAAGCTGTTCGAGATCCTAAAACTTTGTATCCTGAATTAATGGTCTTAATTAATAATTCTTTTAAAACTGGTGCAAGAAGATTTTAGGCTAATTGTTGATTTAGTTTTAGTTTTGGGCGTTGCAGCCTGTGGCGGACTGTTGGCGGCACTTTTGCGGCAACCCGTGCTGCTAGGGTATCTCATCGGCGGGATGATCGTTGGGCCCGCCGGACTGGGACTAATTAAAGAAGTTATTCAAGTAGAAACTCTGGCACAATTTGGTGTCGCCTTTTTGTTATTCGCCTTGGGTGTAGAATTTTCTTTAGCAGAACTCAAGAAGGTAAAAGCGATCGCTCTTGGTGGAGGTGGACTCCAGATTGCTCTAACAATTTTAGTCACAGTTGTGGTATGTGGTTTAAGTGGAGCCTGGGGAGCCTTACCCGCCAAAGGGATGTTTTTAGGGTGTATTCTGTCCTTGTCTTCCACGGCGGTTGTCCTCAAGTGTTTGATGGAACGCAATGAAACAGAAACGCCTCACGGACAAGTGATGCTAGGGATTTTGGTAGTACAGGACTTGGCATTAGGACTGATGTTAGCAGTCTTACCAGCCCTCAACCAACCAGCAGAAACTATTGGCATCGCCGTATTGACAGCGCTACTGTGGATTGCTTTATTTGCTGCTGGTGCCATAGCTGCGGGGATGTGGCTGATACCGCCTTTGTTGCGACTCTTAGCCCGTACCGAAAGCCGAGAACTATTTTTATTAGGAGTTGTAGCTTTATGTTTGGGCATTGCTCTGTTGACGGAGCATTTAGGACTGTCCATTGAAATGGGGGCATTTGTCGCGGGTTTGATGATTTCTGAGGTGGAATATGCCGATCAAACCCTGACTTATGTCGAACCGCTGCGAGATATCTTTGCCAGTTTATTTTTTGCCGCCATTGGGATGTTAATTGACCCAGTGTTTTTATGGAACAATCTAGAATTGATTTTAGGGTTGGTAGCAATAGTTTTTGTCGGGAAATTTTTGATTATCACGCCCCTAGTTAAACTATTCCACTACCCTTTAAAAACAGCCATAATCGCGGGTTTAGGACTAGCCCAAATTGGGGAATTTTCCTTTGTTCTCGCCAGTGAGGGGCAATCTTTGGGTCTGGTATCCCGACCAATATACTTATTAATTTTAGGAACCACCGCAGTCACTCTCATGCTTACTCCCTTTGTGCTGCGGTTAGTGCCATTTTTATTTAACTTTGCCGAATCAATGCCCTGGTTGAAACCGTACTTAGAAGAGCAAGAGGCACGGGATGTATCGGAAGATTTGCCTTTCAAAGACCATGTAGTAGTCTGTGGTTATGGGCGAGTCGGCAAAAATTTAGTCAAGTTGTTGCTCCAAAATCACCTACCTGTGGTTGTAATTGACCAATCGGAGAGGAGAATTCAGCAGTTGCGTGAAGCTGGAGTGTCTTATGTTTATGGCAATTGTGTGAGTTTACACGTTTTGGAAACTGCCGGGGTGAATCATGCTAAAGGAATGGCGATCGCACTCCCTGACCCCATGAGTACCCGTGTTTGCTTGAAACGCGCTTTAGAATTGCACCCAGAATTAGATTTGGTTGTCCGTGCTACCCAGGATAAAAATATTGAAGTGTTGTATCAATTGGGAGCCAGAGAAGTGGTGCAACCAGAGTTTGAAGCTAGCTTAGAAATGGCAACCTACTTATTAACTGGCTTAGGTTTGTTGTCACCAGCAGTCGTCCAACGGGAAATGCAGCAAATCCGCAACGATCATTATTTAGAATTGCGCCCAGAGCGTTCTGCAACTGAAGTTGCTCGCGATTTGCGCCAAGCAACTCTCGATTTAAATCAGCGCTGGTATCCTCTCCCTTCTAATTCGCCCTTAATTGGCATGACTATAGAAGAAGCCGATATGCGCTACTTAACAGGAGCGAGCTTGATGGCAATTCGCCGCGCTAACGGCGATGAAATCGATTATCCCAGTAATCAAACCAAATTAGAAGATGGCGATCGCTTGTTGGTAGTGGGAGCAGATGAAGAACTGGCAGCTTTAGCAGAATTCGCTAAAGGACAAGCTGCTGTCCCCGGAGAAAATAGTGCTTGTCAATGGATTACGGTGAATGCAGATGCGCCAACCCTAGGTAAGACCCTTGCCGATTTAGATATCAGCAAGCAATTTGGAGTCCAGGTACAGGCAATCCGGCGAGATGGCAAGTTTATCCGCTATCCTGATGGCGGTATGGATTTGCAAGTTGGCGACCAAGTATTATTATGTGGTAGCTTGACAGGTCTAAGTCAATTAGAGCAGTTATTTGCGATCGTAAATAAAGTACCCCTTTCTATCCCAGTGGTGAAAGCTGCTGAGGCAGAAGCACTCAAAGAGTTTCTCCCTGCCGACAGTGTAACTGACTAGAAGAAACGTAGAATCAATTCAAAATCGTTCGACTGAGCGCTCACTACGAAGTCTCAAATCTAATCTTTACGATTAAACCCCATTATGGTAAAGCAACGGGGTAAATACGCTCAGATAATGTTGCTAATTCATCAGTCAATGGGATAATCTCGCAAAAACAACTTATCAAGGGTGCTTATTACATTGTTTGAAGTTATGTAGCCTTTTGATTACGGCCTATCAACCACTGCGGTAAACTATGCGTTGATTATGATTCTTTCGCAGAGAAGAACACTCGGAAGGAGCGGTTTTTTCAATGTCTCATACCGTTAAAATCTACGATACCTGCATTGGCTGCACCCAATGCGTCCGCGCTTGCCCTACTGATGTACTTGAGATGGTTCCTTGGGATGGCTGTAAAGCTGCTCAAATTGCCTCTTCACCCCGTACAGAAGACTGTGTTGGCTGTAAGCGATGCGAAACTGCTTGTCCTACCGACTTTTTGAGCATCCGGGTTTACCTGGGCGCTGAAACAACTCGCAGTATGGGTCTGGCTTACTAAAAAGCTGAGTGCTGAGTGCTGAGTGCTGAGTGCTGAGACAGAAAGAAGTAAATCAGAAACACAATTTCTTGATTCTTCATTCGGAACTTGGAACTCAGCACTCAGGACTTTTAATTGTCTCAATAGCAAGTACCTTTAGCATCGGAAAGTGAATACTACCCACCTGACGAAATTTTAATTTTAGATTGGGCATAAAAATCTCTGGGTACTTTAATCCTAGAAGCCGTATTTGTACCGTCAGGTCAAAAGCTGACGGTGAATCTGCTTTAAAAGCCCAAAATCCATAAAAATACCTAGTGGTTGGGGAGTAATATTACTCCCTTTTTTTATTTCCAAAACGTCCACTTTGTGCCAAACACTATACTGGATTTAATCATCCTGAAAAAAAGCGGTGTGAACAATGTGCGGAATCGTTGGATATATAGGCACTCAAGCGGCGACAGACATTTTACTGGCTGGGCTGGAAAAACTAGAGTACAGGGGCTACGATTCTGCTGGAATCGCCACTGTTTGGGAAGGTGAGGTTAATTGTGTGCGGGCAAAGGGCAAACTGCATAACCTGCGTTCTAAACTAGAACAAATAGAAACCCCCGCCCAGATTGGTATTGGTCACACTCGCTGGGCAACTCATGGTAAACCAGAAGAATACAACGCCCATCCCCATTTGGATACGGCGAAGCGAGTGGCGGTAGTACAAAATGGTATTATCGAAAATTACCGCGACTTACGCGAAGAACTCAAAGCAAAAGGACACCAATTTCTTTCTGAAACCGATACAGAAGTAATTCCCCATCTCATCGCCGAATTTTTAAAGCATATTCCTCCCTCATCTTCCTCATCTCCCTTTTTAGAAGCAATTCGCCAAGCTGTTAACCACTTGCACGGGGCATTTGCGATCGCAGTTATTTCTGCTGACTACCCCGATGAATTGATTGTTGTCCGCCAACAAGCACCTTTGGTAATTGGTTTTGGACAAGGCGAATTCTTTTGTGCATCTGACACACCAGCGATCGTTGCCTACACCCGTGCAGTGCTACCTCTGGAAAATGGCGAAATTGCCCGCCTCACACCTTTGGGCGTTGAGATTTACAATTTCGCTGGCGACAGGTTGAAAAAACAACCCCGGCTCCTCAACTTCAATCCTGCAATGGTAGAAAAGCAGGGATTCAAACACTTCATGCTCAAAGAAATCCATGAGCAACCAGGGGTAGTCAGAGCGAGTTTAGACGCTTACTTTCATCCACACGAATCTACCGAATCGCCAATCAATCTTGGTTTACCTGCGGATTTATACACTGATTTAGAACAAATTCAGATCCTCGCCTGTGGTACTAGTTGGCACGCAGCATTAATCGGTAAATATTTACTCGAACAATTAGCAGGAATTTCAACTCAGGTACATTACGCTTCTGAGTATCGCTATGCACCATCACCTGTCACAGCTAACACGTTGATTATCGGCGTTACCCAATCAGGTGAGACTGCCGATACCCTAGCAGCTTTGGCAATGGAAAAAGAACGTCGCCAGGGAAAAGAACCTAAATATGAAGCGCGATTACTGGGTATTACTAATCGCCCCGAAAGCAGCCTTGGCCATCTAGTGCCCCATGTCATCAGTACTCTAGCGGGAATTGAAATTGGGGTGGCGGCGACAAAAACTTTTACTGCTCAACTGATGGCATTTTATGCCTTGGCATTAGATTTAGCGGCTCGTCGTCAGACAGTTTCAAAAGACACATTAGAGAAAATTATTAATGGGTTGCGGCAGATTCCCAAAGAAATTGAGGCAACTTTAGAAAGTCAAGAACGTTTAACCGAACAGTTAGCCCATGAATTCGCCGAAACCAAAGATTTCATTTTTGTGGGGAGGGGAATTAACTTCCCCATTGCTTTAGAAGGGGCGTTGAAATTAAAAGAAATCAGCTACATTCACGCCGAAGGCTATCCGGCTGGAGAGATGAAGCATGGCCCCATCGCACTTTTAGATGCGAAAGTACCAGTAGTTGCGATCGCAATCCCTGGTAGTGTGTACGAAAAAGTTATTTCCAATGCTCAAGAAGCCAAAGCTAGAGATTCTCGCTTAATTGGCGTGACTCCCGTCAACGATGGCGAAGCTGCGGAAATCTTTAACGATCTTCTTCCCGTGTCTCATGTTGAAGAGTTACTTTCTCCGATTTTGACAGTAGTTCCTTTACAATTATTGGCTTATCATATTGCCGCCCGTCGCGGTTTGGATGTCGATCAACCTCGTAACCTAGCTAAAAGTGTCACGGTGGAATAGTATAAAATCGTGCCTGAATATACTTGATTTTTAATCATAAAATAGCTTCTCCAAGAAATATAATTTGTTGAGAAGCTATTTTTTATGGTTAATATTATCTCAGTATTTTCTAATGAATGATATCGTGTCCGCCAAATTACTTACGATATGTCATTGCGAGCGCAACGAAGTGGAGCGTTCGCGCAGCGTCTCCAAGAGTTGCAATCACCAGGACTCTACGTTCGCGAAGCGTGTCCGAAGGACTTATGCTTCACCATATTCGCAATGACATGATTTCTGAAAAAACTCAGTGCAACTTAAAAAAGCTTCTTCCCTACTCCCTACCTACGCAAATAATTTCATAAATTACTCAGCAAGAATTTCTGGTGAAAAAACTGATTTACTTGCGGAAGAAACCAGGATAATGAAGCATAATTAACCTTTATAGCTAAAAGCTGTCAGCCATCAGCCACAAGCTGAGAGGGTAAAGTTTGAAAGCTTGTGATTCAACTTAAGTAATTGACTATGAGTACAGCAAATATTTCGTCAGCGATACGCATAGGAGTACTAGGTTTCGGGGGACTCGGACAAGCCGCCGCCAAGGTACTTGCTGCTAAACAGGAAATGATTTTAGTCGCAGCCGCAGATCAAAAAGGTTACGCTTACGCTGCTGAAGGTTTAAATACTCAAGAATGCATTGCAACCTATCAGTCCCAAGGTTCCGTAGGTTATTTAGAGCCAGTGGGGACGTTAACAAATCAAAGTATTCAGGATGTAATTGCAATCGCTCAACCTGTGGATGGGTATTTTCTGGCTTTACCCAACTTACCAAATGATTTTATCCCCTCTGTCGCCAAAGAGTTTATTAAATCTGGTTGGCGGGGTGTGCTAGTAGATGCAGTTAAGCGCACCACTGCTGTAGAACAACTACTAGCGATGAAAGAGGAACTGCAAGCCGCCGGGATTACCTACATGACAGGTTGTGGTGCAACACCCGGACTGTTAACCGCCGCCGCCGCATTAGCCGCCCAAAGCTACGCCGAAATTCATCAAGTCGAAATTACCTTTGGGGTGGGAATTGCCAACTGGGAAGCTTACCGCGCCACGGTTCGGGAAGACATTGGCCACATGCCTGGTTACACAGTGGAAACCGCTAGGGCGATGACTGACGCAGAAGTAGAAGCACTACTAGATAAAACCAATGGCGTGCTTACCTTGAAGAATATGGAACACGCTGATGATGTGATGCTAGAGGTAGCGGGAATAGTGGGGCGCGATCGCGTTACAGTTGGCGGCGTAGTCGATACTCGCAATCCGAAAAAGCCCCTCAGCACCAACGTTAAGGTAACAGGACGCACCTTTGAAGGTAAAATTTCCACCCATACCTTTACTCTGGGAGATGAAACCAGTATGGCAGCCAATGTCTGCGGCCCTGCCTTTGGCTATCTCAAAGCTGGTAGACAATTGCACCAACGCGGTATTTATGGCATCTTCACTGCTGCCGAAATTATGCCCCAATTTGTTAGGTAATAGTTAGGAGAGACGCGATTAATCGCGTCTTTACAAGAGTTAGGAGTTAAAAAAGTAAACTTTAGACTTAAAAATCTCTGGCTTTGTTCAGAACTTGCAGTTTAAAACTCTTAACTCCTGACTTTTTCTAAGCTGGTGGAATTTCTGGAGAGAAAATGTCTGTAAAATTCTCCTCAAGCAGCAAATCTGGTGTTTGAATAATAAATGGAAGTTCGGCTCCTACAAGTCCTCGTTGGATGCGTTCTAAAGTATCACTAAAAACAACAAACAAAGGATATATAATATTCGCTCCCTCACTCAAAATATGACTGTGGCGCAGAGGCATCAACCACTCATAATCATTGTCCAGAAAAACTTGGGTTTGTCGCCAACGTCCTAACAAATCAGAAAAGTCTTCATGAGCGCGATGAATAAAGACTAAAATTTCGGCTCCAGTTTTGATCTTCCACTCAGGATCGCACATCAAAATTGCCACATCACAGGGTAGGCAAATGGTTTGTGGGGTTGTTGCTGTATTGCGAAGACGGACAATTGGCAAAGGAATAGTGATGACACTTTCATCTGGACGGCGCAGACTGGGAATCATCTCTAAGTATGGGCGGTGTTGTTTTAGTAAGGCGATCGCAGCTAGATGATTGCTGTACTCTGCCAAACTCGCTTCGTAGTGAGATTTTTGCACAATCATAGTTTATTAAATAGTGAGGAGTTAGGAATTATAAGTTAAGAATAAAATTAATAAGTTAAGAATTAAGAGTTTAGGAATAAAAAGTTTTAACTCCTAACTCCTAACTTATAACTCCTAACTATTAATCCCCTATCCCAGCTTTTCAAAGACCGCAAACATAGGCAAATACATTGCTAGTAAGATGGTTCCAACCATCCCCCCTAGAACTACAATCATCACTGGTTCCAAAATGCTGGTCATTGCTTTTACTGCTTGCTCAACTTCATCTTCATAGAAATCGGCAACTTTCATCAACATTCCATCTAATTCTCCAGTTTCTTCTCCGATACTAATCATCTGAATTGCCATAGCCGGAAAAACGGCATCCTTTTGTAAAGCAATGCTAATCATACCTCCCTGTTGAATCTCCATGCGGGCTGCATCTATGGCATTAGCAATTACTTGGTTTCCTGATGTATCTCGGACAATTTCTAAGCAAGTTAAAATTGGTACGCCTGAACGAGTCAAAGAACCAAAAGTCCGGCTAAAACGGGCAACCGAAGATTTTTGAATCAAGTCACCAAATAACGGCATCTTCAGGGAAAGACGATCAATTGTGATGCGACCAACAGGAGTTTTAGCATATTGTCCATAGGCAAATTTCAATGCTATAAGAATACCTAGAAGTACGAAAGCACCTGGACTTCTCAAAAATTTACTAGCATCCATCAAGAATTGTGTTAGTGGTGGTAATGAGATTCCAATTTGGACAAAAATCGTGGCAAAAATGGGAATAAGAAAAATGGTCATTCCCAAAAAGATCGCAACTGCAATAAAACCCACAACAGTTGGATAAGATAATGCTGATTTAATTTGGTTTTGTAGACGAGCAACATCTTCTAACAACTTAGCTAAACGATTTAATACTTCATCTAGAACACCACCAACTTCACCGGCTTGAATCATACTTACATATAACCCATCAAAGCAGTCAGGATGCTTTCTCATTGCCTCTGACAGGTTCATTCCACTTTGAACGTCATTGCTAATTTCAACTAGAGCTTGTTTGAGTTTAGTATTACTACACTGTTCAGAAAGTACCCCCAAACTTCTAACGATCGCAACACCTGCATTCATCAAAACGGCAAATTGACGCGAAAAAACGGCTTTGTCTTTCACAGAAACCTTAATTAAGGAATTCTGGAATTTTTTGAAGGCAACATCTGGCTGAAATCCTTGAGATTGTTTGAGTTCTTGGATTACTAAACCTTGCTCTCTGAGATTAGTCCGAGCTTGTACCAAGGATTCAGCAACAATTTTTTCTGTTCGGGATTTTCCTTGAGAATCCCGAACACGGGCAACATAGTTTGGCATAAATTTCAAAATAGTTGTTGTCGTTGGGCATTGGGCATTGGGAATGGGGCATTGGGCATTAGTTCTTTATTCTTTCTCCCCCTGCTTCCCCTACTCCCTCTGCTCCCTTGTCTCCCTCATCCCCCCTTCCCAGTTACTTTAATGCGCTTTGGCAGCCGCACCGGGTTTTGCACCTGCTGCCTGGGGTGGTACAGAAGTACCGATAAGACGTTGAATTTCATCTGGCTTAGAAGTTTTAGACATCGCCGCTTCAAAGGAAATCGTTCCTGCTTTGTAAAAATCAGCTAAAACCTTCTCCAGAGTTTGCATCCCCAATTTGCCACCAGTTTGGATGGCTGAGTAAATTTGAGCTGTTTTGCCTTCTCTAATCAAGTTGGAAATAGCGGGAGTCACAATCAGAATTTCTTGAGCCATCACCCGACCATATTCACCAGGTTTAGGGCTTTTCTTGGACACCAAGGTTTGGCTAAATACCGCCACTAATGAGTTAGACAACTGCACCCGCACCTGGGTTTGTCTTTCATGGGGGAAAACGTCAATAATCCGGTCAACTGTCTGGGCGGCGGAACTGGTATGTAGCGTACCAAATACCAAGTGTCCTGTTTCTGCTGCGGAAATCGCCAAAGAAATCGTTTCCAAATCGCGCATTTCTCCTACCAGAACAATATCTGGATCTTCCCGTAAAGCTGCTTTCAAGGCATTAGCAAAACTCTTAGTATCTTCACCCAGTTGTCGTTGGTGAACCAAACTTTTAATTGGTTCATAGACAAATTCAATTGGGTCTTCCACCGTTAAAATATGCTCTGCCTTGGTGCGGTTAATCAAGTCAATCATCGCCGCTAGGGTAGTTGTCTTCCCGGAACCTGTAGGGCCTGTCACCAGAATCAGTCCTCTGGGCTTATCTGTCATTTCCCGCACGATATCTGGCAGACCTAATTTTTCAAAGTTAGGAATCTTAGAACTTAATGCCCGTAAGCAAGCAGCATAAGAACCACGTTCTTTATAGACATTGACCCGAAAGCGTGCCAAACCCTTAACACCATAAGAACAATCCAATTCCCAGTTTTGTTCTAAGGTTTTACGTTGGGTGTTGTTGAGCATACTAAAAATCAGCCTTTGACATTGATCGGCTGTCAATATATGCTCACCTATGGGGGTGAGTTTGCCACTGATGCGGAAATAGGGAGGCAAACCTGCGGATAAATGCATATCCGAGCCACCCAGTTCAATCAACTGCTCCATCAAGTCTTCAATCATCATTTCCATAGTTTTGCTTCCTTGTAATATTTGTTATTTGTTTAAATGTTACTAACCATCAACTAATGACCAATGCCCAGTCTTAAAACCGAGATGTCATACAGTAGGGACAATCCAACCATTCTTGTTTCAATGTGGCCTGACAACTCCGGCAGGTAAGACCAGTCTTGCGTTTGGCTTTTAACTCTGCTTCCAAACCAGTATCGGTAAACGTCACTCGTTCTACTTCTTCTAGAGTGGTGGAACCTTCGCGCACTAAGTCCAAACTGTAAGCCAGCAAGGTTTTCATCCCCTCTTCTATTGCCACTTCCTTGATGCGTTCCGTGGGTGCATCTTCGTTGATGAGAGTTTGCAGGTTTTCGGTGACTCGCATGACTTCATAAACACCACAACGCCCTTTGTAGCCGCCGCCATTACATTTTGGGCAAAGCTGATTTTTGGTTTTGGCATCTGCGATCGCTTCTAATGTCAAAGTGTTAGCTTTATAGAAAGTGACTCCCACATCTGAGGAAGCTGATAGACCATAACGAGCCAGTTCCTCGGTTGTAGGAGTGTAGGGAATCCGACACTCAGAACATACCCGCCGCACCAAACGTTGAGCTAGAACGCCAATTAGGGAACTAGAAACCATGAAAGGCTCAATGCCCATTTCTCCCAAACGAGCGATCGCACCTGGGGCATCATTGGTATGTAAGGTAGTTAATACTAAGTGACCGGTCAAGGCAGCCTCAATTGCGGTTTTTGCCGTTTCCTTATCCCGCGTTTCACCCACCAGTAGCACATCTGGATCTTGTCGCAAGAAAGCCCGCAGAGCCGTAGCAAAATCCAGCCCTTTTTCTCGAATTACTTGTACTTGAGTAATCCCTGGAAGACTGTACTCAATTGGGTCTTCTACAGTACTGATATTAATTCCGGGATCGTTCTTTTCTGAGAGTGCAGAATACAGCGAGGTTGTTTTCCCAGAACCAGTTGGCCCAGTTACCAAAATTAGACCAAAGGGACGGCTAACCATATCCTGGACAATACGTAAAGTCTCTGGATCGGTAATTAACTTATTCAATCCCAGTTGGGTGGAAGAGTTATCCAAAATCCGCAGCACCACCTTTTCCCCGTAGCGGCTGGGTAAGGTATTCACCCGGAAATCCACCTTACGTCCCTCAAACATCCGCCGGATACGTCCATCTTGGGGTAGACGGCGTTCCGCAATGTCTAGATTGGAGATGATTTTAAATCGGGCTGTCACTGCCGGGATAATTTTTTTCGGTAGGGGATCGAAAGCTTCCTTCAGTACGCCATCTTTGCGAAAGCGAATGCGTAAGTTTTCTTCTTGCGGTTCGATATGAATATCAGAAACACCTTCATGCAAGGCTTTAGCCAAGATTCTGTTGACTAGGTTGATAACTGGGGCATCCTCTGCACCCTTCATCGCTGCCCCTAAATCGGCCTCCATTTCTTCAGGAGCATCAGAAATATCGAGATTTCCGAGGTTTTCTAAATCCTGATTAATATCTGTAAACTTTGCTTGATCCAGGTGCTTTTGCCGAACAGCCATTTCATCCAGATATTGGTTGATTAGCTGCTGGTAGTCTTCCTGTGTAATCACCATGCGTTGTAACACCAAGCCTTGAGGACGCAAGATGCGGTTTAGGTCATCGGAAGCCTCAAGATTATCTGGAGCGACCATTGCCACTAAAACTGAAGGGGGGGTTTGATCTTCGTTTTTTGACAGCGGTACTAAACGATGGCGACGGCAGATATCCACTGGAATGAGGGTTTCAATCAGGTTCCCCATCATTGTGTTGCCAACGGAGTTGACTTCCGGATCGAGGAATTCAACTCCGTATAGTATTTTAAGTTCAAATAGCTGCTGTTTTTTGTATTGCCTGAGCAACTCAGGTGATAGTTGTTGTCCAGTAATTGACTCTAGTACTTCCGTTAAGGGTCGGCCAGATTTGCGGCTTTCAATTAGTGCCTGTCTCATCTGTTCGGTATTGACATAGCCAGATTGCACTAGCTTGTTGCCAAAGGGCGAAAACTCTGTTCTGGTAGTTAGAGCGGTACTGCGCCGTTGTGGTGACGAGTAAGTCATAAATGAGCGAATGAGTAGGGGAACCTCTGCTTAAAGTATTCCCCTACTGTGAGATAGAATTCTCATTTCTCCAAAAAGTCCTGAGTCACGTCGCTTTGCTCCGAATTAAAAATTAAAAATTCAAAATATTTTCAAATAAGATGAGGGGCGAGTCACATTCAGCGATAATATTGCAAATTACTCGTTCGGGTTCCCGCCTTAATGGTGTCTGGGCTAACGTGTTCACCATTTGTCACAATAAGAAAATGGTTACATCAGTTCCAGAAACTTGTCGGCAACAAAATCAGCCTTAGTTGCAAATCGTGGATGACGACGGTTGCAAACTATGGAGATCCACTGCCATCAATAGCATTTGGAATGAGTAGACAATAATGGATGAAAATAAACAGATAAACAATACAAGCCAGCAATTGGGTGAACCAACAGAGGTAAAGCAAGCAATGAAGAGTGACTTCCCAGGCCAAATTAATTTCAATGAATCTGGCAGCGAGGTGACAGAACAAGTGGCAGCCCAAACAAATGTATCGGGGGATACGGCTACTATCAATCCAGAAAATAGCGTCGCTGCAACTGAGAAAACTGAAGTGGAAAGGGCAGCTTTGGCAGAACTGACACAACAAATCGAGTCCCTCAAAACGCAACTAGAAGAACGTAGTACTCAATATATGCGGATTGCCGCTGATTTTGAGAATTACCGTAAACGCACTAGTAAAGAAAAAGAAGAGCTAGAGACGCTGATGAAGCGGAACACGATTCTGGAATTGCTGCCAGTGGTCGATAACTTTGAGCGGGCGCGATCGCACCTCAAACCACAATCGGACGGCGAAATGACCATGCACAAAAGCTACCAAGGCGTTTACAAACAATTAGTAGATAGCCTCAAGCGTTTGGGTGTATCACCAATGCGTCCTGAAGGTCAAGAATTCGATCCTAACCTCCATGAAGCAGTAATGCGGGAACCTACGGATGAACATCCTGAAGGAACAGTGTTAGAAGAGTTAGTGCGCGGATATTACTTGGGCGATCGCGTGTTGCGCCATGCAATGGTCAAAGTAGCTGCTCCAAAGGAAGATACACCTTCTACGGAGGAAGATCAGTCGAGTCAAGCCTTCAGTTAAGCTGTAGTCGCTCGTCTCACTGACCAAAAGTGCCTGGGTTCTAGCAAGGACGAGCATCGCGTACCTAGACAAGGACAAGGCTTTGGATAATTTTCTGTGTTTCAACTTCTCTTTTGCTACTAGCAACAGGGGTTACACAGATGTTATCCGCTAGCCTTGGTTCTTAGTAAAAAAGTTATTCCGCGACATATTACAGCAGAAAGACTCAGTAAAAATACTGGCGAATATGGGAAAAGTTATTGGGATTGACTTAGGCACTACTAACAGTTGCGTCGCAGTTTTGGAGGGCGGTCAACCACTGGTGATCTCCAATTCTGAAGGCGGACGAACTACTCCAAGTATTGTGGGATTTGGCAAGAGTGGCGATCGCTTGGTTGGTCAATTGGCAAAGCGCCAAGCCGTAACCAATGCCGAAAACACAATTTATAGTATTAAACGATTCATCGGGCGGCGTTGGGAAGACACTGAAGTAGAACGCGATCGCGTCCCCTACAACTGCATTAAAGGTCGAGATGATACCGTTGATGTGCAAATTCGCTCAAAAAATTATACGCCACAAGAACTATCCGCGATGATCCTACAAAAGCTGAAGCAGGATGCGGAAAACTTCTTGGGTGAGGAAGTCACGCAAGCAGTGATCACCGTACCTGCATATTTTACAGATGCTCAAAGACAAGCCACTAAAGATGCTGGCACAATTGCCGGATTAGAAGTTCTGCGAATCATCAATGAACCAACATCTGCGGCTTTAGCTTTTGGATTAGATAAACAAGACCAAGAGCAACTAATATTAGTCTTCGACTTAGGAGGCGGTACTTTCGACGTATCGATCCTGCAACTTGGGGATGGCGTTTTTGAAGTTAAGGCAACTTGTGGTAACAACCACTTGGGTGGAGACGACTTTGATAATGCGATCGTGCTTTGGCTGATGGAACGCTTCCAAGAACAAGAGAAAATTGACCTTTCTAAAGATAAGATGGCACTGCAACGCCTACGGGAAGCAGCAGAAAAGGCAAAAATTGAACTCTCCAGCATGGTGAATACCTCCATCAATTTGCCCTTTATCACGGCTGACGACACCGGGCCAAAGCATCTGGAGATGGAACTGGGCCGCTCTAAATTTGAAGAGCTTGCAGGACAATTAATTGAAGCTACCATCGAACCGATGATCCAAGCACTCAAAGATGCGGATCTCAAACCAGCAGCCATAGATCGGATTATTTTAGTAGGTGGTTCTACCCGTATCCCCGCAGTTCAAAATGCGCTGATTAAGTTTTTCAACGGCAAAGCTCCCGATCGCTCTATCAATCCTGACGAAGCAGTAGCATTGGGAGCAGCGATCCAAGCAGGTGTGTTGGGTGGCGAAGTCGATAATCTCTTACTATTGGATATCACCCCTTTGTCCTTGGGAATCGAAACCTTGGGTGAAGTGTTCACCAAAATTATTGAACGCAACACCACAATTCCTACCAGTAAGTCACAAATTTTTTCCACAGCAGTTGATGGACAAACCTCGGTAGAAATTCATATTCTCCAAGGTGAACGAGCAATGTCACGAGATAACAAAAGTCTCGGCAAGTTTCTGCTAGCAGGAATTCCGCCATCGCCCCGTGGTGTGCCGCAAATTGAAGTATCCTTTGAAATCGATGTCAACGGCATCCTGAAGGTTTCTGCCCAAGACAAAGGCACAGGTAGAGAACAGAGTATCAGAATTACCAATACAGGTGGCTTGAGTACTAACGAAGTCGAACGGATGCGCCAAGAAGCCGAACTGTTTTCCGAAGAAGATAGAAGACGCAAAGAACTGGTTGAACTCAGAAACCAAGCAGATAATCTGTTATTCAGTTACGAATCCACCATCAAGGATAATGGCAACTTTATCGGCGAGCAGATGAAAACCTTAGCCAGTGAAAAAGTTTCACAACTTCAAGCTGCAATGATTGACTCCAGCATCTCCACAGTAGAATTTAAGCAGCGCTTAGATGACTTCCAACAAACCCTTTTTGCAATCGGTGCTGATGTCTACAATCGAGCTAACAGCCAAAGTGATGAAATTGAGAAGGATTCAGCTAGTCTCTTTACCCCAGAGGTAGACTCACCAATGAATGGCACATTAATACCACAATTTAACTTTGATTTTGACGAAGAAAGTACCGCACAGGTTGATTATGAGGCCATAGATTAGGGTATGGGGAACGGGGCAGAGGGCAGGAGAGAATACCCAAGGGAGCAACGCGAAAAAGTGAGATCCTCGTGAAATAGGCAGGGGGAGCAGGGGGAGCAGGGGGAGCAGGGGGAGCAGGGGGAGCAGGGGGAGTAAAGAGGCAAATAAGCGTATTTTTTACGACCGTTACAGATTGCTTCTACACTTATTTCTTTCTCTTCCCCTGCCTCCCCTGCCTCAAGAGCTTACCCATCTCACTGTTAGAGCATTGCTCCCATACCCAATGCCCCATTCCCAATTCCTAAGTTGCAGATTTTTATTAAGACACTTTAATATATCTAAGTTATTCATTATAAATTTTAGTGAAGTTTCACAAGACCCTAGCGGTTTGCTAGATTGTAGAAGCAAATTACTGTGGGCTAGTAAGCCAGTTCAGATGCACTTCCAGTGCATAGGGGTGGTTTTCCACACCTAATGGTGCGGCTAGCCCCTCTAGTTGATGGGCGGGGTTTTCCTCTCCTAAGTAGCACAATTGTAAAAGAGACAGAGGACTCGGCAGTGAGAAGTCTGAGCAGAGGCTTCCCCCTGCTGCTAACTTCTATAGCTTTTGTCGTCTCCCACGAGGAAAGCATCTGTTGCTGAAAATTTGTCGGTGATTTTTGTAAAAGGTAAAGGGTAAAATCAGTTATTAACAAAAATTAATTTTATCTTCTGCCTACTCTCCGGCAAGCCACCCTCTAAAGGATACTGTGTTGCTTCTTCCATATCTGTAGGCAAAACGCTTTTCCCTAGGGTAGCAAGTGACCGTGATATTCTACTGCATTCCGCTTTCTTCCTTCTAACTTTTACCTTTGCTATATGGCCCGCGACTATTATGAAATCCTGGGTGTCTCTCGTGACACCGACAAAGAAGAAATCAAACAAGCCTATCGCCGTTTAGCCCGGAAGTATCACCCAGATGTGAACAAAGAACCGGGGGCGGAGGATCGCTTTAAAGAAATTAACCGCGCTTATGAAGTACTCTCAGAACCAGAAACCCGCGCTCGTTACGATCGCTTCGGGCCAGAGGGTGTCTCAGGTGCTGCTGGCGCGGGCTTCCAAGATGTGGGCGATATGGGTGGATTTGCCGATATCTTTGAAAGCATTTTTAGTGGCTTCGCTGGCGGTATGGGTAGTCCCACGCAACAAAGACGGCGCAGTGGGCCTGCAAGAGGTGATGACCTGCGGCTAGACCTGAAGTTAGACTTTCGGGAAGCGGTATTTGGCGGTGAAAAAGAAATTCGGATTTCCCATTTAGAAAATTGTGAAGTCTGTAGCGGTTCTGGTGCTAAACCTGGAACCCGCCCCCGGACTTGTTCGACTTGTAGCGGATCGGGTCAAGTCCGTCGTGTCACGAGAACACCCTTTGGCAGTTTCACCCAAGTCTCGACTTGTCCCACCTGTAATGGGACAGGGATGGTAATTGAAGATAAGTGTGATGCGTGTGATGGGAAGGGTGCAAATCAAGTCACCAAGAAACTCAAAATTACCATTCCGGCTGGGGTGGATAATGGCACACGCCTACGAATTTCTAGTGAAGGAGATGCTGGTCAACGTAGTGGGCCTCCTGGGGATTTATACGTTTATTTGTTCGTAAATGAGGATGACGAATTCCAACGTGATGGCATTAATATCCTTTCAGAAATCAAAGTTAGCTACCTGCAAGCGATTTTAGGTTGTCGGTTAGAAGTAAATACGGTAGATGGGCCGGTGGAACTGATTATCCCATCTGGAACCCAGCCTAATACGGTGATGAAGTTGGAAAATCGCGGTGTACCTCGGTTGGGTAATCCTGTCAGTCGTGGGGATCACATGCTGAACGTATTAATTGATATTCCCAACAAAGTCACCCCAGAGGAGAGGGAACTTTTGGAGAAGCTGGCTAAAATTAAGGGAGATCGTACTGGTGAAGGCGGTCTAGGAGGATTTTTGGGAAATTTATTTAAGTAATGATGCCCTCTTCTCTTTTAACTCCTGATGCTCAACTTGATTTACGTGGCACCCCTTGCCCGATTAATTTTGTGCGGACAAAACTACGTCTGGAAAAAATGCCATTGGGAGGTTTGCTAGAAGTCTGGCTAGACCCTGGTGAGCCGATTGAGCAGGTTCCTGATAGTCTGACAATGGCAGGTTATCAGGTTGAAGAAATTATAGACTGCACCAGTTATTTTTCTCTGTTAGTGCGCCGTCCAGTTGCTAGCCAATGACAGATTTTGCCGCAACTGGACAGTTATTGGGTACGGTGGTCGCTGTACAGGCTAATTTTTACCGAGTACAGCTGGATCAAAAACAGGGGGAGATGAGGGAGATGGGGGATCAATATTCTCATCTTCCTTATCCCCCTCTCCTCCTCTGTACTCGCCGAACTCGGCTGAAAAAAATCGGACAACAGGTGATGGTAGGCGATCGCGTTGTGGTTGAAGAACCAGATTGGGCTGGGGGACGGGGAGCGATCGCTGATGTCTTACCTCGTCACAGCGAGTTAGATCGTCCAGCGATCGCTAATGTCAACCAAATTCTCTTGGTATTTGCCGTTGCCGATCCACCCTTAGAACCTTATCAACTGAGTCGGTTTTTAATTAAAGCTGAGTCTACTGGCTTGGATGTGCTTTTATGTTTGAATAAAAGTGATTTAATTTCAGAGCAAGAACAGAAAAAAGTAAGCGATCGCCTCCTTGGTTGGGGCTATCAACCAATATTTATTAGCGTCAAAGATGGCATAAATACCGACCAAGCAGGTAGATATTTAAGCAATAAAATTACTGTAATTGCTGGGCCTTCCGGTGTGGGTAAATCTAGTCTAATTAATACATTAATTGATTCTGCCAAGCTGCGAGTCGGAGAAGTTTCTGGTAAACTAGCTCGTGGTCGTCATACCACTCGGCATATAGAATTATTTGAGTTACCTGAAGGTGGTTTACTGGCAGACACCCCCGGCTTTAATCAACCGGATATGGATTGTATACCAGAAGAATTAATTCATTATTTCCCAGAAGCAAGAAAGCGGTTAGCAGTTGCTAGCTGTCGGTTTAGTGATTGTCTGCATCGAGATGAACCTGAATGTGTGGTACGGGGAGATTGGGAACGATACGAACATTATTTAGAATTTTTGGATGCTGCGATCGCTCATCAAACTCAGCTACACCAACAAGCCGATCCTGAATCTAGCATGAAGTTAAAAAGCAAAAGTAAAGGCAAAGGTCAAAGTCAATACGAACCCAAGTTAGAAAGTAAAAAATATCGCCGAATTTCCCGCAAGACTCAGTTACAAGACTTGCAAGAATTATATCGGGATGAGGAATAAGGAGTGCGATCTCTACGAGAGGCTAAAAGCGTAGCTTGCTTCCCTGTAAGGGTACGCGGACTCGCTAACGCTTCTCTACGAGACGCACTCGCGAACGCTATCGGTGTCGCACTTCTATATAAAGGTTTGTCACGATAGCATGGATACAAATAGAAAAACTATCTTGTATGTCTCAGCCTCTAGCCGCTACCCCTAGTTTACAAGATGTCACTAATAGTATAATTTTCCCACCAGGCGATATCTATAGTGACGAACCCCCTTGGAATCTGATTTACACCGCGAACAAATCGATTTACTTATCCGCCTGATTAAATGGTGGTGGCGCGATCGCCAGGATTTTTATGCTACCGGCAACCTGACTATCTATTTCAGTCCCAATCAGAAAAAGTCGGAAGAATTTCGAGGCCCTGATTTTTTTGTAGTTTTAGACACAGAAAAAAAAGACCGCAAAAGCTGGGTTGTGTGGCAAGAAGACGGCAAATATCCCAATGTGATTATTGAGATGTTATCTGATTCCACTGCCTCGGTTGATAAAGGTTTGAAAAAACAAATATATCAGAATACATTTCGCACTCCAGATTACTTTTTGTTTGATCCAAATAACTTAGAGTTACAGGGATTTCACATAGTTGATGGGCAATATCAAGAACTTGCTCCCACTGAGTCGGGTTGGTTGTGGAGTCAGCAATTAGGGCTGTATTTGGGAGTTGAGGACGGTAAATTACGCTTTTTTACACCAGATAGACAGCTGGTGATGTTGCCAGAGGAAGAATCAAACCAACAGTTGCAGCAAGTAAATCAAGAGTTACAGCAAGCAAACCAACAACTAGAACAAGAACGTCAACGGGCTGCAATATTGGCAGAACGCTTGCGAGCCGCAGGTATTGACCCTGAGCAAATATTCTGAAAATAGAATTTTATCTCTAAACTAGGCATGGGAAAATAGTACTATGAACCAAACAATATCCGATCGAGTTCGTTGGACAACCTCAGACTTAGAATTACTCCAAACTGACGAATGGAAGCGCTATGAAATTATTGACGCAGAACTATTTGTGACTAGAGCGCCTCACTGGAAACATCAAGGGACTGCGGGTAATATATGCTTAGAATTACAAATTTGGTCTCGCTCTAGTGGACTGGGGGAAACGCGTCAAGCTCCCGGTATAATTTTTACAGATACTGATAATGTCATACCTGATGTAGTTTGGATTAGTAGTGAGCGTTTAGCACAATTGCTAGATGAGGAAGGGCATTTGAGAGGAGCGCCAGAACTCATTGTGGAAGTACTTTCTGCTGGGACAACTAATGAACGTCGAGACAGAGAAGCCAAGCTGAAACTATACTCATCCACAGGAGTGCAAGAATATTGGATTGCAAATTGGCAATTACAGCAGCTAGAAGTTTATCGCAGAGAAACTGCCCAATTAAAACTGATAGCAACGTTGCTGGCTGATGACGAAATCATATCACCACTTTTACCAAGTTTTGGCGTTCCAGTTGGGCGTTTTTTTGGATAATTTTGGCGACACCGAACAGCCCAACCTAGTCATCACTCTTCAAACTCAGCTGTACCAACAAGCCGATCCAGAATTTACCATAAAGCAAAAGCAAAGGGCAGAGTCAATACGAACTCAAGTTAGAAAGTAAAAAATATCGCCGAATTTATCGTAAGACTCAGTTACAAGACTTGCAAGAGTTATATCGGGATGAGGAATAAGGAGTGCGATGTCTAAGACGGGCTGTGACGCTCGTTCGCTCTTGGTGTCTCCCCTTCTCGCTAACGCTGTCGCACTTCTATGTGGAGGTTTGTCGCCATAGCAGCATAGATACAAACAGAAAAACTATCTTGTCTTAGGAATTACGTTTTTTTAACCCAGAATATTGCCAGAAGAAGAAGCAAACCCAGAGTTAAGTAAGTCGGTAATAAAAATTCAATTTATATGAATAAATATAAATTTTAAGTAGAAATAGAGTTTGTTATGCAGTAGGGTAGTACACCTTGAATTATTGACAGTGCATTAGCGGAAAAATTGGCAAAATGCTTATGAACACAAGGTATTGAAACTGAGTAAATATTTTCAATACAGGATTATACAATAAAGAAATAGGCAAGTTTTACAACTAGTTAACAATAAAAGGCGGTGGAGGCACAACAACGTTGTATTCTCACAAGCACTGTATTGAACTCAATTGAAAACTATTCTTACGATCCCCATAAAGTCTTAAAATATTGTTAATTTCAGCCAAACCTCTCAACCTTCAACTTACAAGTATCACCCCAAAATCACTATGTCTATCGGCTACGTCGCGCTTGTACTCCATGCACATCTGCCCTTCGTTCGTCACCCGGAAAGTGACTACGTGCTGGAGGAAGAATGGCTCTATGAAGCCATTACCGAAACTTACATTCCATTATTGAAAGTATTTGAAGGCTTAAAGCGAGACGGTATCGACTTTAAAATCACGATGAGCATGACACCTCCTCTCGTGTCAATGCTCCGCGATCCTTTGCTGCAAGAACGCTATGAAGCACACTTAGCCCAACTAGAACAACTTATACAACTAGAAGCAGAACATAATGTCAATAACGGACATCTTCGTTATTTAGCGGAACATTACGCTACTGAGTTTAGCGAAGCGCGTCAGCTATGGGAAAGCTATAACGGCGACTTGGTGACAGCTTTTAAGAAGTTCCAAGACAGTAACAACCTGGAAATCATCACTTGCGGCGCTACTCACGGCTATTTACCGTTGATGAAAATGTATCCAGAAGCGGTGTGGGCGCAAATTCAGGTAGCTTGCGAGCATTACGAGCAAAACTTTGGACAAGCACCCAGAGGCATTTGGTTGCCAGAATGTGCCTACTATGAAGGCTTAGATCGGATGCTAGCCGATGCTGGGTTACGCTACTTCCTCACAGATGGGCATGGCATCCTTTATGCCCGTCCTCGTCCGCGCTTTGGCACTTATGCCCCAATTTATACAGAAACTGGTGTTGCTGTCTTTGGTCGAGATCATGAATCGTCCCAACAGGTATGGTCTTCTGAGGTGGGCTATCCTGGGGCGGCAGAATATCGAGAATTTTACAAAGATTTGGGCTGGGAAGCAGAATATGAGTACATCAAGCCCTACATCATGCCCAATGGCCAACGGAAAAACACGGGCATTAAGTATCACAAAATTACAGGACGTGGCTTAGGTCTATCAGATAAGGCACTTTACGATCCTTATTGGGCTAGAGAAAAAGCCGCAGAACACGCTGACAACTTTATGTATAACCGAGAGCGGCAATCTGAGCATCTCTATGGTATAATGCAGCGCCCGCCAATTATCGTTTCGCCTTATGACGCAGAGTTATTTGGACATTGGTGGTATGAAGGCCCTTGGTTCATCGATTACCTATTCCGCAAGTCGTGGTATGACCAAAAAACATATCAAATGACCCATTTAGCAGACTATTTGCGAGATCAGCCAACACAACAAGTCTGTCGTCCTTCACAGTCGAGTTGGGGTTTCAAGGGTTTCCACGAATATTGGTTGAACGAAACAAATGCGTGGATTTATCCGCATTTGCACAAAGCTGCGGAACGGATGATTGAAATCTCGCATTTGGAACCAGAGGATGAATTGCAGTGGAAAGCCCTCAACCAAGCAGCGCGGGAACTGCTATTAGCACAATCTTCTGACTGGGCATTTATTATGCGGACGGGAACAATGGTACCATACGCAATTAGACGGACGCGATCGCACCTGATGCGGTTCAATAAGCTCTACGAAGATGTGAAAGTCGGCAAAGTTGACAGTGGTTGGTTGGAAAAAGTCGAGTTAATGGATAATATCTTCCCCGAAATCAACTATCGCGTCTACCGTCCGTTATAGTCTCACAAAAAATAATCAACAGCAGTAGGGTGGGCATTGCTCACCCTATATTAGTAGTAAGGAGCATTCGTTTATTTTACCAACAACAGACCAAGCCTTACCCTGTGTAAGGGTTTGTCAAATGCTGTCAAATCTTTACAAAGACATCCGTTTATTTCGATTTGACGATAAAACAGGGCAAGTTTACATCCTAGCTGGAGATGAACTCCAAGTTATTGTACTAAGTAATGGAATCTGGGATTTTGTCAATGAACCAGAATTATGAGCAAATGAGTTTTACGGAGTTGAGAGCTTATGTCGTCGAAAACCGCGAAGACATTGAAGCTCTACGTTTTTTGATGAGCAAACGTGACCCTAATTCTAAAGGCTATCCTATGCCTGTGACAGAAGCTGATATGCAAGCCCAGATGGAAATCATCAGGCGCAAGATTAATGGAGAACTTTGAGATTATTGTCTAATCCAGTAAGCATAATTAGGGTGGGTAAATCATACTCACCCGATTATTTTATTAACACTGCTGAATTTAGCTAAAGGCTATCTGGATCGATATTTAATTCTCGAAGTTTAGCAGCTAATCTTTGCGCTTTCTCTTCTGCGGCTTGTCGTGCAGTTGCTTCCTCTTCATGGGTTAAGAGTATTTGACTCGTAGCTGGATTGTAAAAACGCAGTTTTCCTGCTTCCAGGCGTAACTCTAGTCCTAAGACTTCACTGGGTAGCGACACTGTACCATCTGGCAGGGTATTGGCTGCTACTGGGAAATAATTCCCATCGACCAAGTGTAAACCCTGGAGTTGGGGATTGAGATAATCGCCTGTGGGATCATATTGGAAATATTCACGCACTCCCAAAAAGGCGTAAATTCCTTTCTTTGCGCCTTGGTCTTTGCTGCGGGTGCTTTTTGAGGTAATCTCTAGAACAAAATCTGGGGTTTGATTATTTTCTTCCCAGGTTTTGTAAGAGCGTCTGTCACGGTTTTCGACTCCAAATACTACAAATACATCTGGGGCTACGACTGATTCTGGATAACCTTTTTCGTAGTAAATAAATAAATTACCAGCAACGTATACATCTTGGTGATTTTGAAAATAAATCCGTAGCGCATTTCTTGCATAAGTCAAGTAACTGCACTGGATATCTCCTTCAGCCATCGGCTTACCGTCCTCATCTGGGTACTCAATCGTGGTAATGGGGATATACTCTACTGAGGCTGTCATGGTCGGATACCTCAACTCAACTAGGGCTAGATTCAATAATATCGCTCAAAATGCGATCGCCATGACTGGGAGGTTGAGAAATCACCAAAAATTCTAGATTGGGTAAGCGTAGCCCGTCGTAGACATTAATCTATAACTACATCAGCTAGTAAATCATCCATTTCATCGCTCATTTCTTGAGTATAAGGAATTAGTTCAAAAGGGTTTTGCATAGCATCGTTAATTAAAAAGTCGAGGAAAAGATTCATCATAATTAATGCCCTCATCTTCATCAGCTTCATCAACATTATTGGTTTATTTTTGCTTTAAACTGAGCGTAAAACTCTTTGGGAGCCTCATCAAAATACTTAAATAGAGCAGGGCAAAGCCATCCTTCCCGATCTAAATCTGCGCTGTAATACCAGTTACCTCCATATTCTTCACGCCGCCAGTCAAACTTGATCTGATAGCCAGGAAAGGGAGATGCAGAAAATACCAAACTGAACCCTGACTCTGCATCTGGAATCTGTGCCACCATTCTTTCGATAATTTCGTCTGCCCCTGCCACGAAAGGTTCTCTAACTAGACCTACATTTCCATCGTCAAACACCCACATCTCGCCGAACTTATAGGGATGAATAACCATGATTGAGTTCATAAAGTTTACTAGCAGTTAATAGCGTTTCATTTTAATAATGATATAAATACGTTGGTAGGTGTACAGCAATTTGTATAAGTCCCAAATTTCTAAATTTCGTGTAACTAAAGTTAAAAAAGACAGGCAAGATGCCTGTCCTACAAATAATGATTTAGCAAAGAATTTAGAAATTCATCTCAGCAGCTTGAACTTTCTCAACCTGCTTCTTCTTCAGCACGAGCATAACTTGAGCTAACATTACAAGAGCGGTGAACGCAATCATCCATTTGACTCTAGAAGAATCTTGCAGTACGATTTCTGTATCTATTTGACCGAATCCACCGACATTTGGGTTGTTGGTCAAAGCATCACCAGTCTTAACTGCTTGCCCTTCGGAAACAATCAGGTCTGGCCCTAAAGGAACTGTATCAACAACAACATCACCAGATTCAGGTTGAATGTTTACTAGATATTTGACGTTACCATCTCCATCTTCCTCTTTGGCAATCTTAGTAATTGTGCCAGTAGCGGAAGCGTTGTAAACAGCGTTGTTGCTCTTTTCGCCAGTAGGATAAACTTGTCCGCGTCCCCGATTACCACCTACGTGAACTGAATATTTACCGAAGTGGATGTTTTTGTCGGTTGCGGGGTTGGGAGAAAGAACTGGGAAGATGATTTCCTGATACTGTTCACCAGGTAAAGGGCCGACGATGACGACATTTTCTTTGTCTTCGCTGTAGGGTTGGAAGGCAGTGTCACCAATTTCTTCTTTAAGTTCCTCGGAAATCCGGTCTTCAGGAGCAATCTTAAAGCCTTCAGGTAGCATCAGTACAGCACCGACGTTCAAGCCAACCTTGGAACCATCAGCACCAACTTGCTGGGCGCTAAGATCGTAAGGGATTTTCACTATAGCTTTGAATACAGTGTCAGGTAGCACCGATTGCGGAACTTCCACTTCTGTAACCTTGGCTGCTAGGTGACAGTTGGCACAAACAATCCGCCCAGTTGGTTCGCGGGGGGTTTCGGGATAGGTTTGCTGTGCCCAAAATGGATAGGCGGCAGCTGATTGGGGAAGGGCTAGATCGCTGGTGAAGTAAAATGTCACGGTGGCGATCGCTATGAGCAATGTTTTGACGATCGCTCTAGCACTGCGAGTTAACCTCGCTGTTCGGAAAACATTTCTCATCTCTAATAAGGGCAACGATTGAATTTGTCATTAGTCATTGGTCATTAGTCATTAGTCATTAAGCCCTGAACAAAGGACGAATGACTAAGAACTAAGGACAAAATTATTAACTCCACCAAGGTGCATCACCTGTACGGAAGTCGGTTTCTGTCCAAGGGGTCAAAACGATTTTGTCGTCGCTGACATTGGTATGGGCTAAAGCCAAAGACAGAGGTGCTGGCCCCCGAACAACCTTACCAGTTTCGTCATACTGGGAACCATGACAAGGACATTTAAATTTGTTCTCAGCAATGTTCCAGGGGACGACACAACCTAAGTGGGTGCAAATGGCGTTAATGCCATAATCTTTGATCGCCTCTTTGCTATCTACCACAATATAGGTAGGATCTCCCTTAAGTCCTTGGACTAGGTTGCGATCGCCTGTATTTCGGTTTTCTAGAAATTTTGCAACGCTAACATCGTTACCTAACTCGTCTTTTGCCGTTACACCGCCACCGGCACCACCAGCAGCAGGTGGAATAAAGTAGTTGACAACGGGATACAATGCACCCAGAGCTACTCCAGTGACAGTCCCAAAAGTGAGCAGATTCATGAACTGACGACGACCCATATCGGGCACGTCTGCTGATTCAGAAAATTGAGCCATAATCTACGCGCTCTTTGTGTATTTTGTTAAGCATTTTGACAAAAGTACTGTACTTGAGGAACTCTTGTCTAAGTCGAAATGCTAGCGCTCGCAAGGATGCCATACTTCTTTGTTCCAAGATATATCAAGCATCTTTTCTGTTAGCATTACATTTCTTTATATCCTTATCATACTGGAGTCACGGAACTTAACATCATAACTAAATGTAAAATCTGATTGAGAAAAGCTATGACAGGACAGGAATTACGTCAGATGTTGCTTGATAAGTGGGGATATTCTTATGATGTCCAGTTCCGGCGGGCACAGGGAAAGATATTTTTGCAAGTAATGTGGAAATACGTCGAGCAAGCTTCTTTTCCCTTGAGTGAGGCGGAGTACCAAGAGCATCTTGACAGCGTTGCTAATTATCTTCATGCCTTGGGTGGGTCAACACAGGTACAAACATTCATTACCCAAACACGCGATCGCCCCCGCCTCGGTAAAGCTGTTAGCATTCCTCTAGACTTGGGTGAACGTTCTTCGGAATGGATATTGTGACCGATTATTGTATTAACATTTATAAATTTCTAAGTATTCACAGTATTTTTTATCCAAAAATACCTTAGTAAAAGATATTGACATCAAGGAAACTCAAATGAGCCGCCAACCATTGCTAGACCCAAATCGCTCGTATACTTTTAGCAATTACTTTGAGTTAGGGTTTGCGGTTGACGATTTAGTTGCTGAATTTGGTTATTCGTTTGAGCGGAAATTTCTTGATTTACCACAATATTCCGGCACATTAGACCGACTTAGCAACCTCAAACAGCGAATTGAAGAAGTCTTACCGTATGTAGATTTAGAGAACGAAGCTACACGCCGGGAAATGCTAATTGCACCAATAGTTACTGATTTAATTCACTATTCTCGCGCTAAATTACGAATTGAATACAATATCAAAGTTGATAACCAACTTCAAGGTAATTTTGATTATTTCCTCAGAACACAAACTAATTTAATTGTGATTGAAGCCAAGCAAGCAGATATAAATAGGGGATTTACACAACTGGCAACTGAGATGATCGCTCTTGACAAATGGACTGATTCTACTCAAACAGAAATATTAGGAGCAGTAACAACAGGTAATGTTTGGCAATTTGGTAGATTATATCGACAGACACAGCGTATTGAGCAAGCAATCAACCTGTATCGTGTTACTGAAGAGTTGGAAATAGTGGTTAGGATTTTACTAACTGCACTCATCAACTAAATTGAGATTTTTGGGAATTTGAAATTGAAACAATGCGATCGCATTATTTACCAGTGAGCTTCACCAGCCCAACACCACCGAAATAAAGTCCTAAAACTGCTCCCGCCAAGAGACTTTGAGTTAGAGGGTCAGTAGAAGGTGTAAGGACGGCTCCTAAAACCACTGCTCCCATAATTACGTAACGCCAACCAGAAACCATCTTTTCAGATGAGACAATATTTAAATTACCGAGCAACAATTGAATGATGGGAATTTGAAATGCTAAACCAGTGCTGAATAACAGTAGTAGTACAAATTCAAAATATTTATCTATTGACCAAAGTTGTTCAACTACATCTGCCCCGTAGCTGATGAAAAATTTCAAAGCTGCGGGGATAAGCAGTAAGTAGGCAAATACTAACCCCGCCCCAAACAGCACACTCGAACCCAAAACTACAGGCCCCAGTAAACGGCGTTCGCGGCGAGTCAATCCTGGAAGTACAAACTGGATAATTTGGTAAAGAATGAAAGGACTAGTCAGTACAAAACCTGTGTAGGCTGCAACTTTGAGGGAGACAAAGAAATATTCTCCGGGTGCAAGTTGGAGAAATTTTACTCCTTGTGCTGGAACCTCAAGTAGTTGGACAATGGGCTTAACTGCAAAGAAACAGCCAATAATGCCCACTACTACGGCAATCAACGAATAGAAAATGCGCTGTCGCAACTCTTCTAGGTGGTCGAAAAGAGACATTTCAACTTCACCTGGCAACTCATCAAGAGGATCTGTATCTGAGTTGCCATACCCTTCTGGGTCGGTATTAGGAACGTTTTGAGTATCTGTATCTACGTCTTGTGAAGGTGTCATGGGTCAACTAATAGGCAACATTTGTAACTGAGTGCTGGGTAATGAGTAAGATTTTTCACTCAGCACTTGGAAATAACTTAATAGTTAGTAATTTTGCACTTGACATATAGCCTGTCTTTTGTGAGAGGCTAAATGCTCCGCTACTGCTAACAGCACTCTTCATTATTTTATCCGTGGAATGCAGTTACCAAGATATGTTTTTGGGTGCTATGGGTTTTTTATCCTGTTTTTTGGGGTTGCATCTGCATAAGTTAGTAGGAAGCCATCTTGTAGGCAATGCCTAACCTAAAAAAAGGGTGGAACCGATAATTTAGAAATCACGTCTCTGCGACTAGTAGCGCTGGGTAAATTCACACAACATCAACATATAATACTCAGTCTTAAAAAATCCGGTTCATCAAGATGGCATCTATCTATACATAGCGCAATCGGAAATTTTTAGCTGAGGTTGGGTATGAACCGGAGAATTTGCATTGCTCTTATGGCATTGCCTGTTTATTTATACAATGTTGAGCTAGGCAATACTGATGGTAGTGACGTGATAATTGTCAAAGACCAGTTTCCTGTAATAGCTGCTGTCATTGCTTACAGTACAAATGCTCAGGCACACATATTGCCGTGGCAAATATCAGCTAGGGATGACCAAACCGAAGATTGTCTTCGGGCTGGCACTTGCAAAGATTGATAGGCAGGGGCAGGGGGCAGGGAGCAGGGGGCAGAGGAGCAGGGAGCAGGGGGAAGAAAGAGGTATAAATCTTGCTGACTTGTGGCAAAAACTTAGAAACATTCTTTTCGAGATGCACGGCACAAAAAAGATATGTTCTTGTTCAATCAAACTTCTTTACCTCATGGCAGAGGCTTCCCTCCTGTCTGTAAAGCAAAAGGTGAGTTTGATATTAATTCGTAATTCGGAATTACGGTAGTCCCATCATAAAAAAAGAAAATTAATGATTGTAGAACATCAACGGGCAGTAGTGGTTACAGGAGCCTCAACAGGAATTGGTCAAGCGTGTGCTTTGCTTTTAGACCAGTTGGGCTTCTCTGTTTTTGCTGGCGTGCGTCAAGATATTGATGCTCAAACACTTAAACAGAAAGGATCGCCAAGGCTCATTCCAATTTTTTTAGATGTTACTGATGCTGAATCGATCGCAGCGGCGGTTGATAAGGTAACAAATGCAGTCGGTGGTACTGGAATTTTAGGTTTGGTGAATAATGCAGGAGTTGCTATCCCTGGCCCTTTAGAATTATTAGCGATCGCAGAATTTCAATACCAGATGCAGGTTAATGTCACCGGACAATTGGCAGTAACACAAGCCTTTCTTGGTCTTTTACGCCAAAGTCGGGGTCGAATTGTCAATATGGGTTCCATTGCTGGTAGGAGTCCTGCGCCGTTCTTGGGAGCTTACAATGCTTCTAAATTTGCCTTGGAAGCACTCACTGATGTCATGCGGATGGAGTTACGACCCTGGGGAATCTCGGTTTCAATTATTGAACCTGGTTCTATTGCTACCCCAATCTGGGAAAAATCCCTAAGTCAATCTGAGGTAGCACAGCATGACTTACCACAATCGGCACAAAACCTTTACGGTCAAGCGATGAATATTGTCCGCAAGAAAATGCAGATTCTCGCATCTAAAGGAATTTCCGCGGATATTGTGGCTCAAACTGTTGTCCATGCGTTGACTGCAAAACAGCCTAAGACGCGCTATCTTGTTGGACAAGATGCCAAAATTGGAGCAGTACTAAAGCATATTTTGCCTGACAAGCTACATGACAAGATAATTTTATACTCTATGGGGTTGTAGATTATAAGGGGAGGGAATAGGGAATAGGGAATAGGGAATAGGGAATAGAAAAGAAACTTAAGTTGTGAGTCTAAGAGGATGTTTTAAAAGTGGTTGGCTGTAATTTTAGGCACTTGTTGATCCCCCCTAACCCCCCTTAAAAAGGCTACGGTGTACACACAAGTCGAATTACCCCCCTTAATCCCCCCGATATATTGGGGGGAAACCGGAAATCTAGTTCCCTCCCCTTTATAAGGGGAGGGTTAGGGTGGGGTAAAACCTTGGTTAATCAGCTATTTCAGATTTGTGTGTACACCGTAGCCTTAAAAAGGGGGAAGAATCAAAGTCCCCCTTTTTAAGGGGGATTTAGGGGGATCTAAAACTTTTTGCTACCGACCAGAGGACTTTTAAAACATCTTCTAAAGCTTCACTGAAAAAAAGATGTTTTTCTCGCGTTGCGCGTCTCGAAAAACAACATCCTTGTTTCAATCCCGCGTTTTTCAACATGGGTTCTGTTGTCTGTTACCTATTCCCTTTAAATGATTGGTTCAAGAGAGCTACAAAATTGTACTTAATAGTACCTTTTTTTGGGTTGGATATTTTTAATATTCATAAGAGTACCTTATTTAATATTCGAGATTTTTGCAATTTGTACTTATAGTAGTATTTCTACTTGCTTTAACTAAAATCTGAGCATTAGTTTGTGCTAAACATAACAGATACATGAAAAATTATCCGAAATGTTGCTAGTTTAGTTAGTAGGTTTGATTAAAATAAGTCATAAATTTTCTAAAATCGATAGATTTATCTAGTAAATTTTGTCATCCCCATTCCTGAGTGAACTTGATTAGTTATGCTCCTAGATTTAGAAAGATTTTATCAGGCTTGCAATCCGAGTAGACCTCTAATTATAGGAAATGCCAGCGATCGCAGGTACTATATCGATTTTGCTGCGGTGCGGGGTGGCAAAATTATCGAAGCTTTGCAACGCACGATCGCCCGAATCTCACCGGATGCACCAACTTGTCAGTTATTTACAGGACATCTCGGCTGTGGAAAATCAACGGAGTTGTTACGCCTCCAAGCTGAGTTAGAAGAGCAGCAATTTCATGTAGTTTACTTTGAGTCTACCCATGTCTTAGAAATGGCAGATGTGGATGTGACTGATATTCTATTAGCGATCGCAGGACAAGTGAGTGAAAGCTTAGAAGCCATAAAAATTAGGCTCAAACCTGGCTATTTTACCAAACTCTTTGGTGAACTTGTCGATTTCTTACATACCCCAATTGAACTTGGGGTAGAAGCAGAATTGTCTGTGGGAATTGGTAAAATTACAGCTAAAGCTAAAGAAAGCCCACAATTACGCCGGCGGTTAAGAGATTATCTAGAACCGCGAACAGCAAATATTTTACAGTCAATTAATCAAGAATTGCTAGAACCTGCCAACAAGCAACTCAAATCGAGAGGTAAAAAAGGTCTGGTGGTTATTGTTGATAACTTAGATAGAGTTGCAATTCGACCTTTACCATCGGGGCGATCGCTGCCAGAATATTTATTTATTGAGCGGGGCGAACAGTTACGCAAACTAAATTGTCACGTAGTCTACACTATTCCTTTAGCCCTGACTTTCTCCAACGATAGCGCCGAACTTCAACACCGTTTAGGGGGAGGAGTCGCACCAAAAGTCTTACCGATGATCCCTGTCTGTCTACGCTCTGGAGAGATTTTTCCTCAAGGGCTAACAATGATGCGACAAATGGTACTAGCTAGAGCTTTTCCAGACATTTTACCTAGCGATCGGTTAGGCTTAATTACAGAAGTGTTTGATAGTTTGGAAACCTTAGATCGGTTGTGCTTGATCAGTGGTGGTCATGTCCGCGACTTACTAGGGTTACTGTTTGACTGTCTGCGAGAACAAGATCCACCTTTTGATCGGGAGTGTGTCGAATTGGTGATTCAAAGACAGCGAGATTACCGAGCCAACGCTATCGACCCTCATGAATGGGAACTAATCTTTCAGGTGGTGCAACAGCAACGGGTGAGAGGTGATATAGAATACCATACCCTATTGCGAAGTTTATTTGTATTTGAATACCGCGATCATCAGGGAGCTTGGTTTGCCGTCAACCCAGTTTTAGCAGAGACGGAAAAATTTAAATCATGGTTGAACGACACCCACAGGCAGATATAAGAGCAGCTAATGAGCGGGCTTTAAGAAGTTTGGGGAGAGCAATTACCCTTTCTAGCGGTCAATTCTCCCTGGTTTTGGTGTGCTGCAATTATCGAATTTTGCAAGAGCTTATGTTGCAACGACTCGAAGAACTCTCTTCAGGAGTACACCAAATTCAAAAGGTAATTCTGCCCCATAATGCTAGAAGCCTTTACACAAGTATTCATTTACAACTGGTAACTGAGGATAATCCGCCATCGGCGTTGATGATTTTGGGTTTAGAGTCAGTAGATGGAATCGATGATTTACTGAGGTCTATCAATCATATTCGCGATGAATTTCGCAAACGCCACCCATTTCCGATGATTTTGTGGGTAAATGAGGAAGTCTTGCAAAAGGTAGCGCGTTTAGCACCAGATTTTGCTAGTTGGGCAGCTACACCGATTCGGTTTGAGATGACAACTCAATCACTGCTGCAATTTTTGCAACAGGAAACTAATTCTTTATTTGCTACGGTGTTAGCAACTGATGCAAGACAACACCAAATTACTCAAGTTATAGAGCATTATTCCACTGTCGAGCAAGTCTGGAAACATAGCTATGAACTCCACTTTGCCATCAAAGAGTTGCACGAGCGTGGTATTACTTTAGAGCCAGAATTATACGCTAGTTTAGAATTTGTTTTTGGACTAGATAATTATATTAGCGATCGCATTAATACAGCTTTAAGGCATTTTCAGCAAAGCTTTCAAGTTTGGCAAAATTTGGCCAAAAAAGAGAATGAGGGAATAGAGAAATATGAAGAAGCATTTTCTTCCCCATCTCCTCCATCTCCCCCATCGCCACTACTTCTGCGACAGGGAATTTTGCTGTTTTATACTGGGCTGTGTTATTGCCGTTTAGCAGAGCAAAATCAAACAGAAAGCCGTCGTCATTGGTTCACAGCGAAATCTTATTTTCAGCAATGCTTGAATATCTTGCAGGTGGCTGGGCGTTTAGATATGGTTGCGGGATTTATTGGTCAACTTGCTGAGATTTTGCAATATCTGCAAGAGTGGGAAGAGTTGCAGACAGTTGCCGAAAAGTCTCTAGAGTTGCATCAAACTTATGGTAGTCAAATTCAATTAGCTTGTGACTACGGTTTTCTGGCACAAGTGGCTGTGCAGCAGTCAAGGTGGGTACAGGCGAGTATTTTAGCACACGTATCACTGCTAAAATTAGCTGAAGCTCAAAAGCACAATGACCCTTATAACTGCTTATTTCCATTACTGCTGGGGCAAGTTTACTATTTAGTGCTGGCAAAAGCACAGCGAAACTTAGGTGAGCTAGTCATCGCTCAGGAATACTTAGAAAAGGCCGCAAAAGAACTGCCGGCAGCCTTAGAAAACAGTTCCCATCAATATGATGCCCATCGTTATATTCGCTTATTGCGGAGACTGCGATCGCTATACTTTGAAGAAAGTCGCTATTTAGAAGCCTATTACATTCGCCAAAAACGGCGTTCTGTTGAGCAACAGTACGGTTTTCGCGCTTTTATTGGTGCAGGACGTTTGCAACCCCAAAGACAAGCCACAAACCCGGCATTGATGGCACCTTCTGGGAGTAGTAGCGTTGCTTTAGAAATTGCGGCTTCTGGTCGAGAGCGTGATATTAATAACTTAATTGGCAGAATTAGCCGCGCCGATCAAAAGCTGACAGTGATTCATGGTCAATCAGGGGTGGGTAAGAGTTCTACCGTCACGGCGGGTTTAGTTCCCGCCCTGCAAAATCGAGCTATTGGCGATCAAATAGCCGTACCTGTGGTACTGCAAGTTTATACCGACTGGGCGCGAGAATTAGGAAGATCTTTAAGTGAGGCGATGTCTAATGATGCATCCCTGGCCATCTACGCTGATATTAAACTAGAAACGGCGGAGGCTTTGCCCTACTCTGGCACACCTATCAGCATCATGAGGATTTTACAACAACTCAAACAAAATGCTGATAACCATTTGATCACAGTTTTAATTTTTGACCAGTTTGAAGAATTTTTCTTTGGTTATAGCGATCGCAAGCAAAAGCAAGAATTTGATAAATTTATTAGTGATTGTCTGAACATACCCTTTGTCAAGGTTATCCTTTCGTTGCGAGAAGATTATTTACATCGGTTATTAGACTTTAAATATCTTTCGGCACTGGAAGCGATTAATAATAATATTCTCGATAAGCATATTCGCTACCAGTTGAATAACTTTTCGCCAGAATATGCTAAAGCAATTATCCAAAAATTGACCGAGAGATCGCAGTTTAATTTAGAACCTGCTTTAATTGATGCCTTAGTCGAAGATTTATCCACAGAATTTGGAGAAGTCCGCCCCATTGAATTGCAAGTTGTCGGCTCACAAATCCAAGATGAACGCATTACTACACTAGAAGAATATCAGCCATATAGACCCAACAAACTGATTGAGCGATACCTGAAGGAACTAATTAAAGACTGTGGCCCAGAAAATGAACGAGCCGCCTTACTCGTCTTATACTTATTAACAGATGAAAGTAACAACCGACCCTTTAAAACTCGTGCTGAGTTAGCAGTACAGCTAGCAGAGTTAGAAGATGCTGGCAAATTAGACTTAGTATTAAACATTTTAGTTAGCTCCGGTTTAGTCGTACTATTTCCTGATGTCCCAGAACGCTATCAACTGATTCACGATTATTTAGTAGACTTAATTCGCTACCTACAACAACAAGAATCGAGTTTACAGGCACAACTAAATCAGTTGCGCTACAAAGTAGAACAAAGTAAAGCTGAGATTGAGCGACTTAAAAGCGAACTTAGTCAAAAAAAGCAGCGCTTCAAATTGGCAGATACTCATCCCCAACAGGGATTAGACTTATTTACAGAATTGCGAGAACTACACAAACGGGAAAAATTGAGTCAGTTACAAATTGAGCAATTGCGAGCTGAATTAAAGGAAAAAGAGCTAACAACTCAACTTGCAGAAAGTCAAAAGAAACAGAGACTCAGTGAAACTCAATTAAATCGTTCATTGAAAATTGCCCTAACTGCTTCCGTTCTCGCCATATTAGGATTAAGTGTTTCCATCGTCACAGCAGTAGATAGCGAAATTAAAACTCTCAGTGCATCCAGTGAAGCCTTATTTGCCTCCCAAAAAGGTATTGATTCTTTAAAAGAAGGTTTAAAGGCGGGGAAAAAATTACAACAAACACTCTGGGTAGATTCCTATACAAAACAAGAAGTACAAACGGCACTTTATCAAGCAGTTTCCGGGTTAAGAGAATATAACCGCTTAGAGGGGCATATATCGGGAGTAAATAGTGCTATATTCAGTCCCGATCGCTCTTTAATTGCCTCAGCCAGCGCCGACAATACAATTAAACTTTGGCATCCTGATGGTAGCTTGGTTAAAACCTTATCGGGACATGAAGATGTCGTTAATAGCGTCAGTTTCAGCCCAGATGGTCAAACGATTGCTTCCGCGAGTCAAGATAAGACGGTGAAACTTTGGAGTCGAGACGGTCAACGGCTTGCTAATCTATTAGGTCATCAGGGTGTAGTGAATAGTGTTAGTTTCAGCCCAGATGGTCAAATTATCGCTTCAGCAAGTACAGACAAGACAGTAAAACTGTGGAGTCGAGACGGTAAACTGCTCAAAACCTTACAAGGACATAATGGTGCAGTTTTGAGTGTTGCTTGGTCAACCGATGGACAAACCATTGCTTCCGGGAGTGCTGACAAGACAGTAAAATTGTGGAGTCGGGATGGTAAACTGCTCAAAACCTTACAGGGGCATGATGATGCAGTTAAAAGTGTAGCTTGGTCGCCCGATGGGAAAACTATTGCTTCTGCTAGTTTAGACCAGACAATCAAACTGTGGAATCTGGAGGGTAAATTACTGCGAACCTTATCAGGTCATAGTGCTGGAGTTACCAGCGTCAGTTTTAGCCCCAATGGTAACACGATTGCTTCCGCAAGTACCGACGAAACAATCAAACTTTGGAGTTTTGAAGGTGTGTTGCTAGGAACCCTGAAGGGACATAATAATTGGGTTAACAGCGTCAGTTTCAGCCCAGACGGTCATACCTTAGCTTCTGCAAGTCGAGACAAAACTATTAAACTCTGGCATTGGGATGATATATTATTACGAAAGCCTAAAAGTGATGACGATGACTGGATAACTAGCATCAGTTTTAGTCCAGGCGATCGCACCTTAGCAGCAGCAAGTCGAGACAAAACTGTAAAACTCTTCAGTCGAGACGGTAAACTACTCCGTACTTTCACTGGGCATCAAGGCCAAGTTTGGGGAGTTAGCTTTAGCCCCGATGGTCAAGTAATAGCGTCAGCTAGTAAAGATAAAACTGTAAAGCTTTGGAGTCCTGACGGTAAACTGCTCAATACTTTACAGGGTCATAATAATACCGTTTTAAGTGTTGCTTGGTCGCCAAATAGTCAAATAATCGCCTCAGCTAGTAAAGATAAAACAGTAAAACTTTGGAGTCGAGACGGTAAACTACTCAACACCTTGCAAGGACATCAAGATGCAGTGAATTGGGTAAGTTTTAGCCCCGATGGTAAATTGCTAGCCTCAGCCAGTGATGATAAAACCGTGAAAATCTGGACTACTGATGGTAAATTCCTATACAACTTAACTGGTCATAGCCGCCGAGTAAATGGAGTTGCTTGGTCGCCAGATAGTCAGGTAATTGCTTCAGTTAGTATTGATAGCACCGTCAAACTTTGGAGTCGGGACGGTGATATCCTAAATACTCTTGCGGGGGATGGCGACAGCTTCATCAGTGTGAATTTTAGCCCCGATGGTAAGACTTTAGCCGCTAGCAGTGATGACAAAGTGAGGATTTGGAACCGAGAAGGGACATTGCTGATTGCTTTGAAAGGCTATGAAGCTGAGTTAACCAGCGTCAGTTTCAGTCATGATGGTAAGACTCTGGCTGCGGGTAGTGGTAACGGCACAGTAATCTTCCAAAATTTGGCAGATATCCAACTCGAAAGCTTACTGGCGCAGGGTTGCCATTTGTTACATGATTATTTGCAGACTAATCAGAAAGTAATAAAGAGCGATGGCTCCGCCAACGCCAGGGGCGATCGCTCCTTGTGTTCTGGTAGGTGATGCTGAAGAATTATAAGAGACGATATTGAGATCCCAAAGACGACGATTTATCGCGTCTCTTGCCTTAACCGAACAGTATTAGGAGCGGTGCTAAGATAAGTAAATTGATTCACTAGCGCCAAAGTTCAATGACTATTGCCAAACTCTCCGAACTAGGCATTACTCACCTTCCCGATCATACTGAGTTACCAGAGTCAGATGGAACCTTTGTGAAAAATTTTCAAGAACACCCACAAAGCATACTTTTAACCGACTCCCTTCAAGGTGTATTACAACAAATTCACCCAGATAAACAGTATTGTATTGGTCAAGATTGTGGCATTTACTGGCGTTTGACCGAACCACCTGAACGCGGTGCAGAAGCACCCGATTGGTTTTACGTCCCCAATGTTGCACCTATGTTAAATAGTCAGTTTCGGCGTTCCTATGTGTTGTGGCAAGAATATGTCGCTCCCCTAATTGTACTGGAATTCGCTTCTGGGAATGGTTCAGAAGAAAGAGATAATACTCCCATTACTGGTAAATTCTGGGTATACGAGCAAGCAATCCGCGTACCTTTTTACGGCATTTACGAATTTAGCAAAGCTGCGATTCAGGTTTATCACTTAGTTGATGGTAGATATCAGCAACTCACAGCTAACGAACGTGGACACTATGAAATTTCCTTGATGGGTGTAGAATTGGGTATTTGGCAGGGACAGTATGGAAATACTACAGCACCTTGGTTGCGTTGGTGGGATGCACAGGGAAATTTATTACTAACTGGTGAGGAGAAATCGCAGTTATTAACATCTCAATTAGAACAAGAACAACAAAAAAACCAGCGTTTAGAAGAACGCTTGAGACAGCTTGGAATAAATCTTGACGAAGTTTAATATTTGATTGGGGATGGATTAAAGAATGTTATTATGCTACTTCTTTAATGCAGTAGATAATTGGCGCAAGCGATCGCTAACTTCTAAGTTAGACTCCTGCGATCGCAATTCTGGTGGTATCTCTGCCAACAAAAGTGGGTTTTCTTGCAACCATTCGTTAAGTGCTACCCCCATCCATGTGCCTTGCTTTTCTCTAAAACTATCAATCAAGCCCTTGAGTTCTTGAATGCAGTACGATTCAAAACCTGCGGCTTCAAAAATTGCAGCACGCAAGTACTCTTCAAAAGCATTAATATCATTTTCAACTTCAAATATTACATCGTCTTGGGGAGATTTAAATTCGCTGAAAATATCTATAGTCGTTTGTGTAAAAACATTAATAATAGGTGCTGCAACTCCTGTTAACCCTAAAATTTGTTGCCTCGTTTCAGGATTATAGAGTAATTTATAACCATATTTTGCATATCTTTTGAGAACTTGAAAAGCGACTTCTTCACCCGTGTAATAGTTATCAACTATTTCAATGTCTACACCAAGACTCTTAGCAATTTTATCGCGGGCATCGCTATTAAGTGGAGCGCGAATTAATACTTCTGCAACCGGACGGGCAAAACGTAAAAATAGAACACTTAAGCTATTTTCTAGTTTAGATAAAAAGTATTCTTCCGATTTATCAATTAATCTTTCTTTTACTTGCTTACTGCTCCATAATAAGCTTGTCATATATTCGACTAATTTTAATGCCTCATCTTTCAATTCCAGAGCGAGTTGTCGGGCTATAGAAGATAAAAGCTTGCTAATGTCGCCATATAAATCTTCACGCCAAGCAAAATTAGCTTTCATGCGGTCAAACTGTGGGAATGAGTTAGCAGCAAAGATAATATCTTTTTTTATAAATACTTCTGCTTTCAGTTTTTGAATTTCACTAGCGACAATTTGTAGATATCTCTCTTTAAATTTTGCGAGGCTGGTTGCAGAATTCGCGGTTAAATTATCGAGAGAGCTATTGGCAACAGAAGAATCATAAAATTTTTGGAGATCAGCTTTCTTCTCTTCCCATCTATGATTCCACCATTCGCTAAACAAAACTCGTCTACGGTCTTCTTCAAATCGTTTTGCTTCTTCAGGGTTTTCAGGATAACGTTTGCTAACTAAATTATAAATTTCTTCCGAGGTAGTTAAGATTGTATTTATAGAAGCCTCGCATCTCTTTTTCAATATAAATACACGTTCAGTATTAATATAATTAAATATTTTTTCTTTTATTTCTGGAATTCCAGTACCTTTCTTATTTAAAGTTTCATCATCAATAATTCCAGTTAATCTTTTTAACTGGGCTTGGATATTACTTGTATCACCAATCTCTAACCTTGTCTGTTCTCCAGCTAATCCATTCAAAATTAGATATGCTCCCGCCGAACCATATATAATACGTTCCTGTGGAAGTTTGGCACGTTTAAACCAATCTTGAGATGCTTCTTCAATATGAGTTTTAAGTGCTTCTGGAGTAGCTAACGAGTCAATACGACTTAAAAATACAAAGAGTTTATCAGCAACGGTAATGTTTTTGTCACCAAGTTCTGTGAATTTGATGATTTCTAGTTCTTTCTCTCTCAGGCTAGTAAAACGCTGTACTAATATTACCGCATCGCAATCTGACAGCATTTCCTTGGCTTCGTCAACGTGCTTTGCTAAACCTGAATCTAAACCAGGAACATCATAAAATACAATACCTTCAGCTTGGGCAAGTTTGTTAGTATAAAGTCTCGCTTCTAAAACAGCATGAGCATACTTTTCGTCTGCTACATACTTCTTGAGTGATTCCCTAATATCGTCTAAACGAGTAAATGGAAAAGTCCGATTACCTTCTCTTCTTACTTGCTGCAAAGTAATTTCATTTTCTCGGATAGTTTTGATATCTTCTTGGGCTTTTGCTGTTTCAAGCTCGTTTAATAAATTGATAAATTGTTCTTCTGTTTTCGCTTGTACTTCAAGTTTTTGCTCGGTGTCATTTTCAACCGAATAAATTTGCGTTGTTGTAAATGTACACCTTCCTCCTTTGGCTGGAAGTAAATCGCATTCTAACCAGGCATTAATAAAAGTACTTTTTCCCGCTTTTTCTAAACCGACAACTGCAATGCGAAACTCTCGCTTTTTCAGCCTTTCAAGTTGACGACGGGCTGGTTCTGCTTCTTGTAAGAGTATTGATTTTAATTGAGATGGAACTTCAGCATGAGGTAAATTAGCTAAATTAACCGCGTATCGCTGTACGTTTAGGGCTTCACTTAAACGAGCCTCATAATAAGAAGATGCTGTTTTCCAATCCATTTCAAGATTCCTCATACGCAATAAAATTTTTCTAGTCCAGATAAATTTTTCAAAGGAGCTAATGTGACAACGTTGCCTTCACCTGAAGAAGATAAATTTCTCTTTAAAATATAAGTTGATGTCTTACCAATCATTTCCTGCCCATTCTGAATATTGATTCTGACGAAAACTTCTCTATTCTCACTAATTTTTGTAATATCTTCATTGGTAAACTCTAGCTTTAATAATTCCGCAATCTCCAGATTAGTACACATAAAATATGATGCTTTATCGATTAATGCTTCTATTAGATAAGTATTAATTCGAGGTTGATCTTTAATAGTGCTTGCAACAGATGCAGGTACAACAAGGCATAACGCAGCTGTGACAGGTTGAGGAGGAACAACAGGTACAACCTTTTCTGTCTGTCGAGTTTTCCCATTATTCCTTCCTTGTCGTTTATCTTCTTGCTTTTGTGTATTCTCAAGAAATTTTATACAGCCTAATGCACCCACAAGAACACAAGCTATTAGTACAATCCAGCTTTTCATTATTTTCTCCCTTTCTGATTGTTGATATGTTAATAGTTTAAGATGCAGTTCAACAGGTTTGTGTATTACTTTATCAGCAAAATTGAAATCTGTTTCTAAAGATGTAAGTTTATTAATTTTAAAATCAGAACAAATTTTATCGGCATTCGCTTTTTCCTTTTGAAGAATTATGTGTATTACTGTATGTAAAATACCAAAACTTTCCTTTTCTATTTGAGGAGAGATTTTATCAAGTATCTGCTTGTATCGACTTTCTAAATCGTTATTATGGTCTCGCATATTGAATAATCTCTATTTTGTTTAAGAACCTTCCTAAAGGAATATTTCTAAATCATTAAAATCTTCAGCGAGTTTTTGAGCTTTTTGTTGCATAGGTTGCCAGACATTTTTCTGCATCTCATAATCTATGCTAATTTCTCTTTTTGCAGTATCGAGCCTTTCTTTGTATCTATCAAGAACATCATTTTGAATCTGACCTACATTTTTCTTTAAGCAATTAATTTGCTCAAGCAACCAACTGATAATTGATTTCACTATTTCTGATTCTGCATGCCTGGCTTGAACTATCCAACCAGCTAGTAAACAATCAACGCTAGGTATGTTACCATTTTCACTCAAACGAGTTTCATATTTAGTATCGTAAACAGTTCTTGTTAATAAAAATAATGTGTACCAAAGTCTTTCTTCTCTTGGAACGTTAATTTTCTCTTTCCAAGTATCTGCTGTTATTGGAAAACCAGCTTCAAAATGCACATTAATGTTAGGTTTACTATCTATTTTTACAAGTTGAGATTCAGGAAATTTAATAGCAATATTTGGAGCTTGATTATTAGCCTCTTTCTCCAGATAGGATAAATGGAAATTGAAAAGCTCTACAACAGATTCATACATTCTTTCTGATGCTTGGTCAATAATTTGCTTTAATACATCTTCCATTACTAGATTCAGATGCGTAGCAAGGTCATTTAATTCTTCATTTAGCTGTTTAAGATTTATTTTTCTGTTTCTGTTCTTGCTTCGATTGTTTTACCAGATTTAGCAACAGAAGTTGTATAGCCCAAACTTATTAATCTTCTGAGGCAGCTACCTAATAAATTGACATGTTTAACATTTGCTTTTTTTAAATTAGGTGCATCTAGAAGAACCGTTCCATTTTCTAGAGACTTTGCTACCGATTCCAGAACTTTGTTTATTCCTTGTCCTAGCTCAGTTTTCCATCCATAAAGTGGGTACAATTTATCTCCCAATTCTTTATATGGTTTATTCTCATCTCTTGTAAAGTCTAAAATTGTTTTTTTTAGATAACTAAATACTTCATTATCATCTTCTAATTTATTTGCTATAATTTGCTGAATTTTTTCAAAAGGTTCTCTTAAGTTTTTGTCGCTAATTTGTAGAAATTGTTCAAGAGTTGACTTAATCCAAGCTATTTTTTCACATTCTTCTTGATAGCGTTCTTCTGAGCTATTAAGAATGGCTGTTGTTGTTTGAATAGCCCACTCTGTAATAGCATTTCCAGCAGCAACATTAAAACGTTCTATTGCTTGAGGAATGACTAACCGGGGAAAATGTTGACTAATATGCTCTTTTAAGGATTGCTGAAATTCTTCTGCATAAGACTTTTGCCATAACGCATCAGCAACCCTATTTCGGTCATATCTAGACCATCTTTCTGTTTTAAATGGAAGGTCTTCTAATATATTTTCATCAATTAATCCTAAAAAATGGTTTCGTGCTTTTTTAGATGCTTCTGCACTATATATTTCATCATGTTGTTTTATTTGAAGTGCTAATAAAGCAGCCCATGTACTCAATTTTATAACCTGTAATTTCTCAATGTCTTCTGTATATTCTTTTAACTGATCGGAGAGTTCGTTCTTGATACTACGTATCGCACTCTCAACAAAACGATTCTCTGTTTCTGGCCAGTTTCTATCTGCTCGAAAAACGTCAATCCGATTGAGAATAAACAGCATACGTGCAGGAGAACCACCTAAATCTTTTACCTGCTCAACTACTTCTTGCAGCAAGCTTCTAACTTTTTCTTTGTCAGTTTCTGCACTGTTATATGTTACCAAGCACAATGCCTCACGACACTGTTTAATCACATTTGCGTTACCTTCATCGCCCACATACGCTAAACCAGGCAAATCCATAATTCTTACCTTTACGCCTCTGGGTAATTCCAGTTTCGATTCTTTGATGAGTCTGAAAGGGTAAGATATGGTCGATTGGGGACAAGCTAAATTAGCTTGTTTCTCTCTGTTATCGATGTAACTTATCATCACATCGTACAAGCGTTGATAAATTCGCTCATCACTAATACCTGCCCATTCTCCACACTCCCATAATGCTCCTGGAGTTTCATGGATTATTAAAGATTTTATTTCGCTGTATTCTATGGTTACTGCTCCAGCGCTCATTTCGCTAACAGCGACAGGAACAATTTCGGCTCCACATAATAGATTTACTAAAGTGCTTTTACCACTACTGGTAGTTCCTGTTGTCGCAAGGGTAAGAGTAGGATTGCGAAGCTCATCTACTAAATTATCAATAGCTATCTCTAACTTATCAGAAAGTTCTTCTAGTTCGGCGTGATATGTATCTGGCAAATGCTCAGATATTTCGGTAGAAAAATTATGCCAATATTTAGACAGAAGTTGGGCATTTTGTTCTACATCTTCAAATACTTTATATAATTTATTGCTCATTTTAAAACCTATTGCTAATTTTTTATAACTACAGAACTTTTAATCTCTGTATACTTTGAATAAATTTCAGTTTTATTTAGTTAAGTTGTGGCTAGATTTGAGTATTTTCGCTATTTCTTTATAATCTGAAAAAAGCTGAATAGCTTACGTAATTTTACTTAATTGACTATTAAGGTGGTTAAAATTTTTATGGTTGTGCGTATATTGATATCAACACAATTTCTTGCTTGCCACTACCATGCGATCGCAATACCGTTCGGATAAGGTTTTTTGATGACACGCCCTAGCCCTAGATCACAAAGACGCGATAAATCGCCGTCTCTACAAAGGACTGATTATTGTAAAGACGGCGATTTATCGCGTCTCTTGCCTTAACCGAAACGTATTGAGTGCGCTGTTATCCAACCTCAAGCCGTTGTTTCAGAATTACGGCAGGAAAATCAGCCAGAACTCATAGACAAAGCTGTAGCATTGAGTGAAGTACCCGTCAGCAAGGGAGCGAGGGCGATGTACGTAACCGTCACACAACCACTGACTTTTGAAGAGTTTCTTGCCTGGGACGATGGTTCAGGCAGAGAGTTTGAGCTATTGGATGGGGTTCTGGTGCCATTATCAGAACCAAATGCAAATCATGAGGATTTGATCCAGCGACTGTGTGCCTACTTAGAAAATCACTGTCAAGAAAATGACCTGCCTTACATCTCTCGCCAGTCTAAGCAGGTTCGGCTCAAAACAGCACCAGGAGAAAAAGAAAAAAGCCGGAAAGCAGATATTGTCATATTTGCAAGAGTTGAATGGCAGAGGATGAAAACTAGCTCTAGTTCTGCTGCTGCATATATTCCACCACCCGGAATCATTGAGGTCGTTAGCAACAACTGGAAGGATGACTATCTGACAAAACTTGCTGAATATGAAGACTTGGGCGTTTTGGAGTACATCATTGTAGACTATGCTGCTTTTGGTGGCATTCGGTTCATTGGTTCTCCCAAGCAGCCAACCATTACAATTTACCAGCTTGAAGATGAAGAGTATCTACCCCCAAAGGTGTTTCGAGGGCAGGATCGAATTGATTGTAGATTGTTTCCGAACATTTCCTTAACGGCTGAACAGATTTTTGCAATGAGTCGTTGATTAGCATTTCTGTTATTGCAATTCACTCAAATTTACACAACCCTTTGAGTAGATGGTTTAGTTAACAATCTCAGCATTAAAAGCTGCTGCAAGTTCAGGAATGGCGATCGCGATCGCACTCTCATGCTTACCTGTATTCTAGAATTGAGGCTGCTGAGAGCTTTCAATTTTATCCTAAGATAGAATCAGAAATTGGATACCTTAAATAAGCAACTTGCTTCTATGCATTATCCCAACCTCAGCCGCGAAGAAATTGCTCAACGTGGCGAAGAACTTTACCAGCAGCATATCCGTACCCAAGTCGAAACAGCAAAAAATATCGGCAAAATCCTTGCAATCAATATTACTACAGGTGATTACGAAATCGATGACGATTTAATAGTGGCTTGTCATCGGCTGCAAGTGAAACAGCCAAAGGCAATCATTTGGACAGAGCGAATTGGCTATGATGCTGTTTATGCAGTTGGTGGTACGTTGGTTAGGACAACACAGTGATACATGGAACAGTAGTTGGGCTTCAGGCACGTATAGGGGTCATTATTTGCCGTCTGGGGCGTGCAGAAGTAGAAATTGAATGTGTTGTCGATACAGGATTTGAAGGTTTTTTAACCTTGCCACCTATAGTAGTCACAGACATGGATTTGCCCTTACGTTGCGCCTATTAAAGCAAATCTTGCGGATAATTCTCGTATTATAACCAACGTTCATCAAGCCACTATCTTGTGGAATGGTACAGAACGCATCATCCCAGTTTTAGCGATGGGTCGTCGTCCCCTAATTGGCACAGCACTCCTGGAAGATTATCATCTCAGCATCGATTTTTGTGAGGGAGGGACTGTGCTGGTAGATGATATCATGTAAAAATAAATCCCTATGACCTGCTATTAATCAACGTCATAGGGATATTTTTGCTTACGGGACTGGTGCGGCTCGAACGCACGACCTGACGCTTAGGAGGCGTCCGCTCTATCCAACTGAGCTACAACCCCAACTAGGAAGCATATATGATTATAGCAGTAGTTTTAGCGAGACTGCCAAAGATTATCCCAAGAGCCGCCGCCTACTTCTAAACCACAAAGAAAACTTTCTGCTTTGAGAATGATTTGAGATTTTCTCCCATTTAGTTCTCGTAACTCTAAATTTAACTTTCCTTGCATCGTGTCTCGGCAACAATATCTTAAACCTTCTACTGTCGGCGCACGCAGAGGTGTACCAGGTAAATTTGTGGTTCCTGTCAATTCAATTTCATAATTAGAGTTAGTAGCTTTCATTTGCCATTTACCCCAAGGCTGAATTTCCCAATCTACTTGGGAATTCCAAGGAACGAACTCATAAAATTTACCTTGATAGTGCAACCCAATCATCGCTACAGATTCCATCCACCACAGCACACCCCGCCGTCCACCGCCAGCAGTTAATGCTAAGTCGGGTTCGCCCTCAAAACAATTACAATTTATCCAAAACCATTTTTGAGGAAAAGCACCACCCCAATTTTTTTCGCCGTAGGCTGGGGCGTTGGTAAATTCGTAAATTTTGCCATTCCAGTCAATCTTCCCACTGGCTAAACCGTGAGCCATTAAAATCTGCCATCCGGGTTCAAAAATCTGCGAGAATGAGAGCCAGCCGGCAGTTGATTGCTGAATGCTATTTTTATTACCCCAGCCGTATACTGATTGAATTTCATAATCCCAACGGCAATAATTATTGGTAGCATAGTCGCGAATAATTCCCTGATTCAAGGTAGCTGTGGCTTGATATCCTTCTTGAACATGATGCTCAAACTCTGCTGGGAGAAGATACAGAGGAGCAATTTGCAAATCTGTTTTACCCCAATGACCTAAACCTAAAACATCCCGACTACCCCAAAATTTCTTCACATCAGGAAAAGTTCGGCATAAATACTCATCATCTGGGCCGAGGACTTGGGCTGCACCGCCACTGTAAGGTTTACCGCCAATAGGGTCTTCAATAGAGTACATAAAAGCGAAGGTTTGCCCAATTTCTGGCAAAGTAACGCGGTAATACCAACCCTCAAAAAAGCGGCGATTACTACCATCCCAATGATAACCAGAATGGGGCGTTTGGGTTGATTGGAGGAAATTTAGGGGAATAGTTAACATAGTATATAGTTGCCGATTTTTTCAGTATGCGCGATGTTTAACGACAAGCCGAAACGTCTACGCTTCGATATCAATGATGCTTATGAAATTCTTGGGCTGGAACCCGGTGCATCTCAAGCACAGGTGAAGCGGGCTTACCGTAAACTGGTGAAAATTTGGCATCCCGATCGCTTTGTCGATCAAAAGCAAAAACAGGAAGCTGAGGAAAAAATCAAATTAATTAACGTAGCTTACAATAAGCTCAAATCCGAAAGTCCATCGGAGCCTCCCATTCCTGAAAATCCATCTTCATCTTCGCCTAAAAAATCCCCAAAAATATCTGTCAATCGTTGGGATGCAGAAACTTTCTATACTTTAGGAGTAGAGAATGCTACAGAAGGAAGATATGAAGATGCGATCGCAGATTTTACCCATGCAATTCGTCTCAATCCTCTTTATGTTGACGCATATAAATATCGGGGGCTAGTTTGCTCTCAATTAGGATACGAATATAGAGCCGCTTCCGATTTAAATAAAGCTGCACAAATAGAACAAGAGTTAAGAAATCCGGGTGCTGTACGGAAAGTGCGATCGCCTAGATATGTATCAAAGCCTAGACCTCTGCTAGAAAGATTTTGTGAGCGGATAAAAAGTTTACTGCGGCTAAATCGGCGTTGGAGATAAAAACCGCTCATAGGGGAACACCATACCTAGAGTTAGACAATACTTATACTTGGGAATACTAAGTAGAGTGAGATTTGCTGTTGATTTTCTAGTATGAGCGATCGCTTTGATATAAATCATGTTTACGATATTCTAGGGTTAAAACCAGGTGCATCTGTTGATCAGGTCAAGCAAGCTTACCGCCAGATGGCTAAGACTTGGCATCCAGATTGTTTTTTTGAACCGCAGCAAAAGCTAGAAGCGGAAGAAAAAATCAAAGAAATCAATCAAGCTTATGCAAGGTTAAAATCTTATCAACCAAATGAGATAAATCAATCTGCTTCCACTTCGACCAAAATTGATACCACTGTATCCAATGCTGAAGGTTTCTACAAACTGGGTATGGAGAAAGCTCAAAGAGGAAAATATGCTGAGGCAATTGAAGACTTTAGCCAAGCAATTCGTCTTAACCCCAATTACTTTGAAGCTTACAAATATCGAGGGCTTGCTTGCTCCAAACTAGGATATGAAAATAGGGCTTGGTCAGATTTCAAAAATGCTAAAGAACTGGAACTGAAACGGAAAAAAACACCACCTAAACCTGCATCGTCACCGCCAAAGCCAACAACACCGCCACCTAAAGCACAACCTCAACCTTCACCGTGGAAATGCATACACACCCTGACTCATCTAAACTGGGTTTTCACAACTGCAATCAGTCCAGATGGGCAAACTTTGGCTAGTGGAAGTAGTGATAATACTATCAAGATTTGGCATCTCAACACAGGTAAATTACTACATACTCTCACTGGACATACAAAATGGGTAAGATGTCTAGCTTATAGCCCAGATAGCCAAACTCTGGTTAGTGGCAGTGATGACAGCAGTATGATGATTTGGCAAGTGTCTACAGGTAAATTACTCAACACGCTCAAAGTACATTCAACCCCAGTTTTTTCAGTAATCATTAGTCCAGATGGTCAGACTGTCCTGAGTGGCGGTACAGACACTACTATCAAGGTTTCACATCTAGGCATGGGACAATTGCTGCATATCCTCAAAGGTCATTCTGACTTGGTTTACTCTCTTGCCATTTGCCCAAAGCAGCAGATTTTAGTTAGTGGTAGTGCAGACAATACGATTAAGTTATGGAATTTGAAAAGTAGGAAACTCCTGCAAAGTCTCAACCAGCATTCAGGTTGGGTAACTTGTGTTGCCATTAGCCCTGATTGGCAAATTTTAGCTAGCGGTAGTTATGACCAAACTATCAAGTTATGGAACATCAATACAGGTAAGCTAATTAACACACTTGCGGGACATCATAATTATGTTTGGTCTGTGGCTTTTAGCTGTGATGGTGAACATCTTGCTAGTGGTAGTGCAGACCATACTGTGAAGCTGTGGAATATTAGCACTGGACAAAAACTTTATACTTTGGATAACCATTCGGATTGGGTTAACTCCATCGCTTTCAGTCCCGATGGGAAAACTTTGGTTAGCGGTAGTAGAGATATGACAATCAAGCTTTGGCAATGCGATATCTAATAACAAATTAAAAATTTAGATAATTGCAGTAAATTACTAGATTTTATATCAATCCATCACCTGACAGTTTAATAACATCCATCTTTGGGATACTCTTTCTTTAGATTAAGTATCAACTTCCTAGAGATAGAGCCACTTGTCCGATCTCAGAAGTTATTCTGATAATTACCAACAGTTCGGTGCTAAATAAAACTCAATATTTATCAGCAACTTATCAGCAACATAGATTTTTAAGCTCATTAAAACCTTTTGTTCTTACAAAGCTTTATTTTGTCAAAATCTTATCGAGGAGTGAAATAAATAGCTATGTCTATTCCCAATGAACGCGAAAGTAAAAACAGTGAAATCAAGCAAGAATCTTACACCGATACTAATGGTAATACCCACACTAATTTGACGCGAACTACAGAAACAGTAAACAACACCACAGCTAATCCCAACTCTTACGCTAACGGTTACATACAAGGTCAAAATACTGAACGTAGTTACCAGCAAGCTGATTTAGCCGAGCGCGATAATAACAATACTAATAATGGCTTGCTTTTGGGTATTATCATCACTTCTTTGCTTGGTTTAATTGTAGGTGGTGTCTGGTACTTCAACCAGAGCAATAAGGCAGCAGTTAACAATACTGTACCAGTCTTAGTTCCCGTGCCGAGTAATAGTAGTCCAACTTCTAGTGCATCTCCTCAACCACAAACAAAGATAATCGAAAGAATTAGGGAAGTACCTGTTCCTGTTCCACAACAACAGGTTACACCTCCATCTGCACCTCGCCAACCGGATATTAACATTACTATTCCACCCCAACAACCTGCGGCAGAAAAAGCACCTTCTGCAACCCAGCCAATTCCGAAAGCAACACAAAGTCCGGCGACAAGTTCAACTAGTAATACTCCTACTTCGCAGAAAGAGAGCAGTACTTCTACTAATACCGTTACTCCAAGTACGAAAAGTGATACCTCTAAAACTGACCAATCAAACAGTACATCTAATAACGGTTCTTCTACCACAGGCGATCCTACTACAGGCGGTTCTGCTCAATAACGGCTTCTAAACTTCTAGCCCACTTGATAATACTGGTATCAACACCAACATATAACAAGTGGGAATATTCTTAAGAAAGATTTCGGAATTGTTGCGATAAATTAATGGTGTTCAAGTTTGGTAAAGGTGTCTTGTAGCTAAACAAGCATGATGCTAGATTAAGAGCAAGGTACAAACAGGTTAAAAGTTAATAAAAACTTTCAAGTTAGAGCCTGTGCCTCCTGCTCTAATGATATTGCGATCGCTCTGAAGTTGTGGCATCCATTGAATGTGTTTTGCCTTAAGTTCAATGAGTTGTTTTGGAGGTTTAAAAACGCACTGCCATAAAATGCCTGCCTAGTTGGAATGTTAGGATGTGCAATTGTGAGTAGAGCGATCGCGAATATTGTTCACCTTATTTGAGTTAGCTACTTCTGAGTTCTCTAAATCTTCAAGAAACCGCCCCAAGCTGCTGACATTTATCCATCGTAGCTTCCGGCGGTTTCTGCTTTGAGTAAATTAGAATTGTTAATGACTAATTAAGGTAATTACAGTCACTTCTGGCGGACAAAATAAACGTCCTGGTTTATAAGTTCCTAAACCCCGATTGACATATAGTTGATTTTCTTCCACCTTGTGGAACCCTTGGGCCCACTCCCAATATCGCACGACTTTAGAACAGTCTCCCAGGAAAAATGTTACCCAACGCCGCAATTTTTTGGGAATTTGTTTGAGTAGCTTTTTATAGTAGAATACTAAAGGCCCAATGCCCGGAATGACGATGTGACCACCGTGAGTATGACCAGATAGTTGCAAATCTACACGCCATTGTTGCAATATCTTGGCTGTATCTGGGTTATGGGATAAAACGATACGGGGTGTGAGGGAGTCTAGTTGATTCATAACTGGCGCAGGGTAGAATTCCCGTGACCAATAATCAGCTAGTCCTACCAGTGGTAATTCTTTTCCTAATGGATAGGCGATTTCATTCCAAAGTACATGCACCCCAATGCTAGTAAACGCCTTTGTCACTTCTGCTTTTGAATGGCTGTAATAGATATCGTGATTACCCAGTACAGCGTAGATACCACAGCGACTTTGCAGATGCTTGAGTCGATGCACCAATTGGTGAATTGGCATCGGATCGTCAGTTACGTAGTCACCAGTTAATAAAATTAAATCTGGTTCAGCTTCATTAGTAAGTGCGATCGCTTTTTCTAACATATCTTCCGACAACCGCAAACCATCGTAGTGAAAATCTGACAACTGCACTAGCGTTGTACCTTGTAAAGATGCTGGAAGTTCCGCAATCTTAACCGTGATTTTATCTACTCTTAAATGTCCCGTAAACAACCAATGCATAAGGCAACCGATACTCCTCATACCAGCGCTTACAGCTTACCAAAATAAAAATGTAACTAGAGAAACTGCAATAATTTATGTCATATATTCCAAATATAATTAACTAATTAGCTTAAATCCCAAAGTCAAACTAAGAAGACCCGTTAGCCAGAATATTTTCTGTGATTGCCTTCTTTAATTTGGAAATTTGAATTACTTACTCAGCTTGTAGCGTAATTATAGTAACTTCCGGGCGACAAAATAAGCGTCCTGGGAGGTAAGTTCCCAAACCACGATTGACATATAGCTGATTTTTTCCTAGCCGATGGAGTCCCTGTGCCCATTCCCAATGGTTGACTACAGAAACATTTACTTCTAAAAATGACAATCGCCGCCGTACTTTTAGAGGTATTCTTTTTACAATCTTGTTGTAAACCAACACCGCCGGGCCAAGTCCGGGAATCACGATTTGACCACCATGAGTATGACCAGATAATTGTAAATCAACTCGCCAGGCTTGTAGTATCTCCGCAGTATCTGGGTTGTGGGATAAAACGATGCATGGTGTGTCGGGGTTTAGTTGATTCATGATTGGTACAGGATTGAATTCCCGCGACCAACTATCCGCTAGTCCAACAAGTGGCAATTCTTTTCCTAATGGATAGGCAATTTCGTTCCAAAGAACATGAATTCCAATGCTAGTAAGAGCATCTGTAACTTCTACTTTTGCGTGTTTGTAATAGATATCGTGATTGCCAAGTGCAGCATAAATACCACTGCGACTTTGCAGATGTTTTAGTCGAAGTATCAATTGGTGAATCGGTGTCGGATCGTCAGTTACGTAATCACCAGTTAATAAAATTAAATCTGGTTTAGCTTCATTAGTAACTGCGATCGCTTTTTCTAGCATATCTTCCGACAGCCGCAAACCATCGTAGTGAAAATCTGACAACTGCACCAGCTTCTTACCTTGTAACAATGCAGACAACCCTGCAATGTTAACCGTCAATTTCTCGATACTCAACGGCCCAGATAATAACCAATGCATAAGACTTCAATAAAGCTCAATCATAGCGCTTACAGCTTAACGAAACATTGTTGCTTTGTCTGTAGCGGCCATTGAACTTATTGAAAATTTCATGAAATCTGTAGATTCTACCGTATTTATACTTGTTTAAGTTCAATGCAGCTTTGCTATTGACTGACATTAAAGTGTATTAGATACCCACTAGCGCTAGTGTCCCTAAAGCTGTTCATAACATTCGACATCATAAAACTTTGCCGCATAAGAAAGCGCTAGGCTATATTCAGCTAGTTTTGTGGAGGATGTAGTCAATGCAACTTGCACCAAATGAAGAACAGATGTGGAAAGCATCAGCCTTTCAGAGGCGCATCCAAATGTCTGATAGTGAAATTAACGACAAGTAGCTGCGTATGCAAAAATATTTATGTCATTGCGTAGGCGGAGCCTTCCCGTAGGGTACGGAATGAAATGTAGCGAAGCAATCCCAAGACCTTGGGATTGCTTCATTCCGCTTTGCTCCATTCGCAATGACAAATGTATATTTATTTTTGCATTACTACTTATGAATCTGGTGAGCAAAGAATACTCACTGAAATGAACCGTGAAAAGCTTCCGAGTTTTGTCGAAGCACTAAAAAAGCCTGGGTATATGGATGTGCGCCCTTTGAGAGTATTAGGATTAATGACATCTCGGTTAATGAAGTGCAAACAAGTATGGGAATGGAAGTTGGGTTAAAATGTGATGTGGATGCTAAAAAAGGATTTCGCTTATATCAATTACAGGTTTAAAGTGGATTAAAAGTTCCTTAACAGCACTAGCGTACTATTTTACTACAAGTTTTGGTTTATCAATAATTAAAAAATAGCACCACCCTAATTACAGGATGACGCTATTTTTTGATTTAATTCACAATTAAAAATAGTTAAATGAATTTTCTAAATCTACTTTGTTGATTGACCGCATTTTTATTTATATACAAGAATACGGTTCAGTTAAACACTTTTGCTTCTCTCTATGTCTCCTTAGCCAAGTTGCTTTGCGTCTACGTTAAAAAATTGACTTTGACAAAGAGTTTTAGGCTTAACTGAACCATATTGTTTTATACAGCACTGCGGTTGGTTAATAAGTTCCACAAGAAAACTGCGACAATTGCACCCAGAACTGCTACTCCAATACCCGGAATGCTCAGGGTTGGAGCTGCTAGAGTTAAGGTTCCCGTACTGAAAAATATTCCTAAACTACCGCCAACAAAAGCACCGATGATTCCTAACAAGATTGTACCCAGAATTCCGCCGCCTTGATGACCGGGGTAGATAGCCTTAGCGATCGCACCAGCAATTAGACCTAAAACAATCCAAGCAAGAATATTCATTGTTGTTAATTTGGTAAACGTTTTTCACTCACGAATACATATTATCAATTTGAATCTTTGGATTCCATCTACCATCAGAATTAATCATTAATATCCATCAGGAATAGTTTAATTGCAACTAGGTTTTTTGATATATGCCTCTACTGAGGTAGATAATTAATTAAAAAAAGCTCCTAATAGGTCTTTAACTAGGAGCTTATCAAACTATTGCTTGGTAATTGCAGTATATGCCTTTTTAATTAACTCTCCCCTCTACTAGAAGAATTAAGCTAAGTTTTCAAAGACTGTCTCTAAAGTAATGCAAAGGAAGTAAAATCAGGTGGTTAGCATCATTACACTGTGCCAAAATCAGCTTAAATTGCCCTATCCTTAGCATTAAACAGCATAGTGTCTGCGACAGGCGATCGCTTTTCTTGACCTCTTTACGTAACCCCCCTGCGGGAACACCAAGGGCGAACTTAATAGGAGCATCCACTTTTGGCAGAAAGAGTCAATCGGTAGTGCAAGGAATCTTTTTGATACTGCTTGGGCACTAACTTCCATTCGCTCCACCCATAACAATCCCTCTTGTGACAATACCCTTTGGACTTCTCTTAAGCCAGGAATCTGCCGATATACTAAACTCACAATGATCGCCATCATCACTGGTAAGGTCAACATTCTATCTCGGAATTTTTTCTTTTCTTCGTTTTTATACAACTTTAGGGGTTTAAAGTTGCGGGGAGATAGTAATGAAAATATTTCTTGCTCGATTTCCTTTATTGGTGGCGTTGGTACATGCTTTTGCTGCCGCAGATATGGGTTTCCTGTTCTTGCTGGGCGTTTTCTAGTCATGATGTATCATTAAGAACATCAATTCAGATGTTCTTAGATTACATCCTATGGTTCCTTTTTGCTTAAGTTGACACCAATGGGCATACCGTGCCCCACACCTTACGAGATGATGTTGCACCACATTTGAATGGGAACCGCTATATTATCCCAAGTTTATTGGTGTGTGAGTTAGATCACAAAACTAATATGTTTCAACTCACTGCTAATTCAAGCATATTAGTATATTGGCAATTGTATTCTGGCTTTTTAATTTCTCATCTAGCTTTAATTTATTAGCATGTGAGCTAGATCACAAAACTAATATGTTTCAACTCACTGCTAATTTAAACATATTAGTATAATCATTTAGAAAAGTCTTCCTGAAATAGGTGAAGCTACCATGTAAGGTGTTATGAATTGCTTCATATTATGTCGCCTAACTGTTTAAAGATTTAATGTATGGATGCTTTCTAATTATATTTTTTTTGCTAAGAGTTATCTACTATGTAATATTTCTGAAAATTTACACTAAAAAAGGCATGGGCTATTTAAATTTTAGGTTAATCAGTGTAAGCTGATTATGTAAATGTCTTTCTCACAAAACTATTTTAACTCATTGAAATCTACAGGAGGTGTAATAAAGCACATAAATGTTTAACTTTTTCCTTAAAGATACTAGACATTACTCTAAAAAGATTTACTTTAGTATCTTTCAAGCCAACTCTAGCAATATTATTTAAATGAGATTTTGATTGACTCGTAAAATCTCAAAAATTTATGATGTGCTTTATAGTTTTTACCGTCTTCTACTGTAGCCTACCCGAAGCTAGCTTTTGAAGGCTGAAGGTTATGCGCTTGAGACTGAAGCTACCCCCGGAGGTAGTACCCCAGAATCGGCAAATTCTAGGGTAACAACACCGGGTAATAAATGCACATTGTGTAAACCTCTGATTAACCTATTGGTTAATCTAGTAGATTCAGTTGTGGTTTTTTTGCTGTCAGGCTTTGATCACACAACTGTTATGGATTGCGTTTGCCCATAATTTACAACTTAGTGCAATTAGACTCAATTATGTCACACCATTTTACCAACGACAAGGCTGTTGAAAAGCTAGAGATGCGTGAAATTAGGCTTCTAACGCTTTTTGCGTGTCAGGGATTCAAAAGTGTGGAAGCTAATTTTCAGCCATTAAACTCTCCTTACAACCAATATCTGGAAAAAATACCGATGGCTGGTGATTGCTATTGGGGAAAATTCAGATGGTAATTGACCAACCAAATTTTGATCTGAAAATAATTCCTTCTAATCAACAATTGCGGATATCGCTTATTCAGCAAAGGTAGTCCAGATGAATTGCGTATAGCCCTAAGTATGAAAAAGGGACTGGAAACTGATATTCGGGGGTTATTTAGGGGGCTGCAATTAGTGGTGGGTCTTAAATTCTCAATCCACTACTAAATTCTTCTTCAACCCCTTGTCGAAAGCACCAACCTTGCAGTGACTGAAGACAGGGCGAAGTTGTGCTAATGGCTAAACAAATATCTAGCTTAATATTTTGGCATTAGACATAGGAGTGAAAAAGAATGTAGAGACGCCATATATCGCGTCTCTACAAGGGTTACGCATAACGCATATTTAATTTCTGGAGATGTCTATTCATTTTCAATTTAGACCGATAACTAAATTCTGTCTTGGAGGTTAGAAAATGCCAGCAGTGGTTTCTGAGCAACATATAGGCGAAAGGCTCTTGTACAACTTGGGTACAAAGCTTTCAGAAAAAGAATTACAAAACCTATTGGCAGAAATGGAGATTCTGGAGCCGCCAGTCGCAAAGCAGTTCTGGCAATCTGCACAGGCGAATCCTGGTATCTACATAATCCTTACAGGTAAAGTCCGACTGCTGGATAGCTCTGAGAATTTAATCACTACCTTTGGTGCATGGTCTATTTTCGGCGAATTAACTCTGTTTCCCGAAACTAAATTTAGTCCTTATGTAGTTAGAGCTTCGACAAACTTAAAACTTGGCTATTTCCGGCAAGATGTACTGCAAATATTAATAGACAAATATCCTAGCATTGGCGATCGCCTCTTTACCCGTGCAGAACTTTGGGATTTACTGCTGTTATGTCGCCAAACCTCACAATTCCCGTGCCATACATCACAAGTTCCAGGGATGCTCAAAGCCTTATCTTTCTTTGAACGGCATCAGCTAGAACCTGGTTCTGTAAATCCACAAATCTCCCAAGATTCCCAGTTATGGCTATTGTACAAAGGCCAACTGCGGCATTCTCAAAACCATTTTTTGACACCAGGGACAATCTCTGCAAAACCAAAACAAGGTGATTGGCAAGCAACACAACCAACCATTGCTTATATTCTGAAAAACGACCAGAGGCAAACAGCACTAGAATACTTCCCGGAATTAGGGGAATGGGGAATGGGGAGTGGGGAAAAAACTACTCAATCTCCAAAAGCTAAAATTATTCCTTTTCCCCAACGAGAGCAGCAGTCAGAACAACAACCAAAAAAATCGCGTTTTTACTTTCCCAGTCCCAAGGTACAAGTAGGGCATTGGTGGAGACGCATTACCAAAAGCTATCCCTTCTATGCCCAGCAAAGCGCTGCCGATTGTGGCTCCGCTTGCTTAGTAATGATTGGTAACTATTGGGGTAAGCATTTTAGTATCAATCGTCTGCGGGATATGACCAACGTCAGCCGTAGTGGTGCATCACTGAAAGCTATGGCAGCAGCAGCAGAAAACCTGGGTTTTGCCACCCGTCCGGTAAAAGCTACTCTTGATAAATTGGCAGAACAACCTTTACCTGCAATTGTCCATTGGGAAGGGAAACACTTCATCGTTGTTTATGAAATCACGAAAAAGCGAGTAATTGTATGTGACCCCGCTCTTGGTCAACGCAGCTTGACAAAAGCTGAATTTCAAGCAGGTTGGAGTGGTTATGCCTTGTTACTGCAACCTACAGCTTTATTAAAAAATATTAAAAACGAAAGTACAAGCTTCTGGAAGTTTTTTGAATTAATCAAACCTCACTATCGGACACTATTAGAAATCTTTGTAGCTTCAGTATTAATCCAATTATTTGGACTGGTAACGCCGGTATTCACTCAGTTGTTGCTCGATAGAGTCCTTGTGCAACGCAGCGTTACAACCTTAAACGCCATTGGTTTGGGGATGATAATTTTTGGATTGTTTGGTGTCGCTGTCAACGCTGTACGGCAATATCTGCTATTTCATACTGCTAACCGCATTAGTATCTCCCTACTCGTAGGTTTTATCAAACATACTTTCCGTTTGCCTCTTTCCTATTTTGAGTCGCGTTATGTGGGGGATATAGTCTCACGCATTCAAGAAAACCAGAAAATTCAGCACTTCCTTACCGGTCAGACACTCTCCATTGTGTTGGATATGCTGACATTGGTGGTTTATCTGGCCTTAATGTTCTCCTATAGCTGGCGGATGGCATTATTTGTGCTGGTTACTGTCCCGCCATTTTTTATTTTGGCTCTGGCTAGCACAAGTATTTTGCGCCGTATCTCCAGAGAGATTTTTGATGCGGGCACTAAAGAACAAAGCTATCTCATCGAATCCCTCAGTGGAATTCGTACCGTCCGCTCATTGTCAATTGAACAGACTGTGCGCTGGCGTTGGGAGGAACTGCTGAATGATTTGATCAAAAAAGCCTTTAATGCCCAAATAATCGGTAATCGCTTGCAAATCATTAGTGGCGTTATTCAAACCTTTGTAAATACTGCATTGTTGTGGTACGGAGCGACTCAGGTAATTAATGGCGAACTGACTATTGGCCAATTAGTTGCTTTCAATATGTTGGTGGGAAACGTCTTGAGTCCTTTCCAGAGACTATCTATGCTGTGGAATGAATTGCAGGAAATTGTGATTTCCACTGAACGCATCAATGACGTGTTGGAGGCAGAAGTAGAAGAAGACTTAGAAACTAAACCCCGGAAGTCTTTGGGTAAACTGCGGGGTAACATTAGCTTTGAGAATGTCACCTTTCGCTATCACTCAGAAAGTAAGACTAACGTTTTAGAAAATCTGAACTTTGAAATCCAACCGGAACAGATGGTTGCAGTGGTAGGGCGCAGTGGTTCGGGAAAAACAACCCTCAGTAAGTTGATTTTAGGTTTATATCCTCCGACAGATGGCAAAGTACTAATTGATGGTCGTGACATTACCAGTATTTCATTGCGATCGCTCCGTTCTCAAATTGGCGTTGTAGACCAAGATACCTTTCTCTTTGGTGGGACTATTCGGGAAAACATTGCGATCGCTCATCCAAATGCATCTTTTGAAGAAATTATCCAAGCCGCAAAATATGCTGGAGCCGATGATTTTATTCAAAAACTACCTATGGGTTACGAATCGCAAATTGGTGAAGGCGGCGGTATGCTCTCTGGGGGACAGCGCCAACGGCTAGCGATCGCGCGGGCTTTACTCGGAAATCCGCGATTATTACTCTTTGATGAGGCTACTAGCCACCTAGATTCTGAATCAGAACGAATTATCCAAAACAACCTCAAAACAATTCTCCAAGGGCGCACAAGTGTAATTATTGCTCATCGTCTCTCTACAGTCCGCAATGCTGACTTGATTTTGGTTTTAGACCAAGGAGTTTTGGTAGAAAGCGGTACTCACGACGAATTAATCGCTAAAAAAGGTCATTATTACTACCTGAATCAACAACAACTGGCTCAAGTTAGTTGATGGGGCATTGGGCATGGGTTATTAATTCTTCTCCCTTCTCCCCCCTTGTCTCTCTTGTCCCCCTTGTCTCCCTTATCTCCCTTCTCCCCATTTCCCACTCCCCATCTACTTTTATCGGGAATAAAAATATGCCAAATCACAATAGATCGTCCCCACTTCCCCAAGATGAACGAGATGAATATCAAAAGTACACACTAGAAGAAGAATCTGGAGAAGTTAACGAGCAGACAGAGACAGAAAGTAACAGTGAAGACTTGCACTACGGTACCGAAGGACTGCTCAATGCCTTACCTCGACTTTGGACTCGTGGTTTGTTGTATGTCCTCATCGCCTTTGCTGGTTTGTTCTTACCCTGGGCAACTCTCTCAAAAGTAGATGAGACTGGTAGCGCCAGAGGCCGGATAGAACCTAAAGGCGCGACTCAAAAATTAGACGCTCAAGCCGGTGGGAGTGTCAAAGCAGTTATGGTCAAAGAAGGAGATACAGTCAAAGCCGGACAGGTTTTAGTAGAACTAGAGTCCGATCTCCTGCAAACAGAACTGCAACAGACTCAGAGTAAATTACAAGGGCTGCAAAATCGGCAGACGCAGTTGGAATTGCTCAAAAATCAACTCCTCATGTCAACTAACCTTTTAGAGCAACAAAATAAATCCCAAGAATTAGAAAAAATGGCTCAAGTTAACCAGGCACAGCAAAACCTGGATACCAAACTGAGTAGCCAGAACCTCCAAAAGTTAGAAAAACAAGCATTAGTTGAACAAGCCCAGCAGCAGATTGACACAACTCATAACGATCGGCAATCGGCTCAAGCTCGTTTGAATATAGATTCTCGACAAGTTCAACGCTTTAGCAAACTCGTTCAGAATGGTGCAGTTTCGGCAACTCAAGTCGATGAACTCAAAAAAGAAGAACAAGAAAGCAAACGACTCTATAACAAGGCTGTATCAGATATCAAACAAGCCCAATTGCAGTTAGCAGGAGAGCTAAATCGTTATCAAGTAACTATCAATACATTGGAGTCTGATATTAAACAAGCAAAACTGAGATTGCAAGAAGAACAAAGTAGCTATAAAAGTGTGATACAAGCCGGAAAACTGGCTGTGATGAAAAATCAGGAACAGCTAAAAGACTTACAGGCACAAATCACAGCAGCGCAATCAGAAGTTGCTCAGACAAAAAGCCAGATTACATCTATAAGAGTACAGATGCAGCAACGAGTGGTGCGATCGCCGATTAATGGAGTGATTTTTGAATTACCCACCACTAAGCCAGGAGCAGTAGTACAACCCGGTCAAAGGATTGCCCAAGTCGCCCCCCAAAATACAGACTTTATACTCAAAGCAAATATGCCTAATCAAGATAGTGGTTTCTTGAAGGTAGGAATGCCGGTCAAGGTCAAGTTTGATGCCTATCCCTTCCAAGAGTATGGCATCGTCCAAGGGAAAGTTACTTGGATCTCTCCTGACTCGAAAGTTAGCCAAACACCCCAAGGGAACATCGAAACATATCAGTTAGAAATCACCTTAAACCAGCAGTATGTCCAAACTGGCAACAAACGTATTCCATTAGGTGCCGGTCAGACTGCAAATGCTGAAGTCATCATTCGCCAGCGCCGCGTGATTGACTTTGTTTTAGATCCATTCAAAAAGCTGCAAAAAGGCAGTTTAGAGATGTAGTTCCCAGGTGGGGAAATGAGGGGGATGAGGGGGATGAGGGAGCAGGGGGAGCAGGGGAGGCAGGGGAAGCAGGGGGAGAAAGAATAAAGAACTAAGACCTAAGACCCAATGCCCAATGCCCAATGCCCAATGCCCAATGCCCTATACCCAATGCCCAATGCCCATAATTATTGGATATTATGCACAGTCTGACCATTTCCACTTCAGATATTATTCACAGCCTGAAACTTTCCTGTCAGATCCCTGATGTCGTGGAAGCGATCGCATCCCAAAGCATTATTGTCGAAGCGGCTCAAGAGGCAGGAATTACAGTCACACCAGAAGAACTACAGCAAGAAGGAGATGACTTACGGTTTGCTAAGAAGCTTGTCAGAGCTAAAGAAACCTGGACATGGCTAGAAAAACACCACCTGTCTGTAAATGAGTTTGAAGAATTAGCCTACAACAACATCCTTTCGCGGAAGTTAGCGAATCATTTATTTTCCCCTCAAGTCGAAAAACACTTTTATGAGCGCCAACTAGATTATGTCGCCGCTGTTACCTACGAAGTCATTTTCGAGGATCGAGACTTGGCTTTAGAGCTTTTTTATGCTCTGGAAGAAGGCGAAATCGATTTTCCAGCGATCGCTCGTTTATATATCCCAAACCCAGAACTCCGCCGCGCTTATGGATACCAAGGACTCCGATACCGTAAAGATTTACGTCCAGAGATTGCAGCAGCTGTATTTGCTGCTGCACCACCAGAAGCTCTCAAACCGATTACGACTCCCAAGGGGGTGCATTTAATTTGGGTAGAAGAAGTCATTGAACCCCAGCTAGATGAACAGTTGCGCCAACAAATCATTACAGAATCATTTTCTGATTGGTTGAGGCAACAAATCAACGCGATGAGAATAGTCACTCACATAGACTCAGGTACAAATGTGCGATCGCAGGAGGAATTGCTAGAGCAGGTTTAAGCCTGTTATTCACCAACACTAAATAGTTCATTCAATCCAAATGTTTTTGTAGCTAACTATCTCCCCCTAATTTAGGGTATATGCTGTAGTTACAAACATATTATCAATCCTGTTTTTTTAGTTCGTAATTAAATATTTTCTATTATTAGCATTTTGTAAATGTGTTTACAGAAGTGCTAATTTAGCGCGACTAAAAAATAGTTTTAATCGCTATAACTCTCACTGGGCAATAAAAATACAATTTTGCCTATATTTGTTATGCAATTATTTTCTAAATTAAATTAATACTATATATGGTTATTTTTGGATTTCAATATATTAGTTTTTCAAATCAAAAATTCCTCAAAAAATCATTGACTTTTCCGAGGAATAAACTATAGTAATTATGTGACCAAGAAAAACAGATTGGTCGCACCAAGATACCCAAAAAAACTTACAGTTTTCAGGAGAAATTCAAATGATTATTTCTGACCTAAACTACTTAGAAATCACCTCTGAAGAAGTTATTGGTGGTGGTGGTTATGCTCCTAAACCCAGCCAAGCACCATTACCTAGCTACAATGAAACCATCATCATTGTCAAAACTGTAGATGTTAACCTTAACATCAGCGGCAACTTGGCTACAGCTGGTGCTGGATCTGTTGCAACGGGTGCAAACACCGTTACTCAAACCTCAACTTCCACTTCTACTACTAATAATTCTTCTAGTTCTGGCTCAACTTCCGTAGCTGGCACTGTTGGTGGCTATTGGGGCTGGTAATTAATAATTAAACTCTACTCACAAAGAGAATTAACTCCTGCAAGTAGAGTAAGGCTCGAAAGCCTACTAGATTTATAAATTGCTGAAGGCTCTTAGCTCATTTGAGCCTTCAGCTTCTCCCTAAATTACATCGGTTGCTCTCAAATAACTGTTTCCGCAATAAATTTTTACAATATTAAGTCCACAACCCAGACTAAGGCTCTGTGCTGTTTGCCTGCCCTGAATTAAAACTCTGGGTTAATAGTCATGAGTTAAAAACTTTCCTGTGGCGGCAGGCTAATCGTAGATACCCGATAAGGTAGAAAAAGGTAATTTGTTTTAAAAAGCTTAAAATCAGCATTCTCAACTAATTTTAATAGAATCCAGTTATAAATTTCAGAAACTTGAGTTCATCGCAGATATATAGGACTCTTATTTGATTTTTGAACAAAGTTAGGTATTGTAGGGGAGCCAGCGCTGTAGGCGGGTTTCCCAACCTAGGCGACTGATGAACCCGAAGGGAGGTTCCCTACGTGTAGCAACTGGCGTTGCGTTAGAACGAAGTTCGTAACGCACCATTATCAAGGGTTTGATGCCGTACTCTCCGCGCTCACACCCTACGGATATTTTCTCCAAATCAAACCGAATTCTTATAGGAACAAAAGACATTAAGTAAAAATTAATTGTATAAGTTATGACCACAATTTCTGAGGCTCTTCAACTCGCTGTTGAACATCGCCGAGCCAAACGCTTTACCCAGTCCGAAGAGGTTTATCGTCAAATTATAGACGTAAACCCCAAGCAGCCAGAGGCACTATATGGGTTAGGTATGCTAGCCCAGCAACGGGGACAATATCAAAATGCCGAACAGTTTTTCCAAGCAGCTTTGCAATTAGAGCCAGAAGTGGCGGCAATACACAATAGCTTAGGGTTTACTCTGCAACAACAGGGTAAACTAGACGAAGCAGTTATCTGCTATGAAAAAGCACTGAAAATTTTACCTGATGGCGGGGAAGCGCAAGTAAATCTTGGTAATACTCTCCATCTTCAAGGAAAGCTGTCATCAGAACAACAAGTCCATTGTGCAGACTTAAATTTGCAGTTGGCTTTAGCTAGGCAAGAGGTGGGCGATTTCAAGATTGCAGAGTTATATTATCGCCAAGCTATTGCATTGCAGGCAGATTTGGTACAAGCTCATAATAATTTAGGAGAGGTACTCCAAAAACAAGGGCGATTGAATGATGCGCTAAAGTCTTTTCAAGAATTAATAAAAATAAAACCAGACTATCCTTACGTTCATCACAATTTAGGATGTTTGTTAGAAGAACAAGGAAAAGTTGAGGAAGCAATAGAAGCTTACAAAAAAGCTTTAAGTATTAAACCTGATTTGGCAATTACCCATCATAACTTGGGAAATGCTCTGAAAGCATTAAATAGGTTTGATGCCGCCATAGAATCCTACCAACAAGCTATAAAAATTCGACCTGATATTGATTACATCTACTACAACTTAGGAACGGTACTTAGAGATAGTAACAAAATAGAAGCAGCAGTAGAGGCATTTGAACAAGCTGCCAAAGTTACACCAAATTATGCTCCGGCTAAATTTGGTATTTGTATTAGCCAACTGCCAACTATCTATTCTAGTGTTGATGAAATTGAATTCAGGCGAAATCAGTATCAGCAGAATTTGCAAAATTTAGCTAAAGCTTATGAATTAAGTAATCAAGAAGAAAGGGCAAAAGCGGCTGAGGCTGTAGGGACATTACAGCCCTTCTATTTGGCATATCAAGGCTTAAATGACCGAGATTTACAGCGAGCTTATGGGGAAATGATTTGCCAGATGATGTCGAGTTGCTATCCCCAAAGTTGCCAGCCGCTTGTTATCCCAAATTTAGATAAAAATCAAAAGGTTCGAGTTGGTATTGTCTCTAGATTTTTCTATAACCATTCTAATTGGAAAATCCCTATTAAAGGTTGGATAGAAAATCTTGATAGAAGTGAATTTGAATTATTTGGTTATCACACTTTGGTAACAAAAGATTATTCAACAACCAGTGCCAGCAAAACTTTTGATAAATTTGTTCAAGGTGTTCACTCAATTGAACAATGGTGTGAGGCAATAACAGAAGATAAATTACATATCCTGATTTTCCCTGAATTTGGGATGGATCCAATGACAATCAAGCTGGGTTGTCTCAGATTAGCCCCAATTCAAATGACATCTTGGGGACACCCTGATACCAGTGGACTCCCGACAATTGACTATTACTTGAGCAGTGACTTAATGGAACCAGAAAATGCTCAAGAACACTATACAGAAAAGTTAGTTAGATTACCAAATCTATCTATTAATTACACACCTTTAGCAGTTAAACCCCAAGCAATTAAGAAACTAGATATAGGTTTAAAAGAAGATGAAATTTTCTTCTGGTGTTGCCAGTCACTATATAAATACTTGCCCAACCATGATGATGTTTTTCCCTCCATTGCAAAAGAGTTAGGGAATTCTAAATTTGTGTTTATTAAACACAGAAATGAAGATATTACAGAAGTATTTCGCCAGCGTTTAAACCATGCTTTTGCAGCATTAGGGTTAGATTACCAAAAGCACTGTTTATTTTTGTCTTCCATGAATGAGAGCGAGTTTGCGGGGACTACAGCCTTAGCAGATGTCTTCTTGGATAGTATTGGTTGGTCTGGATGTAACTCTACCCTCGAATCTATTGCCCATAATATTCCCGTTGTTACTTTACCAGGAGAACTGATGAGGGGACGGCATTCTCTGGCAATTTTAAAGATGATGGGTGTAGAAGAGACGATCGCTTCAAGTAAAGCAGAATACGTCCAAATCGCCATCCGTCTAGGGAAAGATGCTGAATATCGGCAATATATCTCCCAGCAAGTTGCAGAAAATAAACATAAGTTATATGGCGATTTAAAGCCAGTCAGAGCGCTGGAAGATTTTCTTTTACAACTGGTTAATAAACCAAGACAATTTGAAGCTAAAGATGTTGCTGAACTCTTTCAATTTGCGGTTCAATCTCATCGAGCTAGTCGCCTAGACGAAGCTGAACAGCTATATCGTCAGGTGATAGAAAAACAACCAGACTATTCAGAAGCATTATATGGTTTAGGAATATTGGCACAGCAGAAAGGTGCGTTACAGGAAGCCCAAAAGCATTTGAGTGCAGCTTCGCAATTTCAGCCTAACTCTGTGAAAATTTGGTTTAGTTTAGGCAATTTGCATCAAGCCCAAGGACAATTACTAGAAGCTGAAAATGCTTACCAAAAAGCTATTGTTTTGCGACCAGATGCAGGGACAATTTACAACAATTTGGGCTACACCTTGCAACAACAAGGTAGGTGGGAAGAAGCGATGGCATCTTATCAAAAAGCTCTGGAATTTCAGCCCAACTGCATAGAAGCGGAAGTCAATTTGGGGAATGCGCTTTTTGCCCAAGGGAAGCTTTCGGCAGAGAAACAAGCCTACTATGGTGAATTGAATTATAAACTGGGCATTGCCCGCAAACAAGCAGCCGATTGGAAAACTGCTGCTGTTTACTATCGAACTGCGATCGCACTACAGCCAGATTTTGTAGAAGCTTATTATAACTTGGGGGTGGTACTGCAAGAACAAGGAGAGATGGAAGAAGCGATCGCATTTTATCAAAAAGCTTTAGAGTTTAATCCTCAACACCAAGAAGCCAACATGAATTTAGCACATATTTACCAAATCCAACCCCAAGAAGTTACACAAAGACCTATTTCGACTAGGAGGTAATAAAGATTATTTAGAAAATCGTTACTAAATCGATGCTCTACTAGATAAATAAGTTTTTAGTCAGGACTTAATTCCTTGCCTTAATGACTGAAGTCTTTGCTACAAATTTTTTATGATGGACAACAATAATCATGTTCAAGGAGAAAAAATAAGGTGTCTCTAGAAATTTTAGAAAAAGTCAAGAGTTTCATCATTAGACTCGTCAAAGACGAAGCTTTTCGCACTCAATTAATGAGTGATAAAATCGACGAAGCGATCAAAGTCATGGAAGAAGGTGGCTACAATTTTTCTCAGGAAGAATTTGAAACAGCCTCCATTCAAATATTAGAATTAAAAGAATTAGGTCAGTTTGACGACCTCAGCGAAGAGGAATTAGTGGGAGCTTTTGGTGGGCTTACAAGCAGCAATGTCGTTCAGCCACTCTATGGTGTTGTAGTCTCACCTCCCGAAGGAGGTGTAAAACCACCAATTCACTGGATTCCCAGACCACGCCCAAAGCCATTTCCCCAACCACAGCCCCTGTATGGCATAGTAGTCGGCTCGCCTGTACAAGCGTCATACGGAGTAGTTGTCCCACCAGAAGTACAATAACCCGTTAACAATTCAAAATTCAAACATTTTAGACATTTTCAGACCGGGATTTAAATCCCGACTGAAACTGTGACTATGTTATAGATATAGGGATATTAAACCCTTTGACTTACGATAAAACAATGAAGACGTAGGAGGCATTATATCCATAATGCACCTTATACCAGTTCTTTATGAAGATGCACATAATAAGTCCCCCCAACACATCGGGGGGTAAATATATGCAGCTTCACAAAGAAACGATATTACAAGAGTAATTAAGTTATGAAACCGACATAGTAAAAATTTCTCTACTATATTAAAGAGGTTTTCTAGTTAATTTCACAACTTTCGGAATATACTCTAAAGTAATGTTCAAAAAGACTCATTTTTAAGTATGCAGATTCCTGATTTATCTTATTTACATAGTGTTTCAGAAGACGAATTGATTTTAGGCTCTGCTGGAGTTTCAGTGACATCTAAAGCATTATCTTTAGGGTCAACAATTTACAATTCTGTTAGTTCAACTAGTAGCTCTAAAACCTTGTTAAATGGTGCTTCTATAGTAACTGGGACAGGGTTAGCTAAAGCGGTAGGTACTCATACTACAGCTAAAGTCACAGTTGCACTTAATGGTTCTTTAACAATTGGGAAAGCTCCATCTAATTCATCTAATAATGGCATTATTACAAGTGGTTTTTTAATTAAAATTAGTTTAATATAAAACTAATTTTTCCACGAGTATTTTCTACTTTACTCAGCATTTACTACTGAGTAAAGTAAACTTCTAAAACCGAGATTGAGAGTTAACTTATGGCATATCACCGCAAAAGTTACGCAGTTTGGGAAATTACCTTAAAATGCAATTTAGCTTGTAGTCACTGTGGTTCCCGCGCTGGGCACGAGCGCAGCAAAGAACTTTCCACAGAGGAAGCTTTGGATCTTGTCAAGCAAATGGCAGAAGTTGGAATTAAAGAAGTTACTCTTATCGGTGGTGAAGCATTTCTGCGTCCAGATTGGCTAGAAATTGCCAAAGCTATCAACGATGCAGGGATGTTATGTGGTATGACTACTGGCGGTTATGGTATTTCACTAGAAACTGCCCAAAAAATGAAAGAAGCGGGGATTAGGACTGTATCTGTTTCTATTGATGGTTTGGAAGCAACTCATGACCGCTTGCGAGGAAAAAAAGGCTCTTGGAAATATGCATTTAAGACTATGAGTCATCTTCGAGAAGTCGGTATTTCCTTCGGTTGCAACACCCAAATTAACCGTCTGTCAGCCCCAGAGTTTCCGTCCATCTATGAGTCCATTCGTGATGCAGGTGCCCGTGCTTGGCAAATTCAGTTGACTGTGCCAATGGGGAATGCAGCCGATAATGCAGATATTCTCCTCCAGCCCCATGAACTGTTAGATATCTATCCGATGCTCGCCCGTGTTGCGCGTCGTGCTTACCAAGAAGGTGTGCAACTGCAAGCGGGAAATAATATTGGTTATTACGGCCCTGATGAACGTCTGTTACGGGGACGGGGAAAAGAAGATGACTTCTCATTTTGGCAAGGTTGCGGTGCGGGACTCTCCACCTTGGGAATTGAAGCTGATGGAGCAATTAAAGGTTGTCCCTCGCTGCCGACTACCGCATACACGGGTGGTAATATTAGAGAGCGATCGCTCCATGACATCATTGAAAATTCAGCCGAATTGCGCTTAAACCTCGGAGCCGGAACACCTGAAGGCACAAAACACCTGTGGGGTTTTTGTAAAACCTGCGAATACGCTGAACTTTGTCGTGGGGGTTGCAGTTGGACTGCCCATGTTTTCTTTGACAAGAGAGGTAATAATCCTTACTGCCATCATCGCGCTCTTACTCATGCAAGACAAGGTGTGAGAGAGCGTGTAGTTCCCAAGGTGAGAGCTAAAGGTCTGCCCTTTGATAATGGTGAATTTGAGCTAATTGTTGAGTCAACAGGTACACCTTTGCCAGCAAATGATCCATTACATTTTACTGCTAACAGCATTCAATGGTCAGAAAGTTGGCAGCAAGAATCCGAAGTTTCTTACTCTCTAATCAGATCATAAATTATGGCAGAAAATTCAGAAATCACCACAATTTTAGAAAAAAAAACCGATCTTGATTCATCGTCATCTCAAGAATTAGAGGAAATCTCATTGCTTCCACGTTCAGCTTGGAACAGTCAATTAACCTATTTGAAAGTGCTGTTAAAAGTAAAGCAAGTTCTGGATAAAAGCTCACAGGTTTACATAGATGATAGAGAGTTTTAGCTAATAAATTACGAGATATAGCGTTTCCCAGTCAGATGGGTACATCATAGCCCCCTCTCGAAAAGCGGGGAGGTGGTTGGGGTGGGGTTCTTGTATCTCACTCAACCGAGAACTGCTATAAATACTCCCAAAATATTTACACATTAAATTGTTAACCAACAAAATCAACAGAGGCTTTTATGACATTATCTAAACTTTTCGCTTCATCCTTAGTTATTCCCAATCTCTTCCCTAATCTCTTTCCTAATCCCACACCCACACCCACACCCACACCCGATCCCACTCCTAACTTTGTTACTGCTCAATCCAATACTACTTTCTCCAACTATAGTCAAAACGCTTCAGGAACTTTGACTGATGCCCAAACTAACACATTAGTTCAAGGTGGTGTGGCTCTTGCTATTGCTAATGCTCAAGCGACTTTTAACAACGATCCAACTTTTTCATCACTCTTCACTGATACTAGTGTTATTGCATCAGGTGGCCCGCTTGTAGGTAGTTCGAGCAGCGAAACAAAAGTACTTGCTAGCTTTACCGTTGGCGCTTATCAAAAGTTCTCTTTTGATTTTTCAGCAGATTTAGGTGAGACAGCTAAAGAAATTGAAAATTCTAACGTTGAATATAACCAAGCTGATTCTAAAACCACTTTTTTGGTGTTAGACACCACAAATCCTAATAATCCCGTAGTATTAGATTATTTTGGCCTTCAGGGTAGTTTAATCTCCTCTAATAAAACCGCCAATTTGACTTTTGGTAATAGTGCCAATGTTAAGATTAACACTCTTAATAAAAGTTCTGATATTAATGGCAACAACGGTAGTGACTCCCTCTATGGTGTTGCTGTCGGAACTTATCAACGTAATTTTACTCGCACTACCAACATAACGGTAGTCGAAATTAATAGTAGTGTTGTTCAATTAGCACAAGATCCTTTAATCGGCAATTTGGGTAAAGATGTTATCTATGGCACGATTTGGAACGATAATTTAACAGGAACCTTCGGTAACGACAAAATTTATGCCAGCTTGGGAAATGATACCCTCAATGGTGGCTATGGCAATGACACACTTAATGGCGGCTTGGGTAATGATCTCTTAATTGGTGGTAGTGGTAATGATGTTCTAATTGGTGGTGGTGGTAATGACACATTTCTTTTCAAGAATTCTGATACCTTCTTGAGAAATGACTATGATATCATTCAAGATTTCCAGGTTGGTGATAAGATTGTGTTGAATGGTTGGGGTTATGCTAATAGCATTTTTAAGCTAGGTAGTGTAAATATAACAGATACCAAAGATGGCGCTCTCATCCAATTAAATTCTTTATTGAATCAAGAAACAATACTAGTCTCAGGTGTGAGTAGTAGTGTGATTAATAGCTCTCAATCAATACAGTTTTCCTAAAGCTAATTGGTCATTAGTCATTAGTACCAATAACTAATAACTTCGATTTCCCCAACACCTCCAATACGCTTGGGTTCAGCCCGAAATCCTATGTAGAGACGTTGCATTGCAACGTCTCTACTCACAATACGGTTAGGATAAGATTTTTCATTTATCCGCAATTTAGTAATTACTAATTTTTGTTAAGGTCTAAATTCCCCTAATATAAAGCAAATATGAATTATTAATTTTTAAGTCTGGATATCTAAGTAATACTGAAAGAAACTATAAAAGTTTGATGAAGTTAGAGATTTATAATACAAATATGTAGTATTCTACTATAAAAACCCCATCCAAGAAGGTAAAAAGAGGTTTTTATGTCATCAGAAACTATATTTTTACAACCAATTGCTACAGATTCTAATCCTAAACCTAATTTTGCTAATGCTCAAGGATCTGCACTTTTTTACAACTATAGTCAAAGTGCTTTAGGAACTTCAACTGATGCCCAGACAGACACATTGGTTCAAAATGGTGTAGCTTTAGCGATTGCTGACGCTAGGGCGACTTTTTTTAACAGCGACCCAATTTTCTCAACACTCTTTTCTGACAGCACTGGCATCGGATTGGATGGTACTTATAGCGGAAGTGCCAGCAGTGAAACGAAAGTGCTTGCTAGTTTTGCAGTTGGCGCTAATCAAACCTTCTCTTTCAATTTTTCTGCCGATTTAGCACTGACAGCTAAAGAAATTGAAAATCCTCGAACTGAATATAATCAAGCCAAGGCAAAAACCACTTTCTTGGTACTAGACACCACAAATCCAAATAAGACCAAGGTCATAGATTATTTTGGCATCCGGGGTAACTTAATTTCCTCCAAGGGAAGGAACAATTTTAGTCTTGGTAGTAGTCGCAATGTTAGTTTAAATAGTAGCAATTTAGCTATTGATATTAATGGTAATAATGGACAGGACTCTATCACGGAAAACGTTATTGGTAGCTATCAAAAAAGATTTAAGCAAGATAGCAGCATCACAATAGTAGAAGTTAATGCCAGTACCGTTACCTTTTTGGGAGATACCTTAATTAACAGCTTGGGTAAAGATGTTACCTACGGCACGATTGGAAATGATTACCTCACAGGAGGCTACGGCGATAACAAAATTTATGGCAGTTTAGGTGATGATACCCTCAAGGGAGGGAAAGGGAATGATATCCTCGAAGGTGGTCAAGGTAATGATTGGCTATATGGAGGCAAGGGCAATGATAAAATGAATGGCGGTTCGGGTAATGATGTTCTGATTGGTGGTGATGGTAATGATATTTTGGTTGGTGGTGATGGCAATGACAAATTTGTTTTTAAACGTGGTGATAGTTTGTTAAAATATGAGTCTGATGTCATTCAAGACTTTCAGGTTGGTATCGATAAGATTGTATTTGATGGCTGGGGTAAGATTAATCCCGATCAATGGTTAAATCAAATGTTTTCTCAAGGTAGTATAACTGATACCAATGATGGTGTTCTGTTCAACTTTAATAATGAACGCACTCAAGGAACATTACTATTGTCAGGTGTAACTTCCAACCAGATTACCTCTGACTCAATAACGTTTATCTAGTGCTAATTTAGAAATAATTACAGGGCAAAAAAATTTAAAATATGTAGATACTTTCTCTACAATGATTTCTCTATTCAATAAATAGGAATATTTATTAAATAAAAATCTTGTCTGGTAAGTATTTTATAAATTAGGCAGGGTTTGCCATTTGCCTGTTATAAAAATTCTGAAGTTATCCTAATATACACCAATTTAATATCAACTTAATTTAGCCATGAATAATACAAACATTTCCGAAGCTGAGAAATCTCTGAGTCAGACAGCACAAGTTCAACCCGACTCTGTGACAACTTGGTTTAGTTTAGGTAATCTGCGTCAAGTTCAGGGAGAGTTAGCAGAAGCGGAGTCAGCTTACAAACAAGCGATCGCTTTACGCCCAGATGCCGCGCCGATTTATAATAATCTGGGCTACACCTTGGAACAACAAGGTAAGTTGGATGAAGCAGTTGTCTGCTATCAAAAAGCTTTGGAACTTCAACCTAACTGTATAGAAGCAGATGTAAACTTAGGTAATGCCCTCCACATCCAGGGAAAACTCCCTTCAGAGAAACAAGCATATTATGCCCAATTGAATTATAAATTGGGTTGCGATCGCAAAAATAGCGGGGATTTGAAAACTGCCAAAGCTTACTTCCAAAAAGCCCTAGAACTCAATCCCCAATATGGTGAAGTATACATGGGTTTGGGAGAGATTTACCAAAGACAAAAGCAACTCCCGGAAGCAGCAGCAGCTTTTCGGCAAGGCTTAAAGCAGATTAATCCTCACTATGGTAAGGCTGTAAAAGCTAACGATGAGGCGGAAATTTCTCAACCAGTACCAGTAACGCCTCCAGTTCCTCAAGGAGAGGTAATTGTAGGCAACTCTAGTTTTCCCTCTATTCCGACCATCGCCGATAGTACAGCGAAGCGGCCTTTTTGGAGTGTAGTGATAACTGTATATAACCGTATAGATTATCTCCTCGAATGTCTTGCCAGCGTCTTGGCGCAATGGCAGGGAGATGAGCAAATGGAAATCATTGTGATGGATGATGCTAGCAGAACGCCAGTATTTGAACTAGTAAATAGTATTGGAAAAGGAATAATTCACTACTATCGCAATCAGCAAAATCTCGGTCTGCCAGGAAATTGGAATGCTGGAATTGCTCTAACTCGCGGTTGTTGGATTCATTTACTTCACGACGATGACTATATCCTTCCAGGTTTTTATACCCGGTTACAGCAGAGTCTCAAAGAATGTGGAGATGCAATCGGAGCAGCTTGTACGGGTTATCAAAATATTAACGAGAAAGGAGAAGTAATTTTCTGTCAACAAGTCTGTGGAGAGCAACGAGGTATTGCTCAAAATTGGCTACAACGCATTGGTGTTGCGAACTCATTGAATATGCCAGCGGTGGTAATTCGTCGAGAAGCGCACGAACAATTGGGAGTATATCATCCTGATTTGACCTATACAAGTGATTGGGAACTTTATAAACGCATTGCCGCTAATTATGATTGGTGGTACGAGCCGGAAATTCTAGCTCGTTACCGCCAACATACTAACAACGTAACCAGCGAACTTTTATTGACTGGGAAGCAGATGATATCTATCCGTCGGGCAATTGAAATATCAGAAAGTTATTTTCCCAATGAAGACTCTGCTGAGATTACAGCCCAATCCCGAAATTATTATTTTCTTTATTGTCTCGAATCGTCCCTAATTCCTCTACAGGCTGGGAATTTAGCTGGAGCTTGGCAAGTATTGCAAGAGGCTCTAAAAATAGATTGTAGCCCTGGAGCTGTAGCGAAGTTATTTAGTTGGTTGACTAAAGAAGAAGCAACTCCCATTCGGGATGAAATTGCTTCTAGATTGACCTTACTTCTTCTATGAATCCTTGGCAGAGACGTTGGAATGGAACATCTCTACACACCGAAAATCCTGAACTAAATTGGATTGCCACATCAATAATTGTTTGACAAAAAAACAGATATCCCCTAGTTTTCAACCTAAAAGCTATGTCAATTATTCAAATTGAGCATCCAACTATAAATAGTTCCCTTCAGTTAGCCCTTGAACATCATCGAGCTAATCACTTAGTCGAAGCTGAACAAATATATCGTCAGATTCTCAAACAACAGCCTGAAAATATTGAGGCTTTGTATGGATTGGGTATGTTGGCACAGCAAATAGGTAAACTCCAAGAGGCTGAGAAGTTTTTGACTACAGCAGTCCATATTCAACCTGATTGTGTCAAGGCTTGGTTTAGTTTGGGCAATTTGTATCAAGCTCAAATTCAGCTACCAGAAGCAGAGAAAGCTTATCAACAAGCTCTTTCCCTGCAACCAAATGCAGTACCCATTTACAACAACCTTGGCTATACCCTACAACAACAAGGAAAGTTTGACGAAGCAGTTGCTTATTATCAAAAAGGCTTAGAGTTGCAGCCCAATTGTGCGGAAGCTGAAGTAAACTTAGGTAACACTCTCAACGCCCAAAAAAAGCTTTCGCTCGAACAGCAAGCCGATTATGCAAAATTAAACAATCAGTTGGGTCTTGCTCGTCAAAAAGCAGGTGATATTCAGACAGCTCTTGCCTATTATCGACAAGCGATCGCACTTCAGCCAGACTCGTTAGAGGTGTATTATAACTTAGGGAGCGCGCTGCAAGAACAAGAACAACTTGAAGAAGCGATCGCAGTTTATCACCAAGCCTTAAAACTCAATCCCCAAAACTGGGAAATTTACACTCGCTTGGGTCGGATTTATCAAGCTCAAAACCAGATTACAGAAGCAATTTCTGTATATCGTCAGGGGTTGACTTTACTCAACCCTCACTACGCTAAAGCGGTGGCCAATGACGAAAATTCCGGCATCACCCCAGAAATGCTTGTGACTCCACCTATTCCCGAAAGTGAGGTTACTGTTGGTGCTTATCAATTTCCCGCGATTCCACCTGTAACCAACCCAGAAAAACCTCGACCGTTTTGGACTGTGGTAATTCCGGTTTATAACCGCAGTGATTATCTGCTTGAATCTCTGGCTAGCGTCTTGGTGCAATGGCCTGGCGCAGAGCAGATGGAAATTCTGGTGATGGATAATGCCAGCGAATCACCTTTGTTTGATTTAGTCAATAGTATTGATAAAGGCATAATCCGCTACTACCGCAATCAGGAAAATATTGGAGTCCTACCAAATCACAATGCAGGAATTTCCCTCAGTCGCGGTCAGTGGGTTCATATCCTCCATGATGATGACTGTGTGCTTCCCGGTTTTTATCAGCAACTCCAGCAAAGTCTTCAAGAGTGTCCAGATTCGGTAGGAGCCGCTTTCGCAAATTTTGAATATTTCAATGAAAAAGGAACAGTAGTTGAAAAAGGGGAAGTAATTTCCTGGTTTGGAGAAGATAAAGGTATCCCTGAGAATTTTTTACTGCGGATTGGTGTGACATGTCCTTTGCAAATGCCAGCAGTTGTTATTCGTCGCCTTACCTATGAACAAGTAGGAGGTTATTATTTGGAGTTAGTTTGTGCGCCTGAATGGGAACTTTATAAACGCATTGCTGTTTCTTATGATTGGTGGTACGAACCAGGAAGTTTGGCTCGTTACCGGATACATTCCCACAGACTAACAGATGATGACTTATCATCTGGGATTTTGGCGACATCCATCCGCCAGGGGATAGAAATTTCTGAAAGTTATCTTCCGGTTGAACATCGAGCAGACATTACAACCCAAGCTCGTAGCTATAATTTTAACTATTGTCTGACACGGGCAGCAATTCCTCTGAAAAGGGGGAATGTTACAGGGGCTTTGCGTATGCTCCAAGAAATTCTCAAGCTCGATGGCTCAACCCATGCGGTAGCCAAGTTATTCGCTTGGTTAACTCAAGATGAAGCGGCTCCTCTCAGAAATGAGATTGCTGCTAAAGTAATACATATTTGTAGTAAGGACTTTAGTCCTTGATTTTTAAGCACTAAAGTCCTTACTACAAACCTCTCAAAACTTTTGCGACAGACCACTAATAGTCCTACGAAATTAAAACCTCTATAAACTGCGATCGCAGCATAAAATATGAAAATACTGGTAACTGGAACTGAAGGTTATATCGGCTCGTTATTAGCACCCCTCTTAATCCAACACGGTCATGAAGTTATAGGTTTGGATACTGGCTTTTATAAAGTAGGTTGGCTGTATAACGGCACTCAAGTAACAGCCAAAACCCTCAACAAAGATATCCGCCACATTACGGCAGAAGACCTGCAAGATGTCGAAGCAGTAGTTCATTTAGCAGAACTTTCTAACGACCCATTAGGTCAGTTAGCCCCTAATATCACCTACGATATCAACCACAAAGGTTCAATACACTTAGCAAAGCTGGCAAAAGCTGCTGGAGTCCGACGCTTTATCTATACTTCATCATGCAGCGTCTATGGCTTTGCTACCGAAGACGACGTTACCGAAGAATCTGCTATCAATCCCCAAACAGCTTATGCTAAATGCAAAGCACTTGTCGAACAAGATGCCAAACTCCTTGCTGATGATAGCTTTTCTCCCACCTTTCTACGAAATGCCACAGCCTATGGAGCCTCGCCCAGAATGCGCTTTGATATTGTCTTGAACAACTTAGCAGGTTGGGCGTGGACAATCAAAGAAATCAAAATGAATAGTGATGGTACACCTTGGCGACCTCTAGTTCACCTATTAGATATTTGCAAAGCAATTATCTGTACCTTAGAAGCTCCGCGTGATATAATTCACAATCAAATTTTTAATGTGGGCGATACAAATAGCAACTATCAAGTCAAACAAATTGCTCAAATAGTTGCAGATGTCTTTAAAGGTTGTCAATTGAGCTTTGGTAAATACGATCCTGACAACCGCAGCTATCGAGTCTCATTTGATAAAATCAACCAAACTTTACCAGGATTCAAATGTCAATGGGATGCCCAGAATGGATCCCAACAACTATATAATATATTTCAGCAGATTGATATGGATAGAGAAACATTTGAGTCTAAAGGCTTTACTCGGCTGAAACAACTGGAATATCTCATTCGCACTCAGCAAATCGATGGAAATTTTTTCTGGCGGACTGTTTAATTTATCAATCTGATTGTCTCGAAAAAATATAAATTATGAATTTATCCAAAGCAACAACTGGCAAATGTCTTTTCTGTGGGACAGGGTTGAAACACACCTTTGTAGATTTAGGGATGTCTCCTCCCTGCGAAAGCTATCGCAAACCAGAACAGCTAAACGAAATGGAGCCTTTTTATCCCCTCCATGTTTATGTTTGTGAAGAATGTTTTTTAGTGCAACTTCAAGAATACATTAGCCCAGAAAATATCTTTAGTGACTACGCTTATTTTTCTTCTTACTCTGATAGCTGGTTACAACACTCTAAAAACTATGTTGATATAGTAACAGATCGTTTCCAATTAAACCAGCAGAGTCAGGTAGTAGAAATTGCTAGCAACGATGGTTATTTACTACAATACTTTGTAGCCAAGAGCATTCCAGCAATGGGAATAGAGCCGGCTGCAAATGTTGCAGAAGTAGCCATCAAAAAAGGTATCCCCACAGTTGTAAAGTTTTTTGGTGAAGAGACAGCTAAAGAACAAGTTGCTGAAGGGAAACAAGCAGATTTATTGTTAGGAAATAATGTCCTCGCTCATACGCCTTACCTCAATGATTTTGTTAAAGGAATGAAAATCATCCTCAAACCACAAGGGGTAATTACGATGGAATTTCCTCACCTGATGCGGTTAATGGCAGAAAATCAGTTTGACACTATATATCACGAACACTTTTCTTATTTTTCCTTTATCACAGTAGAAAAGGTTTTTAACACCCACGGGTTGACTATTTTTGATGTAGAGGAATTAGCTACTCATGGCGGTTCTTTGAGAATTTATGCTCGTCATCCTGAAGACTCTTCTAAACCTGTTAGCGAGCAGGTATTAGAATTAAAATCTAGAGAAGAAGCCGCAGGTTTCACACATTTAGAACACTACTTTTCTTTTGGTGAACAAGTTAAAGAAACTAAACGCAAATTACTAGATTTTTTGAGTAAAGTTAAACGAGAGAGAAAATCCATCGTCGGTTATGGTGCGCCGGGGAAGGGAAATACTCTCTTAAACTATTGTGGTATTCGCACCGATTTTCTTGACTACACAGTAGACCGTAGTCCTTACAAACAGGGTCAATTTTTACCAGGAACTCATATTCCAATTTTTCATCCAGATAAAATTAAAGAAACAAAGCCTGATTATGTGCTAATTTTACCCTGGAATCTGAAAAATGAAATTATGACCCAAATGGCTTACATTCGAGATTGGGGAGGTCAATTTGTTGTACCCATTCCTGAAGTTAATATCTACTCTTAGAGGATGTTTTAAAAGTTATCTTGTCGGTATCAAAAGTTCTACATCCCTCTAAATATCCCTTAAAAAGGCTACGGTGTATACACAAATTGGAAAATAGCTATATATTATCACTGGTTTGACCCCACCCTAACCCTGCTCTTGTAAAGGGGAGGGAACTGGAAATCTGGTTTCTCCCCAATATATCGGGGAGATTAAGGGGGGTAATACGAATTGTGTGTACACCGTAGCTTAAAAAGGGGGGTTAGGGGGGATCTAAAAGTGCCTAAAGTCACAGCGAAATACTTTTCAAACAACCTCTTAAAGATTTGATGGGTTTTTATCATTAAAAAGGGAGAAAATAATATGAAAGTAGTTTTATTTTGTGGTGGTTTAGGAACCAGAATGAGAGAATATTCAGAAAGTATTCCTAAACCAATGGTGAATATCGGTTATAGACCGATATTATGGCACGTAATGAAATACTATGCTCACTATGGACATAAAGATTTTATCTTATGTCTTGGTTATAAGTCTGACTTAGTTAAAAGCTATTTTTTAAATTATAACGAATGGCTTTCTAATAATTTTAGCCTGTCAAATGGTAGCCAAATTCAGTTATTTAATAGGGATATTCAAGATTGGAATATCACATTTGTAGATACAGGTTTAACTGCAAATATTGGTCAAAGATTCAAAGCAGTAGAAAAGTATTTAGAAGGGGAAGAAGTATTTTTAGCTAACTACAGCGATGGTTTAACAGACTTGCATCTACCAACATATATTGATAATTTTTACCAGCGTGATAAAACAGGTAGTTTTTTGTGTGTTAGACCGAGCCAGAGTTTTCATTTAGTTGACATGGATGACAATGGTTTGGTGAAGGATATCAAAGATGTCAAGCAACGTGATATCTGGATTAATGGAGGATATTTTATCTTTAAAAAAGAGATTTTTAAGTATATTAATCAAGGAGAAGAACTTGTTCTTGAACCTTTTCAGAGACTAATTGCCAAAAAAGAACTTTTTGCATATAAATACACTGGCTTTTTTGGGGTAATGGATACTTTTAAAGAAAAGCAAGAGTTAGATGATATGTATGCTCAAGGTCAAAGACCTTGGGAAGTATGGGGAGATACACAACTAGAAGCAAGCCATAATCTATGATCCAACTTAGCTTTAACAAGCCAAAAGAATCTGAGTACAAAATTCTTTGTCTAGGTTCTCATTGTGATGATATCGAAATTGGTTGTGGTGGCACAATTTTAAAGCTGATAGAGAATTATCAGCAGATTGTCATCTATTGGGTTGTTTTTAGTTCTAACGAGCAAAGAGCAGAGGAAGCAACTGCAAGTGCTGGTATTTTCTTAAAAGAAATTCCAGTAAAGAAAATTATCATTAAAAATTTTCGAGATGGCTTTCTAGCTTTTCAAGGAATAGAGGTAAAAGAATGTTTTGAACAGTTGAAGCAAGAATTTTCACCAGATATCATCTTTACTCATCATCGAGACGATCGCCACCAAGATCACCGCTTAATTTCTGAGTTTACTTGGAATACTTTTAGAAATCATTTAATTTTGGAATATGAAATTCCCAAATATGATGGTGATTTAGGTATTCCTAATTTCTTTGTCCATTTGAGTGAGTCAATCTGTCATCGAAAAATTCAATATATTTTAGATGGGTTTCCCACCCAAAATAGTAAGCAATGGTTTACAGAAGAAACTTTCCGCGCGATTCTCAGAATTCGCGGAATTGAATCAAATTCACCAAGTAGTTACGCAGAAGCTTTTTACTGTCGAAAAATGTTTTTCTAGGAAATAAAATGTATAGCTTATCTTTCAAATTTGCAAATTCATGATATTCACTGAAACAAAAATACAAGGGGCATTTATTGTTGATTTAGAGTTGCAACGAGACAGTCGGGGCTTTTTTGCTCGGACTTTTTGTATTCAGGAATTTGAAGCTCGTGGTTTAAAATATACTATTGCCCAATGCAACTTATCTTTTAACTATAAAAAAGGAACGTTGCGGGGTATGCATTATCAAATTCCTCCTTCTCAAGAAACAAAATTAGTGCGTTGCATCCAAGGGGCGATTTATGATGTGATTATAGATTTGCGTCCAGAATCTCCTAGCTATTTATCTCATATTGGTGTAGAGCTAAATGCTGAAAATCGCCTTGCTCTCTATATTCCATCTGGGGTTGCTCATGGGTTCCAAACGCTCGCTGACGAAACGGAAGTGACTTATCAAATGGGTGACTTCTACGCGCCAGAGTATTCATCTGGCTATCGTTATGACGATCCAGTTTTTAATATTGAATGGCCATTGCCTGTGAGTGAAATATCTGATAAAGATAAGACTTGGGGTTTATTTAATTGACTTACAATCAAAAACACTGTCATATCTAAATAATGATCGGTCGATTCAGTAACCAAATTGTTGTCGTAACAGGAGCAAGTAGTGGTATAGGTAAAGCGATCGCTGTGGAAATGGCAACCCAAGGTGCTGTACTCTGTTTAGTAGGCCGTCGTTTAGAAACACTCAAAGCGATCGCTCAGACTGTTCAAGAGACTTCACCTCGATCCAAAAGCTATCAGGTTGATTTGGCGTGCGATGAAGACATTCAAAAACTCATAGTTTCGATTCAGCAAGATTTTGGGCAAGTTGATATCCTGATTCACAACGCTGGTATTTTTTCAATGGGTGCGATTGCAACTACACCCGTTGCAGAATTTGACCAACAATACCGGACTAATGTTCGCGCTCCTTATTTACTGACTCAAGCTTTACTACCCATACTCAAAATCCAGCATGGGCAAATTGTGTTTATTAACTCAAATGTGAGAGCAAGTGCGAATCTTGGACATTATGCAGCAACCAAACACGCTTTAAAAGCGATCGCTGATAGTTTGAGAGAAGAAGTTAATATTGACCAAGTACGTGTTATTAGTGTGTTTCCTGGGTCTACTGCAACTCCTCTCCAAGCAAAAATTCACGAGATGGAGGGTAAAATTTATTACCCCGAACGCCTAATCCAACCAGAAGATGTGGCAACTGTAGTAATCAATGCACTTAGTTTGCCTCCAACTGCTGAAGTTACTGATATCAGCATCCGCCCATTTACAAAACCCCTACCTCCTTAAAATTTAAAATAGCTGAAAAATATATGAATATTAGTAGTATAAAAATATCCCCAGAGCAAATTGCTCAGGAACTTTATCAACTAGTTAATCGGCTATATCCTATTTGTCGCAGTATTACGGGTGATGGCGTTAGAAACACCCTCAAAATTATTAGTGAGCATGTTCCTTTATCGGTTTATGAAGTCCCAACTGGTACTCAAGTTTTCGATTGGATAGTTCCGAAAGAATGGAATATTAAAGATGCTTATATTAAGAACTCCCAAGGCAAGAAAATTGTAGATTTTGCTAACTCGAATCTACACGTTGTTAACTATAGCCTTCCAGTTCACAAAAAAATATCTTTAACAGAACTCAAAGCGTATTTATTTACATTACCTGAATATCCAGATTGGATTCCCTATCGCACTTCCTATTATCAAGAGACTTGGGGCTTTTGCTTAAGTCACAATCAATATTTAGAACTAAATGAAGAAGAATATGAAGTCTATATTGATTCTTCCCTCGAATCAGGTCATTTGAGCTATGGTGAGTATTATATTCCCGGAGATAGTACCGACGAAATTTTAATTTCTTGTCATGTCTGCCATCCTTCATTGTGTAATGATAATCTTTCGGGAGTTGCGATCGCTACTTTTCTCGCTAAATATTTAAGTCAAACTAAATCAAAATATTCCTATCGATTTCTCTGGATTCCAGGAACAATTGGCTCAATTACATGGTTGGCTATCAACGAGGCTAAAGTCAAGAATATTAAACATGGTTTAGTCTTAACTTGTTTAGGAGATGCAGGAAATTTTACTTATAAAAAAAGCCGTAGAGGTGACACTGAAATTGATAAAATTGCTGCTTATGTCCTGGAAAACTCAAAGCAAGGTTACGAAATTATAGATTTCTTTCCCTATGGCTATGATGAGCGACAATACTGCTCACCTGGATTTAATTTAGCTGTAGGTTGCTTGATGCGATCGCCTCATGGTAGTTTTCCCGAATATCACACATCAGCAGACGATTTAAACTTTGTTCAACCCCAATACTTAGCCGAGTCTTTCTTACAATGTAGTTCAATATTGCATATCCTCAATAATAACGAAATCTACTACAACCAAAATCCTAAATGTGAGCCACAGTTGGGGAAAAGGGGCTTATACAATGGTCATCAAGATAGTAAGGTAAATCAAATGGCAATTTTGTGGATTTTGAATTTATCTGATGGTCATCATACTCTGCTAGATATTGCAGAAAGATCGGGAATGTCATTTGATATGATTAAAAATGCTGCTGATAGATTACTTGCAAATGATTTACTGACTTCTCTCAATAGATAAAATAATTTCTTATCAACTTCAGCTTTGTTTGGTTGGCAATAATTGCCGGGTTTTTGGTGAAGATAAAAGAAACCTTTAACCTTTTCTCTGAACCCAATTCCAAGTTTAAAATGCACAAAGAAAGCAGTATTGGTTTGGTGTTATCTACTCTTGGTGATATTGCCGTTATTTGTGAAGCAATGTCTACCATACACTATGCATAAATATTACGGTAACATATTCTGATAGAATCGCAAGATGAAATTTGTGCATTATAATTATGGTTTTTGAGCATTAAATCCCTATAATAGCCTTGGTACACTAATAAGACTTTTTTACACCTTTACAAAAGTATAACTTTATACTTTTTGCTTTTATCTCCATAATTTTCATGTTTGCCGCTAGCAGCAAGATGATGAGATAAATACATTAAATTAAACTACTGAATTTACAGTAGTTTTTAACAATTAATTTTAATAGAAATAGTTAATTTTAATCGTGATTTTACGGTTTGTAATAGCTAATCTTTAAAGTTACGATCTTAAACAAGATGGTAAAAATAAAAGTACTTTGGGATGTACATTATTGCATCATCGTCAAATAATTTATTTTTAGTCTCTGTTGACTCTTCGCACAAATTTGAGAAGAGCTTTCAGAACGTTTTTGCCCAAGTTTACGAGTTCTGTTGTGTATTGTGCTAGCGATCGCTGTAGCAGCAGTTTCAGCTAGTAAATTTTAGATTTTTTCAATAAGCACTTTTTCAGGCTTTTGCCTGAGCATTGCTATGGCTGACTGAAGAACCACACTAACTAGCCCGTTGTCATCATTAGGAGCATTGAAATGAGAGCAATTCTTGAGTTGATTGAGCGAAAAAACCAGGAATATTCTAAGTTGCCGTTTTTTGAGTATATGAAAGATGAGTCCATTGATCCACGGCAAAGGCTGGCATTTGCCCCTGTGATTACTCCACTCGCACTAGAATTTAGTGAGTTGTGCAAACGAGTTCTCAGAGATGAGCCAACAACTAATTATATTCAAGAAATGGTCAATCTTCACACATACGAAGAACATTTCCACTGGCAATGGTTACTAGAAGACATGGAGAAGATGGGGATTGACTATCCTATGCGGTTCAGTGATGCGGTGCGATTCCTTTGGAGCGATGAGACTAAGGTTTCCCGTTCTATGTTTCCTATATTTGAGCGATATACTCGTGGGGCAGATCCTATCATTAGATTGGTTGCCATTGAGGTATCTGAAGTTACAGCGAATGTCTTTTTTCGTTCAACCATGTCTGCGGCTCTGCAACTACAAGAAATGACTCAAACAGAGTTCCGTTACTTTGGGATGCGTCATAACCATATCGAAAATACTCACACTCTTCACACTCCTGCTTCTTTACAAATAATGAAAGATATTGAGGTGTCAGAAGAGATTCGTCAACAAGCACTTGAGTTGATTGATGTGGCGTTTGTGTATTTTACAGACTTGATCAATGAGTTTTTGGTTTATATTAAGACTCATTCTTATCAAGAACCCTTTTCTACAGTGTACCAACCAGAGCGATCGCTAAGAACTGCCTAAGAGGATGTTTGAAAGGTATTATTACTAACATCAAAATCTTAAAAACTTAAGCTACTAGCCCCCATTACCTATAAGGTAATGGGGGTTTTCAATATTATATAGCGGTTCTCATTGATATGAGGTATACCCGTAGAGGCAATTCATGAATTGCTCCTACACCTTACGAGATGATGTTGTACTACATTTGAAGAGGAACTGCTAGAAGCCATACCAAAAAATACTATTTTTTTGGATAAAAATATCATTAATCGATGTGATAAAAGTATCTTTTCTATATTCCACATTGTGCTTTTTTAGCATAATTCTTGTTTTCAGTATTTTAATTAATCTGTTATTTATCCCTCTTGACATGGGATACCTTAGTGATTATTATGTCAATCAATCCGGATTTCATTAACTTCTTTGGAAAATCTCTGTAAATAAATCCAACACTATCCTTACAGCACTACATGAAACTACGCTGGTTGTTACTGAGCCTTACAAGTATTCTTTTACTGTCATCCCCAGCAAAAGCGAATCCCAACACAAATCAAATTGACAACCCAAATGACTGGAGTGCAAATCAATCTAATTTACAACTCCCAAAACTTAAATTTATTCCTCCGGTTCCTCTAAGTGATCCTGTCAACCCAATAAATAATTCTAAATTCACTGGTGTAGTTCCTCTAGGACGTGAGATATCAGAACTGAAAACTCCTATTAAAGTATTAATGGCTCGCTATAGATTCCTCACTCCCGGAATCTTTTTTATGGACTTACAAACAGGAGATTATTTTAGTGTTAATGGTGATAAAGCTTTTTCTGCTGCTAGTACAATTAAGTATCCGATTTTGATTGCATTGTTTCAGGAAATAGATGCAGGGAGAATCAAACTAAGTGAAACGTTAGTGATGCGACGGAAACAGGTTACTGGCGGTTCTGGAGATTTGCAATATCAACGAGTGGGAACTAAGCTAAGTCTTTTGCAAACTGCAACCAAGATGATGACTATTAGCGATAATACTGCTACAAATATGATTATCGACCGTTTAGGTGGTGCATCGAAATTAAATCAAAAGTTTCGCGGTTGGGGATTGCAAAATACTGTGATTCACAATATGCTTGGAGATTTTAAAGGAACTAATAAAACTAGCGCAAAAGACTTAGTACGACTATCAGCTTTGATGACAAATAATCAGTTAATTTCTGATACAAGTCAATCCCAAGTTTTAGGTATTATGATTCGTTGTCATAATAAAAGTTTGCTTCCCTCCGGCTTAGGATATGGTGCAAATATTGCTCATAAAACAGGTACTCTAAGGTTTGTTCTAGGGGATGCAGGTATTATTGAAACACCATCAGGTAAGCGTTATTTAGCAGGAATTTTCGTGCGAAGACCGGATAATGACAATAGAGCTAGGGATTTCATTCGTCAAGTCTCTAAGGTGATGTATGGCTACTTCGAGCAGCCAAAAGTCAGTAATCTACCTTAATTATTTATCAAGAAAGGCAGAGGGCAGGAGGCAGAAGGCAGAAGGGAATACTGCCTCCTCCCTCTGCCTGTGACCGAACCGAACTTGGGTATAAAACCCCACCGTCTATACGGTGCTTACAATTGGTTGGGGTCTGAATCCCCAACGAAAAAGTTCCTTCTGCCCTCTGCCTTCTGCCTTCTTCAATTTGAATTCTAAATTTTGGCTTTAGCGATGGAATCGCTTGCACAAACATCAATCCTGAAGACTAGCTATGTTCAAAACTGCGATCGCAAATAGCCCGTTGTAGACATTGCTTTTCTAACTGCCAAGGTATTATATAGTCGAATACCGTGCAGCATACAGCTTGAGGTTTTGCATGAAAGTAGCAGTCTTCAGTACAAAAGTCTACGATCGACAGTTTTTGTCAGCTGCAAATTCTCCCACGCAACACGAATTAGTATTTTTTGAACCCCGTTTAAATCGGGATACTGCTATCCTCGCCGCCGGATTTCCGGCGGTTTGCGTATTTGTACACGATCAAGTTGATGCCCCAACTTTAGAACTTCTCGCCTCACGGGGTACTCGGCTGATTGTGCTTCGCTGTGCAGGGTTTAACAATGTAGATTTACAAGCCGCAAAAGATTTAGGCATTACTGTTGTGCGGGTTCCCGCCTACTCACCTTATGGAGTAGCAGAACATGCGGTAGGATTGATTTTAAGCCTAAATCGCAAAATTCATCGGGCTTATAACCGTGTCCGAGAAGGCAATTTTTCACTAGATGGACTGTTGGGATTTAATTTATATGAGCGCACAGTGGGGATTGTCGGCACTGGCAAAATCGGTCTGATTTTAGGGCAGATTATGAAAGGGTTTGGCTGTAACTTACTCGCTTATGACGTTTATCGCAATCCAGAATTGGAGGCGCTAGGTGGAAAGTATGTAGAATTACCTGAGCTATTTGCCAACTCCGATATTATCTCTCTGCATTGCCCTCTGACTCCCGAAACGCATCACTTGATTGACGCTGAGGCTATTGAACAGATTAAGTCAGGTGTGATGCTAATTAATACTAGCCGAGGAGCGCTGATTGATACCCAAGCAGTGATTGAGGGATTAAAGTCTGGTAAGATTGGCTATCTTGGTGTGGATGTCTACGAACAAGAATCGGAATTGTTTTTTGAGGATTTGTCTGGCGAAATTATTCAAGATGATATTTTCCAGCGTCTGACAACGTTTCCCAATGTACTAATTACCGGACATCAAGCCTTTTTTACAGCAGAAGCTCTGCATAATATTGCAGAAACAACTTTTGCTAATATTGCTGATATTGAAAATGGTCGTCCCTGTGCGAATGAAATTCGCGCTCAACCGTCAGCTTAGTTAATGGTTGGCGATCGCAATGACAAATCACCAGTCAATCATCATCATCAGGCAAATTATCCATTTCTTCAGCAATTAGAGGCTTGTACTTTTAGGTACTCTGTGATTGATTGAGCAATTAAGGTGCTGAAGGTTAAATTCGTGACTGCAAAAGGGCGATCGCTAATCTGCATATTTATGGTTAAGGCAAGAGACGCGATAAATCGCCGTCTTTACAATAATCAGTCCTTCGTCTTGACGGCGATTTATCGCGGATTTGGGATCTATTCAATCTTTAACCAAAAATATCGACAAAAGTCTAATTAACTTTAGAAGACTGATACATATACTGTAGATGCATCTGGATTAGCTACCAGCAGAACACCTTCATGCTTATCTTCGTTCTTCAAACTTTAGCCGAAATTCTAGCTGGAGGAACCTCACTTACCAGTACAGAGCAAATTGACTTTAGCCATCCTGGTAATCGAAGGGAAGAGGGAGCAGGGCCGACTCTCAATTTATATATTTTTGATATCCGTGAGAGTAAGCAGGTACAACATTCTGGTAGGCAAGTTGAACGCAAGCTAACACGCGCTCTACAACCTGCCACTGTAAATTGGGCACCTGCTTGGTTTGATGTTTCGCTGCTATTAACAGCCTGGGATAGAACAGCTTTAGGTGAGCATCACTTTATCAGTGAGGCGTTGGCTGTGCTGTTGCGCCATCGCACTTTAGAAGAGGAGTTTTTGGTTCCTGAATTACGGGGCTATGGTAATTTGAACATGACAGTTGCCCTAGAGCCACCAATTGAAATTGGTTCTTTATGGAGCGCTCTGAATGTGCCATTGCGTTCAGGCTTATATTTGACAGTTACAATTCCCTTCGAGCCACAACCGACTCCAGTACCTTTGGTTTGGGAGCGGATTTTTAATTTGCGAAATCAATTGTCTCGTGATAATGACAGTCTAGTATTAACCAGGCGAGTTGCGATCGCGGGTATTGTCAAAAGTGTGGTGACAAATCTGCCACTGGTAGCGGCAGAAGTAGCTGTGAGGGGAACTGAAAAATCCATATTAACCACTAAAGAAGGGCTGTTCTTTTTTGAAGACCTTCATTTAGGTAATTATGTTTTGACTCTCAATCATCCTGGCTATTTACCTCAAAACGTCAATGCCTTGGTAGATAACCAAAGTAATACTTTCAAAGAAATATTTCTAACTCCTGAATAATTAGATTTTTACTGACTTGGAGAGACTTTCATGGCTAGACTTGATTACTTTGCTCCTGGTGTCTATATCGAAGAAATTGACCGGGGTAGCCGACCAATTGAAGGTGTTAGCACGGCAGTTGCCGGATTTGTAGGCTTTACAGAAGATGTTCGTGGTGGGGCTGAGTTATACAAGCCCATGCTAGTAACCACTTGGACACAATACTTAAATTATTTTGCCCGTCCCAACTCTGACGGCTTCACCGACTTCAACGCCTATTTACCATTTTCAGTCTACGGCTACTTTATGAATGGTGGCGGTCGTTGCTGGATAACCAGCATTGGGACTCAGTTACCAGGCGCACCCAGACCGGCAACTCCAGAACCGGCTACCCTCAGAATCAACTCTAGAGGTAATCGTCCAGCCCTCCGTTTTACTTTGCGCCCTGAGCAAGCATCAGGCGGATTAGTAAATCTTGTAATTATTGATGGTTCGCCCCGCGCCCTACCCGAAGGTACTGAAGGAGAAGCGCCTCCAAATACAGGCGAATATTTCACCATCCAAATTCGTCGGGGAGATGAACTTTTAGAGCAATACGAAAACTTGACAATGAACCGCGAACCTGCTGCTCAAGCAGCGACTTATGCGGTGACGGCATTGAGAAATTCGATGTACATCACCGTAGAAGACATAACTCAAAGTGGACAGCCTTTAGCTCGTCGTCCGGTGAATGGTCAATATGAACTAGCGCCGCCCATTGTTGCCGCCACACCCGATAGATTTTCACAAAATTTAGAAGGGGTTCGAGACGATCGCACCGGGGTACGCGGTATCTTTGAAGTTGATGAAATCACAATGCTAGCCTGTCCTGATGTGATGCGGGCTTATCAAGAGCAGGTATTGAATTTAGATCAAGTCCACGGCATCATCGAACTGATGATTAGTATGTGCGAGGGTTCTGCTAGTGGCGATATTCCCAACCCACCCAACCGGATGGTTGTACTGGATGCGCCACCAGATGCCGTCAAACCTCAGCAAGTAGTGGAGTGGTTGAATAGATTTAACCGTCGTTCAATGTTTGCGGCCCTTTATTATCCTTGGATTAAAGTACCCAATCCACGCGATCGCGGTAATCCAATTTTAGTACCTCCTTGTGGTCATGTGATGGGTGTTTGGGCCCGCACCGATGAAACCAGAGGAGTTTACAAAGCCCCTGCAAATGAAGTTCCTAGAGGCGTAATTGGTTTAGGCTATGACACCAACTTCCGCGAACAAGAACTATTAAACCCTTTGGGAATAAATTGCATTCGCAACTTCCCCAACCGAGGTATCCGCATTTGGGGCGCACGCACATTAGTTGAGCCAGATAAAACAGAGTGGCGTTACATCAGTGTGCGGCGGTTAATTAGCTATATCGAAAAATCTCTAGAACTGGGAACTCAATGGGTAGTTTTTGAACCTAACGACCAAGATTTATGGGCGCGTGTCACCCGCACCGTCAGTAATTTCTTAGAGCGCATCTGGCGTGAAGGTGCTTTATTTGGTGCATCTCCAGCCCAAGCATTTTATGTCAAGTGTGACGAAGAATTGAACCCACCAGAAACCAGAATTTTAGGACGCTTATACATCGAAGTCGGTGTTTGTCCCGTCAGACCGGCTGAATTTGTGGTTTTCCGCATCAGCCAATGGAATGGCATTGAAGATAGCGAATAGGGCAATTTAGTTTTGGATTTTGGATTAAATTTCAATCTAAAATCCAAAATCTAAAATTCTTGTTCCCCATTTAAAAATTAATCACACACAAAGGAGTCTAAAAGTATGGCAGGTGAATTTTTAACCTCTTGTAAATTTTACTTTGAGGCTGATGGAATTACTGATAAATTCATTAAAGAAATTAGTGGGCTAGGCGTTGAAAATACGCCAGCACAAGAAGTCCACGGTTCATCTAAGGGCGCTAAAATAATGCGTCAAGCTACACCAACTGTTGTTAAATTTACTAACATCACAGTAAAAGTTATTGCCACTGATGATATAGACCTTTATAAATGGTATCAAGATTGTAACGAAGATATGGGCGATCCTCGGAAGTGGGCACAGAATCGTAAAACTGGTTCGGTGGTTGCTTATGACCAACAAGGCTCTGAAAAAGCACGTTGGAACATTGTCAATTGTTATCCATGTAAATATACTGGCCCTACATTAACTGCCTCTGGTGGTGATATGGCAAATGAAACAGTTGAATTGGTTCACGAAGGAATTAAACGAATCAAATAATTAGCTTATGCAGTAAATAACAGTGGTACAATCCGCAAGCCGAATCCCAGAAGTTCTGACAGCCCATCGATTCTATTTAGAACTCACACTAGAAGGACAAAACGATGCCAATTGCTTCTTTTTGGAGTGTCAAGGCTTCAAAAGAACACAAGAGGTAATTGAAATTTGTGAAGTTACTTCTCAAACGTGGGGCAAAAAAGGGCAGTCTAAAGGTCAGGTGGTGAGAACTAAGCTTCCTAGCAATCCTAAGAGTGGTAATCTCATTCTGCGTAGAGGTACTACCAACTCTATGGATTTTTGGAAGTGGTTTGAAAAAGTCGAAAAAGGTAATTGGTCTGAGCAACGTAGACTTGTTGCTTTGTCTATTTATAATCAGGCAAATGAAGAAGTCGCTAGATTTGAATTAGCCGGTGCTTGGCCTGCAAGTTACAAAATTGCCGATGTCAATGCCCGCAGCCATGACATCGAAATTGAAGAAATAGAGGTTGCTTTTGAGGAATTTAAGCGTGTGAAGTAATTAGGAGGAGTATGTTTCCTACAGAGTTTGAATTTACACTGCCAAAAGGGTATCTAGACTCTGAAGGCAACCTCCACCGCAAAGGTGTAATGCGGTTATCAACAGCGATAGACGAGATTGCACCCTTGCGTGACCCCCGCGTTAAAGCTAATCCCGTTTATGCCACGATTATTATCTTGGCGCGAGTGATTACCCACTTGGGTGCTTTATCAGAAGTTACTCCGGCAATTGTGGAAAACTTTTTTTCTCAAGATTTAAATTATCTCCAAGATTTTTATCGGCGAATCAATGGTTTGGAAGGTGAAACTTCTATATCAGAAGATACAGTAAATTCTCCCGAAGCACTCCTTCATAATTGAATGGGGGAGTGGGAATTTTAGATTTTAGATTGAAGTCGAATCCAAAATCCAAAATTTAATTGCCCAATGCCCAAATGACTTATGCGCCGTAAAAAAGATACTCTCTGCACAGAATTTGCCTTCACTCTTCCTAGAGGATTGAGTGATAGCGAACACCGAGTACATCGTCATGGGGTGATGCGTTTAGCCACCGCCAAAGATGAAATTTTGGTGCAACAAGAGCGTAAAGTTCAGGAAAATCCAGCTTACGGCGTATTGGTAATGCTTGCACGGGTTATTACTCGCTTGGGCAGTCTCAATTCTGTTAGTCCTGATTTACTTGAAGAATTGCTCTTATATGACATTGCGTATCTTCGAGAATTTTATAATCGAATCAATCAGCAAGGTAATGTACATATTCCGACACAATGTCCGCACTGTAATACTCAATTTTCAATGGAGCTAGAACTAGCGGGGGAGTCGTAAGCTACCCCTCTGATACTTTATATGAGGAGGTAGCTTTTATTGCTTATCATTTCCATTGGTCACAAGATGATATTTTAAATTTAGAACATACTACCCGTCAGCGATGGGTGGCAGAAATCAATAAAATTAACCAAAAATTAATATGAAAGTAAAAGTTAGCTACTCACCAACTTTAAGTGAAGTCAATGAAGTTGACCTGACCATAGAAACGACACCGAGAGGAGAATGGTTAATAGGCCGTTCTCCTGATTCTGATTTAGTCTTAGACAGTCCTGATATCAGTCGGGTACATGCTAAGTTTTTTGTTAAAGCTGGAAATTACTACTTCTCTGACCTCGGCAGTAGAAATGGTTCAATATTTAATGGGAAACAAGCTGAAAAAGAACGACCATATTCTTTGAGTGATGGAGATATTATCAGGATTGCTGATTATGTTCTGATCTTGGAAGCAGTTGCTCCTGCTTATGAACAACCAGAGACGGTCTTTAGAATTATAGACCCTTCACTGTTTTCTCGGCCGCGATCGCCTGAAAATATCAGCGCTCCCAATGTTGCCAATCCAGCCCCAGAAGTAGTAAACGAAGTTCCAACGCCTATTAGTCCCGAAGTAGAAACACCTTCCCCTGAAGCCAGCGAAATCCCAGAAGTTGTTGCTACTCAACCTGATGATGTCATCCCGGTTGTTGAGATAATCACCCCTGAAAACATTATTCAGCCACCAGAAGTCAGCGCAGATAGTGAGGAAGTTTCTTTGACTATAGCCGATGCTGCGATCGCAGCACCTGAAGATATCATTGAAACTCCAAAAACTACTCACGATGAAGTTACAGACTTTGAAACAGCACTAGCCACAGAATCTACTTTCGTACAACGGCGTGATATCAGTGCCATTCCCGAAGCTACTGAACATGAAGATGCAGAGTTAGAGGCTGCACTAGAAGCTGAAGTTACCTCTGTACAGCCGCGTGATATTTTCCACCAAGTTCCTGCACAGAGTGCCATTCCTGAAACAACCTCCCATGAGGATGCAGAATTAGAGGCGGCGCTAGAAGCAGAGGTCACTTTCGTACAGCCGCGTGATATTTTTGGCGAAGTATCAAATGAGGAAAATACCGTTCCTGAAGTTACTCATAATGAAAATGAAGTAGTAGATTTAGATGCGCCAGTCACAGAAGAAGTTAGTTCCGATTTTGGCGAATTTGTCAATGGAATTCCTGGAGAAGCAGACATTCAGCAGCCAGAAACATTGAGCCAAATTACACAAGATATCAATGATGAACTACTAAATATTAACGAAGTAGAAGCTGGTTCTGCTGTTGATAAAACATCAACTGCACCTGACAATATTGTTGCAGAAGTTTTCAGCAATCAATACATTGATTCGAGTAATATAACCACAGAAGAAGCCAGTGTAGATGTTGATGATATTATTTTCGTAAGTGAAGTTTCCGAATTAGCTGATGTTCAATCTTTGGCAACAACAGACAGTGAAGCTTCTGAGAGGATTAATCAAACTATTGAAGAGGTTCCTGAAGTAGAAGCAACTCAATCTGATGAAACTCCAGAAGAAACAAATGTTAGTGAGCCTCCGCAAGAGATTATTGAAAGAAACATAGTACTTATTGCTCACGAGAGTAAAAAATCAGAACTTGCTGAATTTGTTTCTCAATATCAGGAATTTTTCTCCCAGAGCTTTACAATTACCTGGCCATCTGTTGGCGAAGTCTTACATCAACAGGCAGGAATAACTATTAGTCAACAAACTCCCGCACCAATTTCTGGAGGATATCAAACAATAGCTTCCTTGGTTGGAGCCGGAGAAATTGTAGCAGTTATTTTCTTGAGAGATTTGCTGCAACCACAACCTGGTCAAGCAAATGAAGAAGCACTGCTAAGGTTATGCACTATCAATCAAGTTTTACTGGCAACTAATTTGCCAACAGCAGAGGCGATCGTGCATTATCTTAAACAGATATAGCCCTACTTAATTATTCGTGATTAACAAGATCCCCGACTTCGTTAAGTTGTCGGGGATCTGGGTATTTCGATAAAAGTTGCAAATTATATAGAATAATTTCAATGATGAAAAATATGTATATCTTAAAGTAAAATCTATTCAAAAAAATGCTTGCAAACTTAAAAAGTTTATTTAGACAGCCAGTTATTTTTTCAAGTGCGATCGCTACAATTTTACTAGTGGGCATTCAAAAACTTGGGGTTTTCGAGCCTCTAGAGATGAAAGTCTACGACCAGATGATGCAATTACGTGGCGACCCAGGCCCAGACTCTCGTCTATTGATTGTTGCTTTAACTGAAAAAGATATCCAAAAGTGGAATTGGCCCCTATCTAGTGAACTTCTAAACCGGCTATTGGGCAAACTTGAAGAATATCAACCACGAGCCATTGGTCTAGATATTTTCCGTGACTTACCTGTACAACCTGGTCATGAAAAGCTACTGCAACACCTACAACAGAGCGATATCATCATTCCCATCTGTAAACATTCTGGTTCTAACAATCCGGGAATAGCAGCGCCAAAAGGGGTTGAAGCAGAGCGAGTCGGATTTAATGATGTAGTAGAAGACACTGACGCGACAATTCGTCGCAACCTATTATTGGTAAGTGCAGAAGAGTCCGATTCCTGTCAAAGTACTTATTCTTTTAGCTTACAATTGGCACTCAAATATTTAGAAGTTGGCGGCATCCAACTTCAATTTACTCCAAAAAAGGAACTACAACTACGAAATACTATATTTAAACCTCTGCAAAGCAACGCTGGCGGTTATCAAAAAGCTGATACAAATGGCTACCAAATTCTGCTTAACTACCGTTCTGGTCATCAAGTTGCCCAACAGGTAACTATTACAGAAGTACTTGAAAATCAAGTGAAACCAGATTTGGTCAAAGACCGCATCGTTTTAATTGGCTCAACAGCCAATAGTTTAAATGATATTTTTAATACGCCTTTTGCTACTGGCAAATCAGATAATTCTGGCAAAATGGCAGGAATTGAAATTCATGCTCACAGTATTAGTCAAATTCTCAGTGCTGTTCTTAACAAACAGCCTTTATTTTGGTTTCTACCTGAGTGGGGTAAAGTCCTTTGGATATGGGGATGGACTGTAGTCGGTGGGTTGCTGGTATCGCGGATTCAACACCCATTAGGCTTAGGACTAGCAGGAGCAACAGCCCTTGCAGTGTTATTTGGAGGCAATTTTGTCATTTTTACCCAAGCTGGATGGTTCCCGGTAGTTCCTCCCGCCTTGGGGTTAGTATTTACCTCTGGGAGTGTTCTTGCCTATAGTTCTTATAAAACGAAACAAGAGCAACAAGAAATTACCCAACGGGTTCAAGAACACCAACAATTAATTGTGGAATTGCAAGGTCTTTTACGGCAGCGTGGTGATGCCTTAAATGAAGCACCAACTGTAATTGCTGATTCCATCGGGCAAGAAATTTCACTAGGAACTCTACTAAACAACCGCTACAAAATTACTGAAGCCTTGGGTTCTGGAGGATTTAGTAATACTTATTTAGCTGATGATATCCAGCGTCCTGGTAATCCGCAGTGTGTGGTTAAACAGTTACGACCCCCTCGCCAAGATGCAGAATATTTAAATGTCGTCAGACGATTATTTGATGCGGAAGCACAAATTTTAGAAATTTTGGGTAAGCATCCACAAATTCCTCAACTGCTAGCTTTTTTTGAAGAAAATCGGCAGTTTTCTCTAGTACAAGAATTTGTGCGAGGGCATGCAATGGACAAAGAGCTAACCTCTCTTAAGCGACTAAAACAAGTTGAAGTTGTAGAGATGCTCAAAGAAGTTTTAAACGTGCTGATTTTTGTTCATAGCTATGGCGTAATTCATCGAGATATCAAACCTAGTAATTTGATTAGGCGAGAATCAGATCGGCATATTGTTTTAATTGACTTTGGCGCTGTTAAGCAAATCCAACCTCAGCAGCAGGAAGCTCAGACAATTTCAATTGGTACTCCTGGTTATGCACCTTCTGAGCAAATGAGCGGGTTGCCAAAACTCAACAGCGATATTTATGCGTTGGGAATTATGGGAATTCAAGGTTTAACTGGGGTAGATCCTAGAGAATTTCGCAGAGATATAAATACTGGTGAAATAATTATTCAAGGTGAAGCTCAGGGTAATCAACAGATTTGGCAACATTGGCGCGAACTAACTGATGCTACAAACGAGTTAGTTTCTATTTTAAATAGAATGGTACACTTCGACTTCACTCAAAGATATCAGTCAGCAACAGAGGTGCTAAAAGCTCTCGAAAGTCTTTAGTAAGTAAGTGCCATTCGTGCCATTCCAATACTGTTCGGTTAAGGCAAGAGACGCGATAAATCGCCGTCTTTACAATAATTAATCCTTCGTAGAGACGGCGATTTATCGCGTCTTTGGGATCCATACAGCACTTGCTGCTGCTATGAGGTACAGATACTTATATTTTTTTAAAAATCAAATATGATTCCTATAGTAAATAACTTAAAGTTATATATCTAGTAAGTTAGCACAAATAAAGCGAACTAATTAAGGTGAGTCATTTATTATTGGCAAGTAGTCAAAAATGCTTAATGCAGAAGCGTTAGCGGCTTTCCGTAAGTAAGAAAAAATGACAATCAATATAGTGATGTTTGTTTATACCCACTCATCTAACTCTCATCAAAAAATTTAAGTATCTTTTTTTACCAATTAAGCAATACTTCGTTAACCGCTAAGTAACTGTTGAATAACTGTTTTAAAACATGAAACAATGAGGAGATAGGTAAGACAGTAAAGACAAAAGCACATGGATGATTAGCGATATGAAGCAATCTAAGAGTACGCGAAAGCGGGGGCTTATCCTAACGATCGCTGGGTTGAAGCGTTTACAAGCGGCGATTTTGGCGATGGAGAAGGCTCAAAACAATGGCAATCACTTCACTCTAGAAGATTTAGGCGATCGCATGAATGTTTCTACCAAAACTCTGAACCGATTATGGTCGTTGAATACAGGCGTGGATCAAAAAACCCTGAAATTGTGCTTTACCGCCTTTAACCTAGAACTACACAGGGAAGACTATGCAATACTGAGTGAACCGAACAATACTAGAATCTCTCAAACTCTCCCCTTGAGTTTAGATACAAGAGAAAGAAAAGTATTTCCGTCTTTATACTTGGATTCTTTTTTTACTCAACACCCCAACCAACTCGAAAACCTTTGGTCATACCCAGATGGCCCCGTAGCTTTAGATTCTCCCTTCTATGTTGAACGTCCCCCCATTGAGGAACTAGTTTATCGAGAACTTATTCAACCAGGCTGTGCGATCCGAATTCGAGCGCCTAGAGAGATGGGAAAAACTTCTCTGGTGCTGCGATTATTAGCATTTGCCGAGATGCAAGGTTATCGTCCGGTGAACGTGAATTGCAAGCAAATCGATACAAGCTGTCTGACAGACTTAAACAAGCTTTTGCGTTCTTTTTGCTGGCAAATTGCAATAGAATTAGGCATTGATCCCAATCTAGATGACAAATGGGATGAGGAAGTAGGCTGTAAGTTGAGTTGCAGTTTATACCTACAATCCTATTTACTCAAGCAGAGTCAAAGTCCAGTGGTTTTAGTTTTAAATGAGATTGACCACTTTTTTGAATATCCTGAAATTGCTCAGGAGTTCTTTGGTTTGTTGCGCTCTTGGTATGAGGAAGCACGGCAAGATATAAACTTACAAAAGCTTAGACTAGTAATAGTTTACTCTACAGAAGTGTACGTCTCGCTGGATATCAATCGTTCCCCGTTTAATATCGGACTACCGATCCGTCTGCCAGAATTTACTAAGCACCAAGTAGAATACTTAGCCCAACGGCATGGGTTAGACTGGACTTCTAATAAAGAGGTTACGCAACTAATGTCTCTCGTGGGGGGACATCCAGCACTAATTAGGATTGCTCTGTATTATCTCTGCTGTCAAAGAACCACCTTAGAAGAACTGATACAGGAGGCGATCGCTAACGGCGGTATCTATCGTTATCATTTATGGCGACACTGGGCAATTCTGCAAGAAAATTCCAGTTTGGTAAAGGCATATATTGAAGTTGTGGCTGCAAAGCAAAGCATTTCTCTAAATCCAATTGATGCTCATAAGCTCGAAAGCTTGGGGTTGATCGCTTATGAAGGCGATCGCATCGTACCGCGTTGCGAACTCTACCGTGCTTACTTTAAAAAACAACTAGATGTTGCTGAATTTGAATATAAATCACTGCAAAAACGTGCTTGAAAAAACTATCAGGTGCTTTTTTTCTCACGCCTCTATGCGCGCAAAAATTCAGGGCAGAGGTTTCCTTTGCTCAGAATTCTTAGATTTTAGATTTTACGTTGACCCCATCTGTAAAATCAGGGGTAAGTCAAGTAGCTCTCTACAAGACGCTATGCGTGAAACGAAGCTCTGCCGTTGGCGCATCATCTCGTAGAGAAGGCTTTACACTCCAATTAAAAATTATTAATTAAAAGTGCAATCAGTGGGGATCTGAATCCCCTACTGATTGCGCAGCATCTCGTAGAGAGCATCTTGATTCTAATTACTGATATCATGTCCGCCAAATTACCCATAACCCCACCCCCAACCCCTCCCCGCTTGCGGGGAGGGGAGACAAAGCATAGCTTTGGCGGGGGTGGGGTTCTTCAGGTTTAATAAGCAATCAAGCGGACATGATATGACTTCTGAATTCTTCTTCAATCTTTAATCCAAAATCTAAAATCTAAAATTCAATTACTCCTAACGACTGCTATATTTTAGGAATCTCTATTTGGGTATTTGCCATGAAAAATAATTAACTATCTGACCAATAAAGTTGATAATCCTCGATAGAAAATGTTCCATTATTGGAAGACATTTTGAAAAAGAAGTAATAATCTCCTGGCTCCCAAATACTAAATTCTCTCTCTTGTTCTTGAACAATAGCCGTCGAGCCACCATTAGGAATGGTCATGCTAGCAGTTTGTGTTCCGTTCTGCGCTCTTATCAAAAAAACTTCCAGCAGTGAAAAACCCTGTAGTTCAGCAGAATAACGAATTTTGAAGCGGATTTTTCCACCATCCCGTAGGGTCTTTTGAACAGAAAAATTTTCAGTTTTAATTGGATTACCAGACAGTTGAATGCCCCGATCTTGCGTTAAGATATGGATCTGCTTCTGATCTACTGAACTCATTATTTTTCTTCCTTAACAATAATAGAAAATGTTTTTGGATAAGAATTCATCATTGAAGAATCAAAAGTCAGAATTTAGAAATAGTCTATAGCGGTTCCCATTCAAATGTGTTACAACATCATCTCGTAAGGTGTAGGGGCAATTCATAAATTGCCCCTACACTTACATAAATGAGAACCACTATAGTATGATTGATATATTAATTAATCAAATTTTCTCCTGATTATCTCATTTTTCTGAATTCTGATTCTGAATTCTTACGTTTTTTACTGTCACGTTTGTATTTTCCCGTCATCGCCAAGAAAATGCAATGACAGATAAGACAGTTAAGAAAATAGCTAAAAAATTGATTGCAACAAAAATAATATATGCTTAACGTCAACTAGATAATTAAAAAGCTTTTAGGACTTGCGTAAAACTAGATATTGTAAGGGAAATGCTCTCTGGAAAGTCGCTTCTCTACGAGACGCTTTGTATAGCTTTCTTCTCTATAGGAGTGTGTGTCTACATGAATTGCGCCCTACCCGAAAATTATAGTTTTGGCTATTGTTTATAGGACTTATGCACTTTACAAATAACTTATGATGTGCATTAACGTAAACACTCTGTTTCAGGTTCTTCATTGATGGTAAATAGACCCGTATCGTAGGGGCAATTCATGAATTGACCCTACGATGGATCTGGTTTTTCCAATCATCTATACTTGGTCTTTCCTGTCAATGCGTAAGTCCTAGTTTAGTTGATTGGTTGAAATAAGAATCCCACCTATTCAAGGGGTGGGAGCGTCAATAGGTTGCTACTTGATTGTTAATCAATATTGTTCGGTTAAGGCAAGAGACGCGATACGCCGTCTTTACAATAATCAGTCCTTCGTAGAGACGGCAATTTATGGCGGATTTGGGATCTATTATTTTCATTAAATAACCTTAGAGGTTGAATGAACAAGTATTTTGCTTTGACTAAAGTCACTTTGATCCCCCCTAACCCCCTTAAAAAGGGGGGGAATCGGAATCAAAGTCCCCCAATTTATCGGGGGATTTAGGAGGATCTAGAACTTTTGATACCAATGAGAGGACTTTTCAAACAGCCTCTTAACCGAACTGTATTAGATTGTTAATTCTCTATAAAATTTCCGAGAGAACGTAACATTTTTGCTAAATCATTGCCCAACTTTTCAATAGATTCTTTCTGTTTAGGATCTTTTAAAGTGCCATCGGCGTTAAAGGCTTCGTAAGCTTTGGGTACGGCTATCTGATCGGGAAGTACCAAAACTTTGATGTTTCCTAAAATAGATCGCAGGTGAACCAACCCGCGCAAACCACCAAGAGCGCCTGGGGAAGCGCTCATAATGCTAGCAACTTTACCTGCAAAAGCAGCTAATGGTGCTTCATTTGGGGCTGGACGGGATGCCCAGTCAATGGCATTTTTCAAAACTGCTGTGAGTGAACTGTTATATTCTGGCGAAGCAATTAGTAATCCTTGATGAGAAATTAGGAAATCCTTAAATGTGCGGGCGTTGGCGGGTAGTCCTTCTTGAGCTTCCAAATCTTCATCAAACAGAGGTAGGGGCAAATCACGGAGGTCTATATAAGTTACTTCTGCTCCTGCTGCTTTAGCGCCATCTGCCGCGATTTTTACCAATTTTTTGTTGTAAGAATCAATCCGGGTGCTGCCAGCAAAGGCGAGGATTTTAGGTGTAGATGCCATAGTTGTAGGTTGAATGGGAAGGATTTGACAGTTCAGCTGCATTATCCTGTTTTCAGGCGATCGCTATTTGCTACCTTTAGATTTTCTTTATAAATTTTCTCTAAGTTACATAATTACACTAATTGTAGTGAAGACTGAAAACCCTGCCTTTGGAGTCGAAATATGAATAGATATGAGCGATGCTTTTCTCTCTATGAGACGCAGCTTGCGTTCGCTTGAGTGACAAAATGAGGGATTTCGATTCAGCCACGTCGCACCCATCTACCCTTTTGGATAAAAACTTCTCACCATTTTAGTCAAATTTATTACATAACTGCTTTCAAATCAGGCAGAGGGCACGAGGCACAAGATTGACATATTAGCTACATAACATTGACGTAAATATAATTAAACCTTTTGTGAAACCAGGAAGTCTAAATAATGTAGATAACTTTGGAATTCACCATTCACAAATATGAGTAAGCATAAAGTTCGTTCGATTGGTATCTTCACAGGAATAGTAGCGGTTGTTCTAGGTAATAGTCTCTTGATGATTTCGGGATCTGCCTATGCCGACTTACCAGGAAAGCATCCTTATTACCTGCACGCGCTCACTGATTTACGTACTGCACGGTGGTTGCTGGAACATCGCCCAAGCGATGCTGCCGTTAGTGGACAAGAAGATGTTGCTATTAGGCAGATAGATTACACTATTAACGACATTAAGAAGGCATCTATTGATGATGGCAAAGACATCCACGAGCATCCAAATGTCGATGTCCCCAATAATCATCCTGGACGGTTACACAAGGCAGAAGAAATATTGCAGAAAGTGCATTCCGATGTAAAGCGTGAGGAAGACGATCCAACAGCCCGAGGCTTGCAACATCGTTCTCTTCTACATATCGATGTTGCACTCAAAGCGACTAAGCGTGCTATTTACGATGTTCAACATCATAAATAGAGACTGCATGGCGAGGACTATGCCAATATTTCATGTATAGGAATCCGGTTTGATTTCTGAACAGATACTTAGGGGAGCCAGTCGTGTGGGCGGGAAACCCGCCTACAGCGCTGGATTCACCGCAACGCACTGGCTTCCCTACAATACCTAATTTTGTTCAAAAACCAAATAGGAGTCCTATATTAACAATTCGTAATTCGTAATTATGTTCTTCCTTAGTCTGTGGAGGCGGACTTCATTTGTGTAGTCGAATCCCTTTGTCCTAGTTCTTTAGTCGCCTCCAGCAACTTAACGCTGGCATAAATAGCATCAATATAAGGTGTAGGAATTTGAGTCAGTTTTCCCAATTCTGCCACCGCGCCAACAATAGCATCTATCTCCGTTGTGCGTCCGGCTTCAATATCTTGTAGCATCGAGGTTTTGTGAGCGCCAACATTTTCTGCTCCATTAATTCGCTGTTCTAAAGTGATGCCAAAATTTATACCCAATTTTTCTGCGATCGCTTGAGTTTCAGTCATCATTTGTCGCGCTAGTTCACGGGTGAGGGGATAGCGGCAAATATCTTCTAAAGTAGCACCAGTTAAGGCACTGATGGGATTAAATGCCACATTCCCCCACAACTTGATCCAAATTTCCGTGCGAATTTGATTGCGAATTGGTGCTTTGAATCCTGCCTGTTTTAAAGTTTGTGATAATAATTGGATGCGATCGCTTTTAGTGCCGTCGATTTCACCCACAGTAAAGCGATCGCCTTCAATATGCTTAATTACACCTGGTTCAATTATCTCAGTTGCTGGGTAAACAACACAACCGATGGCGCGTTCAGCACCGATACTAGCTTCAATAATTCCATTTGGGTCAACAGATTGAATCCGCGTACTTGCATACTCACTGCTCTGCTGACGAAAGTACCACCAAGGAACACCATTTTGGGCTGTTACTACCATTGTGTCAGGATGGTAGAGTGTCGGGAGAAAGGGTGCGATCGCAGCCACACTATGAGCCTTAACAGTTAAAATTACTACATCTTGTGGCCCCACTTCCTGAATATTGCTAGTTGCCAGAGACGGAGTAGCAATTTGGCTTGAACCGTCTGCCATGACTAACTTCAGCCCATTTTTTTGAATCGCTGACAAATGAGAACCACGAGCGATCAGCGTCACTGCTTCCCCAGACAATGCCAGTTTTGCCCCTAAGTATCCACCAATCGCACCCGCGCCAACAATACAGATTTTCATGTTGTTTAATAGTGATTTACCCTCAAACAGCTAGGCTTTGCATCGCTTTCAGTAAATCTTGATGAACAGATTTGGAGTCAGCGACGATTAATCCAGGCAAGCTATAGTTTTTACAAGTATGCAGTGGTGGTAAAGGCGAACCGTCCACAGTAGTTACAATCCAGCCAGCCTCTTTTGCAATAAAAGCTAGTGCAGCACTATCAATAAATTTACCCGATTTGATGACTGCTCCACTCAAGTCGCCACTGAGAATACCATTAAGATTGGGAATTTGAATATCACTAGAGTAATCAGTTGCTATATCAATTACTTTATATCGATCCTTTAGTAAAGGTGCGATCGCATTCATCCCCCATCCCAACAAAATACAAGGTTTGGCAGATATTATCTGCAATGGGGCACAGGCTTCTAAACTCATCTCCAGCGTCCCTTTAAAAGCACCTTCGCCTCTAAGGGCGTAAAAATAAACATTTTGGGCTGGAGAGATGGCAATTACTGCTTCAAAGTCATCGGAATTTAGAATACTGAGAATAATTTGGTAATTAGAATGTCCATCCATGTAAAACTTCGTGCCATCGATCGGGTCAAGTGTAACTAAATAATCACCTTCTGAACCGAGTTCGGTAGCACGAAAATACTTAGTATTATTAGAACTTTCATACTCTTCCCCAAAAAAGCGAATCTCTGGAAAAGTACCCAGTAATACTACTTCTACAAGATTTTGAATAGCTACATCCGCATCAGTAAGTGCGGCAGTAAAAAAGTTTTTTCCTTGTTCTTTGGCGGGAAGTGCAGCGATTTTTGGTTGAAGAAAATTGGCATAGGCTGCTGCTATTTTGAGATGGGGGAGTAAAATCTCCAAAATTAGTCGAGTTGTTGGCGTTGTAGACATGACAAAACTCCTTTTAGAAATAATCTACCGATCTACTACTTAGAATTTTATATCTAGACAAAATTACGGTATCATCTAGGTTTAATGATACTACCGTTGCTATATTACTCTAATCTCTGTGTCTCAAAGACTGGATGAGTTAACTCATAATTAATTTCACCAGATATCTAATTTTTATCAGAGGGTATGCACCTCATCTCCCTTCCGAAAAAAGTTGGTAGGACTAGCCCTTTCAAGGTGACTCGAAAAATTTCTTTTTTCTCTCCGCGTTCTCTGCGCCTCTGCGGTTCAAAAGTAATTTATTTAACCACAGAGGCAATAGAGTTGCCAGTACGCCCTTGCGGTTAAGAAACTTGTAGCAACTGGTGCGACACAGAGATATAGCGTTTCCTAATCACATAGCAATCCCAAGCCTTTGGGATTGCTTCACTTCGTACCCTGAACGCAATGACATAAATATTTTTGCATACGCACTTATAGGATAAATTACCGAAAGATAGAACATAAGCATGAAACTTTCTCACTTAAGTAAGTAAATTTTTTAAACATATTGTTAATAATCCAAAACGAGCTTTTCATTTAGTTTACGATCTAGTCTTTATACAATATAAATAATTAAATGAATATATTTTGATCTAGTGGGTTCCATCCAAAATAGTCTGGTGAACTCATTGTTCATGTATTTTGCCAAAAACTAACCCTCACAGATGCTCTGAAATCTTGAGTAAATCACTACCCTAAATCGGCTTAATTATAACTCCTATGGCTACGTTACTGAAATCTGCATCGCAAACCAATATTCTCCTCGTAGATGACAACCCTGATAATTTACGTCTGTTATCCAAAATGTTAGAGTTACAAGGTTATATCGTTCGCAAATCTCTCAATGGCAGAATGGCATTACAAGCTGCCCAACGAGAGCCACCGGATTTAATTTTGCTTGACATTAATATGCCAGAAATGAACGGCTATGAAGTTTGTCAGCAGTTAAAACTTGTAGAGACAACACATAATATTCCGATTATTTTTATCAGTGCGATAGATCATCTCAAGGATAAAGTAAAAGCCTTTGATTTGGGAGCGCAAGACTACATTACCAAGCCATTTCAAGAATTAGAAGTACTAGCAAGAATTAAAAATCAATTACTCATTCAACAACAACAGCAACTTCTAATTCAGCAAAATCAAAAATTGGAGGAGGCAAAGGCAATAGCAGAAATAGCTACTCAAGCAAAGAGTGAGTTTTTAGCCAATATAAGTCATGAAATCCGTACACCAATGAATGCAGTTATTGGCATGACAGAACTATTGCTTGAGACAAACATGGATACATATCAGCAAGACGCTGTTGAAACAATCCGCTCTAGTGGTGAAATTTTATTATCTTTAATTAATAATATTTTGGATTTTTCTAAGATTGGCTCAGGCAAAATGGAACTAGAAGCAAAACCATTTGATTTAGTAACTTGCCTGAAAGAATCAATAGCCTTATTAGCTAACAATGCCGCGACTAAAAACTTAAAAATTAGCTTTAATTTAGCAGCAAATGTACCCACACAAGTTATAGCAGATATTACTCGTTTGCGTCAGATTCTAGTTAATTTACTGGGTAATGCCATTAAATTTACTCCAAACGGTAGTATCACAATTGCAGTCACAGCCAATATAGTAGGTGAATCTAGCAAAATTACAGCATTAGATGCTGGGGCTACTTATCAGCTACAGTTTGCTGTTAAGGATACAGGGATTGGTGTGCCAGCAGATAAACTAGATCGATTGTTTCAGTCTTTTAGTCAAGTTGATTCCTCGACTACTCGCTGCTATGGAGGTACAGGTTTAGGATTAGCTATCAGTCGCCAACTGTGCGAATTGATGGGCGGAAATATGTGGGTAGAGAGTCAGGTAGGAGAGGGATCTACTTTTTATTTTACTATCGTTGCCCCGGCGAGTTCCCCTTTAGTAACGACAAATAATAATCTTCAGTCACATACTAACGAAACAAGTACTCAGGCATCTGATGTGATGTTACTCAGTTCTGCGATGCCTACGGCGGTAAACTACGCACAACAGTTCCCCTTAAGAATTTTGGTGGCCGAAGATCATCCAGTTAATCAAAAACTAGCTCTATTAATGCTCAAACGATTGGGATATCAAGCCGATGTTGTTAGTAATGGAGTGGAAGTTTTAGAAATTATCCAGCACTTAACTTATGATGTAATATTCATGGATGTCCAAATGCCTGAAATGGATGGACTCAAGACAACTCGGTTGATCCGCCAAAATTATCCAGTTGGTTCTCGTCCGCGAATTATTGCCGTGACAGCCCGTGTCCTTGAACACGAGCGCCAGGAATGTCTAGCGGCTGGGATGGATGATTATATTACTAAACCCATCCGTCTTGACGTGCTGACTCAAGCCTTAAGTCGATGTGTGTCGATAGGATCTACTAATGATTTTACCTTGCCCAGTACAAGCAATCAGCCCCTAGTTAAGGCCTCTGATGTCGCAGTAGCAGATTTGCCAGCTATTAATACTCAAGTTATTGAACAGATCCGCAAGATTGCCGAACCAGAGGAGACATTTTTAATAGAAATTATTGATTGTTATCTAGAAGATTCTCCCCAAATCTTGGAACAAATTCGGGTTGCTCTGACTCAGGGTGATGCCACAACTATACACTTCCTAGCTCATAGCTGGAAATCCAGCAGTGCATATTTGGGAGCAACGACGTTAGTGCTTCTTTGTGGAGAAATAGAAGCGATCGCTTTTTCCGAAATCAGCCATGTTTCAGAGCGGCTACACGATTTAGAGGCTGAATTTGAAAGAGTCAAAGCAGCTTTATCCCTAGAACGTCAAAAAAGATAGCCAAGGTAGTTCAGTCATAGTCTTTATTCCCCAGTTTCGGTGAGAGTTGCGATCTGCGCTTCGCAGCAGCACTTCGCTATCGCTTCCAGGTGGAAGTTATCTACGAGATATTTCAGAGTATTGGCGAGAAATCGCTCCTGGTTAGGGATTTGAGCGATGAGATTGTAGAGTTTAATATCGTTAAGATCCAAAGCTGCTTGATGCACCTGAATAATCCACTCTGCTGACATTACCTGCAAATCTTTGGCGGTTAGAGATTTCTGGAGTAATGTTTGCTGGTCTAACCTTGGTAAAGCTGCTTCCCGGTAGCGATAGCGGACTCCCAAGTATTGCGCTATCTTATCAAATAAGAAAGTTTCTAGAAATGGTTTGGTGATGTGGTCGTTGCACCCTGCTTGAATACTGGCGGCGTAGTCTTCCTCAAAGGCATAAGCTGTCAAAGCCATAATCACCACTTCTTGACCTGATTCCTTTTCTCGAATTTGCCGAGTAGTTTCGTAGCCATCAATTCCCGGCATTTGAATATCCATTAAAATTAAGTGGGGATGCCATTCTGACCACAGAGCGATCGCTTCATACCCGTTCTCGGCTGCACAGACCTCGAACCCAACTGATTCTAGCAGCATGACGAGCAGATTACGGTTTTCTTTCAGGTCTTCCACCACTAAAATGCGATAAGTAGGCTGTCCCGCTTCTAAACCAATAACAGTGTGAGTCGCTGGGGAGGCAATGATATCTACTGAGTTTACCAAACTGAGTAAAATCTTACAAATGAAGGTTGACTCTTGATTCAGGGTGCTTTGCACTGTAATATCACCACCCATTAAACGGGCAAACTGACGGCTAATCGATAAGCCTAAGCCTGTACCTTGAGCATGGCGACCTCGTTCTGTTTGGATGAAGGCTTCAAACACAGTTTCAATATCCGATTGAGCAATACCACATCCAGTATCTTCAACTTCCAGATGCAGGGTGATGATTGGTTTGGAATCAGGGCTAGGTATTGAATTAAGTGAGTTAACGAAAGCTTGTAATCGAAGGGTAACACTACCTGTTGTCGTAAATTTGATCGCATTGCTTAAGAGATTGAGCAAAATTTGGCGCAGTTTTGATTCGTCACCATATATATAGCGGGGAACGCTGGGATGCTGCTCAGTCAACAGAGCAATTCCTTTCTCTAAAGCTTTGAGAGCAACCATATCTGTAATAGAGTGGATTAGCTGATGCAAATCGAAACTGTTTTCTGTTAGTTGTAACTTACCCGCTTCAATTTTGGACATTTCCAACACATCGTTAATCAGATTTAACAAGTGTTCTCCACTGCGGCTGATGATGCTTAAATGCTCTTGAAATTGAGATGGAATTGTGTCGCTGCGGTTCATCAACTGAGTAAATCCCAAAATGGCATTGAGGGGAGTTCTTAGTTCGTGGCTCATTTTAGCAAGGAACTGACTTTTGGCATGATTAGCGATCGCAGCCTGTTCTGCGGCTTGTTCTAGGGCTGTTTGGGAAAACTCTAGCACTACCAACATCAGTGTATTCCGCATCTCAGTAGCGGCTTCTAGTTCTGCAACTTCCCAAGGTAAAGAAGTCTCTTGAACGGTTTCTTTCCACAATTGAAACGACTTTCGGGGACATAATTTCATCTCTCCAATTTCGTTAATTGATACCGCATCCTGGGGGTTGCCCGCCCAATTCACCATCTGGATTTGCTCTGGTCGAAACCAGAGAATATGGTAAGACTTTTGTGTGGCATGGTTAAATAAGATTGAAATTGCCAGAATGCCACTAGCTTGATCTTTGAATGCCTCCGCTTCTGGATATAAACGTGAGAGAGAATCGGTAGCAAACACTTGTTCCTCTTCGTGTTGCACTAACCATGTCACCAGATCCTGCACCTGCGTATTCGAGGGCGTTTGACCAACTAATATCAGATGACCATCAAGTAAAATTGCGGCTCCTTGAGCATGAACTAGATCCAGCAATTGAGAAGAATTTCGGCTAAAAACTTGCTCAATCAAATTGGCATCCTGCAATAATGTCTGTTGCAGTTCATCCTGAATCGCTCTTACCTGCGTTCGGTAAATATGGAATTCTTTTTCTTGCTGATGCACCAGTTCAATTGAGGCAAACTGTCCTAAAAATTCACAGGCTTTGCGAGTTTCATAATCCACTAGCTTCGGGCTGTTGTGGTGACAAGCAATTAGCCCCCAGAGGCGTTTGTCGTCGAGCAACGAAATTGTCATCGACCCAGCAACTCCCATATTCTGTAAGTATTCAATGTGATAATGAGATACTCCGCGTAACAGAGAATGACTCAAATCAAGGGGTACATCCCTCAAAGGATGGTTGCTGGGAATTAACGAGATAGGGGTGTAATTAACATCGGGAATGAATCGCATCCGGTTGCGGTAAAACAACTGGCGGGCTGGCAGAGGAATATCTATTGCCAAATAGTGCAGTCCCAGATAGCTTTCTAGATGCGTCTGTTTCTCCTCCGCAATCACCACACCACTATCGTCTGCCTGAAAGCGGTAGATCATCACCCGATCAAACCCTGTTATGGCTTTCACTTCTCTGACAAGGTTTTGAGCCAGATCGGTCAAGTTAGTAGCATTACGAAGATTAGCGATCGCACCTTGCAAGCGGTGATAGAATTGGATTGAATGGATGCTTCTCATCGATTGCTGAGGTTCTAGTTCTAGAATCAACCCATCGACCATTCGATGCATCACACCTCGGAATGTCTGATTTTTCCATTGCCAATCTGTCTGGGCAATCTTCCGCCGGGTTTTTAACTTAAACGGATTGCAGGACTCTAGGTTATCTTGAGCCAAATAGCCAGCAAGTCGCTGCACTTGAGCGCTGGAAAACAATCTTTGTAAAGGTTGACCCAGCAATGCTTCTGCCGAAATTCCAAAAAACTCCTCTACATTTTCGCTAATCTGCAAAATTGTGAGGTGTGGCTCTTGCAGCATCAGCAACATTCCATACGGCTGAATATGACCGGGAGCATACACAGATTCATCACTGCACACTTCTAAACCCGTCAGTAACGAAGAGGTGAGTAAGTTGATATTTGGTGAATGCATAGCTGAGGTAAACGGTTTTGGAAACCAAAAAGTTGTGAATCTAAATTGAAAATTGTAGGATTAGCTCAAACTCATACTTGCTGACAAATTAACTTAAATAGGTCGCAAGTTGGGTCAATTCGCTTTGCTCTAATTAAAAATTAAAAATTACAATAGGTGCTTGTACCCAAAATTAATTAATTACAAATTATCATTATTCTTAATTTTTAATTCAAAAAAGGTCAAGAGTTTTCCCAAAAATAAAATGTGGTTCTTTAAGTTTCACCTTTTTTAATTCTTAATTAATCAGTAATTATATCAAAGAATTTAAATAAATTATACTTTTAAATCCAAGTGAATAAGTAGATGTATTGTAAAACGGTTCGGTTAAGGTTATTTGGTGAAAATAATAGATCCCAAATCCGCGATAAATCGCCGTCAGAACGAAGGACTGATTATTGTAAAGACGGCGATTTATCGCGTCTCTTGCCTTAACCGAACAGCATTGAGAGGCATCGCCAATAAATACGAAATTCTGCCAGAATTAGGACTAAAAAGCCAGAGTTATGGCCGGATCAAGAAAACCGATTTCTTATTTTGGGGAAAGTCAAGATGAGAGAAAATTGATTTGGGTAGCATTCCATGCACACCTTTGTGGGGACTGTTCACAACTTGAGTAATGTGAAAATTTACAGCTAAACTACACAATACATAAGCATCTTCTGGTGATAAATTTGCAAAGCGCTCCAGAAAATTAATCATGTTTTTTAAAGCCAGTTCCAAAGCTTCGTCTAAGGTTTGAGCAAAACCCATTGTAATGATATCAGTTGGAGTTTCGGCCATTGGTGTTTTCAGTTGTAAATCCTTGTGAAGTTTGAGGGTGATTCTACCGTTCATAGAAGTTTCAATAGCAGTGACATTTACTTCGCCATCTCCCTGTGCAGAATGGCCATCACCAATAGAAAATAATGCACCAGGTACAAAAATAGGTAAAAATAAACGCGAACCTGCTTGTAATTCGCGGTTGTCGATATTGCCACCGTAACAACCTGGTGGGACAGAAGTTCGAGAGGTTTCTGGAGTAGCGACACCAAGAATTCCAAAAAACGGTTTGAGGGGAATTTTTATGCCAGTACCCACTGAAAATTCAGCGATATTGTTTGCTAAATCTAGAGGAATAAATGTCAAAGCAGGTTGAGGAAACTGATCTGGTAAAGCTCCCCAACCTGTACGAATGGCATTAAAGCCGATAGGTAAACGAGGTGCGATCGCATCTAATTGTACTTCTAAAACATCTCCTGGTTCGGCATCGCACACATAAATTGGCCCTGTTAGCAAATGCGGCCCCCCAGCAATTTTGCGTTCTGGTACAAGATTTTGGCAGATATCGAGAAATTCTGGTGTCACAAACTCAGGTGGTGCTTGCTCGTAAACGTAGTAACCAGTATAAGTTTCTACATCAACCGTGTCACCTGAATTAATAGTGAGTACTGGTTCTAGTAGATGAGAGAAACCACCCAGATGCACAGTTTCCTTGGTAGCTTTTAAAATGTAGTGAGTCATTACCGCTCTTAAGTATATAGGACTATGATTTGATTTTTGAAAAAACTCCCCACTCCCAGCCTAGAGATGTATTCTCAGATGCAGAGCCTCCATATCCAAAATTCTCTCAAAACTTAAGTCTAATTTAAGACGAAATCCGTAAATGTTCCCAGGTGAAAACTAGATAATCCCGAATACACTCTTCACTTAAGTATGTGAAGAGTGTAAAAAGTTGAAAGCTAGACCTATTAACCGCAGTCATCGCAAAACCTGGATGCTCGCATGGTTACTAATTGCGGGAGTAAATGGAGTTGCACAAAAAGCACTAGCACAAGAGTATATAAATCAAGAAACGGGAAATACTCAAGAGTTAGGAGTAGAGACGCGATTAATCGCGTCTGAACAGGAGTTAGGAGTTAAGAGCGATAATATTATTCCCTTATCCTCTAAAGATCCGATGGCACAAGTTACATCGGTTTCTCAACTCAAGGACGTACAACCTAACGACTGGGCATTCCAAGCATTACAATCTTTGGTGGAACGCTATGGTTGTATAGCCGGCTATCCAGATAGCAGCTATCGCGGTAATCGTGCCTTAACTCGGTATGAATTCGCCGCCGGAGTGAATGCTTGTTTAGATAGAGTCAATGAATTAATTACTACAGGCACCAGTGATTTAGTCACCCGCGAAGATTTAGCAATATTACAAAAATTGCAGTCAGAATTTACCCCTGAGTTAGCAACCTTACGGGGTCGTGTCGATAGTTTAGAAGCCAAAACCACCGAACTCCAAGCCAATCAATTCTCAACAACAACCAAACTTAGTGGACTACTGATAGTTGGCATTCAAGGACGGACTAACAATCGTGGTGATGTTAATCCGAGAGATGGAAAAAAAGATACAAATGACGCAGGGACAAACACTAATGTTATATCCCTGGCGCAACTATATTTAACTAGCCAAATCACTCCCAGTAGTTACTTGTTTACAGGTCTTATCGATGGCAAGGGAAAAACTTCACCGAGATTTACTAATAGTGTTTCTCGGAATGATGTTTTACTTGGCTACGAATTTCCTACAGATAACTTAATTGTAAGTGACCTCAATTTTCATTGGCTGGTGACAGATAAATTAGCCGTGATGGTAGGAACAGAAGGCGTAAGTATGCCATCTGCTTTCCGAGGCCCCAATCGTGTCGAAAGTGCTGCAACCGGGCCATTGTCTTACTTTGCCCAAAGAAACCCAATTTTAAATATGGGATACGGTCATGGCGGTATAGCTATTGATTGGCAATTTGCTAAACGTGCTAGTTTACAGGCAATTTATACAAGTTATAAACCAGGAAATCCCGGTAAAGCTAGCGGTTTATTTGATGGAACCACCACTACAGGGGTGCAATTACTGCTAACACCAACAGATACTCTAGATTTAAGTTTGTATTACGTTAACAATTACTCTTCAGATGGTTGTTTACTAACCTTTGTTGGCGATGAATGCTTAACTACAGTTAATACCACTACCAAAAAATCAGCACCTTTGCAAACCAATGCTGTGGGTGCGACTGTAACTTGGCAAATTTCTCCACGCATTAGCGCCGGTGCGTGGGGTGGTTATACTAAGTCTTACATTCCTGGGCAATCAGGAAATGTAGAGACGACAAATTATATGGTGTTTCTGAATTTACCTGATTTATTTGCTAAAGGAAATTTGGGGGGAATTTATGTCGGTCAACCTCCTAAAATCACCAGTAGCAACTTACCTATAGGGAATAATGTCCCTGATTTTATCAATACTGGTTTAGGACGTGCAGGTGGACAACCAGGGACTACCACTCAAATTGAGGCATTTTATCGTTTCCAGCTAACAGATAATATCAGCATTACACCAGGAATAATTCATATCTTGCAGCCTGGTCATACACCAGATAGTGACTCAGTTACCATCGGCATTCTGCGAAGTACTTTCAGTTTTTAACTCTGCTGATAGAGAAATATTATATAACTTAAGTATTAAGAAATGCTTATAATCAATTGGGTATGACAAACAATTAAAATCTATTTTCTAATTCCCAATGTCCAATTTTCAATAGATGGTGAAATTAGATATGCGTTATCTATAATTTTTGTAGAGACTTAGCATTGCTAAGTCTCTACATTCATTTTTGCAGATGTCTAAATACATATAAAAAAGGGTTTAGCGGTGAGCTAAACCTATATATAAATCCATTGCATAACAACATCCCAAATCAATTTACTCCTTATCATATTCATAAAGCATCTCCCTATAGGATGTGTGCAAATATCCTGAAATCTGGTACAGGATTGCCTTGGTATCACCGAATACCCGAAGTAGAAAATTAATTTACCACATACTAAAGGCTACGACAGATTAATTTAGATATAGGAATCTGGGTTGATTTCTGAAAAAATACGTAGTCGCGTGTTAACACAGAAAGTACGGCATCAAACTCTCAATAATGGTGCGTTACGAACTGCGTTCTAACACAAAGCCAGTTGCTACAACGGAGGGAACCTCCCTTCGGGTTCACCAGTCGCCTAGGTTGGGAAACCCGCCTACAGCGCTGGATTCACCGCAACGCACTGGCTCTCCTACAATACCTAATCTTGTTCAAAAATCAAATATGATTCCTATAGTAAAGATAAGTACCTAAACAAAAACATTTACAGTCATTGCAAGTAGTATTTACAATAACATTTTGTAATTAATTATGTTTAAATACTTTTACTAATCCTGAATCAAATATACAGAAACAAGATCCTCTAATTCTCGAAAAATCGGGGTTCTGCGGTTTAAAATATGATTACTATAGTAATGTAATTAGAAGTATTTTCACACCCATAATTTACATGAAAGCGATTTTTCTAATTAGCAAGCAAAATAAAAGACGGGATGATTTATCCCGTCTAAATAGCTTGAAAGTGGCAATACACCTTGGACTCTGGAAAAATAGCACAAATAAAATTCTATAATTTGTAAGGCTAGCAAAGAAAATAAACAAAAAGAATAGTATTTTAGGCGACTCTCAATGTTTTAATCTTTTGCATTCTAGCTAATTAATATATCACAGTTGGATTGTAATGTAATGCCAAAATGCCAAACAAATAATGAGCAACAAAGAAGACGGGGGTTAACCCGTCCTGTGTATAATAAGTAAAAACATCTTGGTAATTTCTCCAATATATCAAAATACTCTAATCACTACCTGCCAAATTGCCAAATACTTACCAATTAAACACGAATATTAATTTCTCTGTAATTGGATGTTTTGATCAGCTATAAATTTTATTATCAGCGAAAATTAATAGTTACTCAAAAGGTATAGTACAACAAGACAAAAGTAAAAAGGCAAAAGTAAAGGGAGAATCCCAAATGTGCAAGTTTAATTTACATACGGGATTGTGACTTTCACTCTTAGGATAAAAAACAAACCACAAAGGACACGAAGGTAAGAGAATTTAAAAGGGTTTTCGCGTTAGTTCGGTATATTTTTGCCAAATTGGGATGCTCCCTTCTATTTCGGATGAAATACAGAGAAGAATTCATGCTCTGGATGATTGTCTACTAGACATTAGTTCTGGATCTGAGCAAGAGTCAGAAGAACCACTTGATTAAATCCCTAGATTATTCGCGATGCGACCTCGCGAATAATCTGGATTCTTTTATTTTTGCCAAATTGGGATGCTCCCGTTTGTTGAACTCACGTTGAACAGGATAGTGGAAATTTCCTGTTTATTCTGTTCTGGTAGATCGTTTAATAATCAGCGCTTCTGAGCAATTTGCTGCAAGTATGCAATTAGCTGTTCTCCTGCGGTGTCAATGTGTCGTTTTAGTAACCTGATAGCAGCTTTTGTATCCTGCTTTTGACAAGCATCTAAGAGTTGATAGTGTTCTTTTTGCGATCGCTCTTGGTAATCCATCTCTACCAATTGTACGCGAACATAGCGATCGCAATTAATATGTAAAGTTTTAATCATCGCCAATAACCGAGGACGTTCAGCAGTGGCGTACAGCGTCGCATGGAATTCCCAGTTGAGTTTTGCCAACACACCTGCATCAATTGCTTTATCTGTCGCTTCCAGAATCACAGCCGCTTTTTCTATATCTGTTTCCTTGAACTTGGGTATCGCCAATTGCATCGCTTTCACTTCCAAAGCGCTGCGAATCTCACAGATTTCTTGCGCCTCTTGTGCTGTCAACACCGACACAATCGCCCCACGATTTAGATGTAGTGTTACCAATCCTTCTGCTTCTAACTGCTTCAAGGCTTCGCGTACGGGAATGCGACTAACGCCAAACTGAGTGGCGATTTCATCCTGTCTCAAAGATTGTCCTTCCTGAAAAATGCCCCGCAGAATCGCTTCCCGCAAAGCATCGGCAATTAAATCTGGCGTACTGCGTTGTTGTTGCAGCACATTTGCTGCCAAGTCATTTAAGTTCATATTGAATATTGTATACAAAATCCAAAAGATTGTATACAATATCCAAAGTAAGTTTTTTAAACATCCCTTCAATACCACGGGAGACAGTTATGAGCATCGCATCTCAACCAGACAGAGTAATAATCTTCGACACCACGCTACGGGATGGCGAACAATCACCAGGCGCAACCCTGAATGTAGAAGAGAAATTAGCGATCGCTCATCAACTAGCTCTCCTTGGTGTCGATGTGATTGAAGCAGGTTTTGCCGTTGCTAGTCCGGGAGATTTTCAAGCTGTTAAAACCATTGCGGAACAAGTCGGAATACCTGGCGGGCCAATCATTTGCAGTTTAGCTAGAGCCATTCGCCAAGATATTCACGCCGCCGCCGAAGCCTTGAAAGGTGCGGCTTGTCCGAGAATCCACACGATGATTTCTACCTCTGATATTCACCTAAAATATCAGTTGAAAAAGTCTCGCAGCGAAGTATTGGCGATCGCATCAGAAATGATTGCTTATGCCAAATCCTTTGTAGACGATGTAGAATTTTCACCAATGGATGCTAGTCGCACTGAGCCAGAGTTTCTTTATGAAGTTTTGTCAAGAGCGATCGCAGCAGGTGCAACGACAATTAATATTCCTGATACCGTTGGTTACTGCGCACCCAAGGAAATCGGCACTCTCATTCAGGGAATTCGAGAAAATGTTCCTAATATTGATCGGGTGATTCTTTCCATTCATACTCAAAATGATTTGGGTTTGGCGACAGCTAACGCTTTGGCAGCAATTGAATACGGTGTGCGTCAGGTGGAATGTACCATTAATGGCATTGGGGAACGAGCCGGGAATGCCGCATTGGAAGAGATTGTGATGGCGTTGCAGGTTCGCAAACCATTTTTCAACCCTTATTTTGGTCGTCCGGTTGATGCCGATACACCCTTGACTAATATTAAGACTCAGGAGATTTACAAAACCTCATCCTTAGTTTCCCAATTAACCGGAATGCTGATTCAGCCCAATAAAGCGATCGTGGGAGCAAACGCTTTCGCCCATGAGTCTGGTATTCACCAAGATGGGATCATCAAACACCGCGAAACTTATGAAATTATGGAAGCTGCTGCGATCGGTTTACCAGAAAATCGCATTGTTTTGGGCAAACACTCTGGACGCAATGCTTTCCGTACAAGGCTCAAAGAATTGGGGTTTGAATTGAACGAGGCGGATTTAAATAAAGCCTTCAATCGATTTAAAGAAATCGCCGATAAGAAAAAAGAAATCTCAGATTGGGATTTAGAAGCGATCGTTCGAGATGAAACGCAGATTCAAGTAGAAAGTGGCTTCCAAATTGAACACGTCCAGGTAATCTGCGGTGACTGCACTTGCCCAACTGCAACCATTACAATTGTTACCCCCGATGGCAAAATCCTCACGGATGCAAGTGTAGGCACTGGCCCAGTGGATGCAGTGTATCAAGTAATCAATCAATTGGTGCAGATTCCCAATCAACTGATTGAGTTTTCCGTCCAATCTGTGACTGGCGGAATTGATGCACTGGGAACTGTGACAGTTCGCTTGAAACATCAAGAGCGGATATTCTCTGGACAAGCATCTGATACTGATATCGTGGTAGCCGCAGCTTATGCTCATATCAACGCCCTGAATCGTCTTTATCGTTATTTGCAAACAGAGAGATCCCATTTTGATGAGATGAACTCTGCTGTTGTCTCTGGGTAGATTCTGATGCGTTGCTGAATACAGCCACAAATGATGTAGAGACGTAAAATTTTACGTCTCTACAAGAGTTTTGATTGCACAACTAAACCCCATCTTAATACTGCTCGGATAAGCAGGGGAAGCAGGGGAGGCAGGGGAGGTAGGGAGGCAGGGGAGGCAGGGGAGGCAGGGAGGTAGGGGAAGCAGGGAAAGCAGGGGAGGCAGGGGAAGCAGGGGAGGTAGGGGAAGCAGGGGAGGCGAAACTCAACGCCAGCAACCATTTCTCTCCCTGCTCAAGAACAGCTTGCTTCAACCAAGAAATTCCAAGACCTATGCAGTATTGAACCCCATCTAAGTTGAGAACCGTAGTTTTCGCCCTCACCCTAAATTAAATCAAAGTCAACAGCCTAGGCTGGGGGATGAGGGTTAATCCTTTTCATCGCCGAAGAACTACAGGTTTCAAGATAGACGTGGTTTAAGTACAGTTTTGCATGAAATCTTAAAGTTTTTAATTGCAGAAGAATGCATTAGCATTGCAGAAGAATGCATTGGCATTGTAGAGGAATGCATTAACATTGCAGAGCAATGTATTGGCATTGTACAGCAATGTATTGGCATTGCAGAGCGATGCATTAACATTGCAGAGCAATGCATTGGCAGTAAGTGTATGGTGTGTGTCTCAAGTATTAATGTGGATATAGACACAGCAAAATAACTTGTATTGCAGGAAATACTGATGGAACGTTCAAAATTAATTGCTATTCTTACAGGTGCGATTTCGGTTATTTTAGCGATCGCTTACCTGATCTTAGTCCAACTACTCGACTATCGGGATATGAAACCCGCACCCATCAGCCAATTTGACCAAGCACCCGCAATTATTTCTGATTATTGGCAGGTTGACAAAATTACTCGAACATGATTTATATTTAACTGACTTGTAGAGACGCAATTAGTTGCGTCTCTTGTCATTTATGTCAATAGGTAAAAACTCATAATGACTATTGATTAAACTAATGGTTAATTCATAGATAAAAAACAATAGCTATTATTCATTACTCAAATAATTGATTATATAAGATTTATTTAGAGTAAGTATCTCAGATTTATTTAGATAAAGTAATTCCCTTTTGGCAGATATAAAGGTAAGCTGTTTTTAACGAAAAACAAAAGATAAATTTGTCTTATCTGTGATTGCTGGGTTAACAGGGATCAACGCAAGTTGATTTAAAACCCCAAATTTTTGATGATAACTATAGAGGTGAGTTGATGGCTCAGTTTCTACTTGAGACTGTTTGGCTAGTTCCTTCCTATGCCTTAATAGGTGGCTTGTTAGCCGTTCCTTGGTCGCCGGGGATCATTCGGAAAACCGGGCCAAGACCGGCGGGTTATATAAACTTGATGATGACATTTTTGGCGTTTGTCCATAGTGCGATCGCCTTACAAGCAACTTGGAATCAGCCAGCCCAAGAAGTATTTATTCCTTGGTTATCTACGGCTGGTTTAGACCTTACCATTGCTTTGGAAATATCCTCAGTTAGCGTCGGCGCTTTATGTGTGATTACTGGCTTGAATTTGTTGGCGCAGATTTATGCTATTGGTTACATGGAAATGGATTGGGGTTGGGGACGCTTCTATTCTTTACTAGGATTATTTGAAGCGGGACTATGCGCCCTGGTTCTGTGTAATAACTTGTTTTTCAGCTATGTAATTTTGGAAGTCCTGACGCTGGGAACCTACCTATTAGTTGGCTTATGGTTTAGCCAGCCGTTGGTAGTCACAGGTGCAAGAGACGCTTTCTTAACCAAGCGGGTGGGAGACTTATTTTTGCTGATGGGCGTGTTGGCATTATGGCCCCTCGCCGGAACTTGGAGTTATCCAGAACTAGCTAAGTGGGCGGCGACTGCTAATGTTAACCCGACAACAATAGCACTGGTAAGTTTAGCTTTAATTGCCGGGCCAATGGGTAAATGTGCCCAGTTCCCCCTACATCTGTGGTTGGATGAAGCAATGGAAGGCCCAGTTCCCAGTACGATTTTACGGAACTCGGTAGTAGTTGCTAGTGGTGCATGGGTGCTGATTAAACTGCAACCGGTGTTAAGCCTATCGCCCATAGTTTCCTCTGCAATGGTAGCTATTGGGGTAGTGACGGCAGTTGGTGCTTCTTTAATTGCGATCGCTCAAATCGACCTTAAACGCTGCCAATCCTATTCTGTCAGCGCATACATGGGTTTAGTATTCATCGCTGTGGGAACGCAACAAGACGAAGCGGCACTGTTGTTAGTACTCACCCATGCTATATCCGCAGCCCTATTGGTGATGAGTACTGGGGGAATTATTTGGAATAGCATTACCCAAGATGTTACCCAATTGGGCGGATTATGGACACGTCGCCCGATTTCAGCCATAGCCTTTATTGTCGGCACTTTGGGGTTAATTGGTTTTCCACCACTCGGTAGCTTTTGGGCGTTAGTGAAACTAGCAGATGGATTGTGGGAAACGCAACCGTTGTTAGTGGGAGTAGTGATAACGGTAAACGCTTTGACAGCAGTGAGTTTAACCAGAGAATTTGGTTTAATTTTTGGTGGTAAAGCGACACAAATGAGTCAGCGATCGCCTGAAGCACACTGGCCGATGGTTTTGCCAATGGTAATCTTACTAGCCTTTAGTCTCCATCTTCCTTTAGTGTTGCAAAGCTTATCACTTTTACCCGATTGGGCAAGTCTCAATAAAGATGTCGTCCTACTTTTAATATGGTCGAGTATTTCCGGTTGCAGTATTACTGGGGTGGTTTATTTAGGCAATATTCCTAAACCAATTCGCCTCCCTTGGAAAGGTTTACAAGACTTGTTCGCATACGACTTTTACACCCCCAAACTTTATCGGATAACCATTATTTTTGGCGTTGCCAAAATTTCCCAACTTGCCGATATGATTGACCGCTTTGTAGTCGATGGCATCGTTAATTTGGTTGGTTTATTTTCGCTATTGGGTGGTGAAAGTTTAAAATACAGCACCTCTGGACAAACCCAATTTTATGCCTTCACCATCTTAATAGGAGTTAGCGTTTTAGGGATGTGGGTAGCTTGGCCATTTTGGGGAGTCCAGTTTTTAAATGTGATTTCTCAAATTTCGACAGTTGGGTAGCAGTCAATATAGTTCGGAACAGCCCAAAACACTTGTAGAGACGGCGATTTATCGCGTCTCAAAAACCCAAAAATGTTGCCATTAGCCCTTAACCCAAGCGTATTGGGGTAGCACTAACTATCTTACTCAAAGTTAACAGTTTAATATTGCAAGATAATTCCATGAGCAGACAACATCCCCAAATCAATCTTTCCAGAAGAAGTTTATTCAAGTTTGGTGCAGGTGCGATCGGTACAGGTATATTGACAGTCGGACTTGGCTCAAACTTGCTTGCAGCCGAAACAGCCCCAGCAGCGCCAGCAGAAGAAGAAGTCACTCCCGATAAGGCATTACAAGAATTATTAGATGGGAATGATAGATTTGTTAAAAGAAAACGGAAAAATCCTCACCAAAGCTATACACGTTTAGTTGAAGTTGCCAAAGGTCAAAAGCCCTTTGCTTCTGTTTTAGGTTGTGCAGATTCACGAGTGCCTTCAGAGATTGTCTTTGACCAAGGACTTGGAGATTTATTTGTCTGCCGTGTCGCTGGTAATATTGCAACGCCAGAAGAAATTGGTAGCCTAGAATTTGGCAGCTTAGTATTAGGCTCTAAAGTCATCATGGTCGTAGGACATAAAAGATGTGGTGCGGTAGATGCCGCCATCAAAGGCGCTCAAGTACCAGGGCAAATTGGAAGTTTATTGGCAGCAATTAAACCAAGTGTAGAAAGCTCAAAAGGACAATCAGGCGATAAGGTAGAAAACGCTTGTAAAGCAAATGTTTTGAGTCAAGTTAAAAAGTTGAAATCATCCACAGTTTTATCTGAGTTAATCAGTGCAGAAAAGTTAAAAATAGTCGGAGCTTATTACGATTTAGATACTGGTAAAATAAGTATACTCAATTAGCTTCTTTGTCATTTAAACCTCATTTCTAGGTGGAACCTAAAAATGCATCTCATTAAGGATCCACCGTCAATTATAAAGATGCCAGCCCCGGAATTTCTATTTCCAGTCTCCGACTGGAAACTAGGAGTAATTTTAAATTAACCATTTTGTAAAATCCCAAATTACCATGTTAAGTGTTTTGATTTGGCTCCCAATTTTCGCCGCCGCTCTTATAGCAATATTACCTGCAAGTATCCCAAATCATCGGATTCGTTTAACAGCATTAATTTTCTCAGGTTTAGTTCTTTTTTGGAACCTGTTTATCTTGCTAAAATTTGATATCAGCAATCCAGAAATGCAATTTAAAGAATATTTACCCTGGAATGAAACCCTTGGCTTGAGTTATCAAATAGGCGTTGATGGGCTTTCTATATTAATGTTGGTGTTAAATAGTCTACTCACATGGATTTCTATTTACAGCAGCAGTAAAGAAACTCAACGTCCCCGGCTGTTCTACTCCATGATTTTATTAGTGAGTGGTGGAGTTGCAGGTGCTTTTCTCGCTGAAAATTTGCTGCTATTCTTCCTATTCTACGAACTAGAATTAATCCCCTTCTACTTACTAATTTCTATTTGGGGAGGAGCAAAACGGGGCTATGCCGGAATTAAATTCCTGATTTATACTGCTGTTTCGGGAGCATTAATTCTGGCGACATTCTTGGGTATGGTGTGGCTGAGTGGTTCTACCAATTTTGCTTTTGATGCATTCTCTACAGAAAATCTGTCAACAACTAAACAAATCCTTTTACTAGCAGGAATAGTATTAGGTTTTGGCATTAAAATTCCCTTAGTTCCCTTCCATACTTGGCTACCTGATGCTTATGTTGAAGCTTCAGCACCAATCGCCATTCTTCTCGGTGGCGTGTTGGCGAAGCTGGGAACTTATGGATTGCTGCGATTTGGATTGGGGATGTTTCCCGATGCTTGGAGCATTATTGCACCGACTCTGGCAATTTGGGGAGCAATCAGCGCTATCTATGGGGCAGTAGTTGCGATCGCTCAAAAAGACATCAAGCGCATGGTAGCATACAGTTCTGTTGGTCACATGGGCTATATCTTGCTAGGTGCTGCCGCCAGTACACCCTTAGCACTCGTTGGTGCAGTCGCTCAAATGTTTAGTCACGGTCTAATTCTGGCAATCCTCTTCCACTTGGTGGGAGTTGTAGAAGCCAAAGTTGGTACGCGGGAGTTAGATAAACTCAACGGTTTGATGAGTCCGATACGCGGTTTACCCCTAATTAGCGCCTTACTGGTTTTAAGTGGAATGGCGAGTGCTGGTATTCCCGGTTTAACAGGATTCATTGCCGAATTTATCGTCTTTCAAGGTAGCTTTTCTGCCTTCCCTATCCCGACTATTTTGTGTGTAGTCGCTAGTGGATTAACCGCAGTTTATTTTGTCATTCTCCTCAACCGCACTTGTTTTGGCAGACTCGATAACTTCGCCTACTATCCCAAAGTCCTTTGGTCTGAGAAAATCCCAGCTTTAATTTTGGCAGCTTTTATCATCTTTTTGGGAGTACAACCCACTTGGTTAGTGCGTTGGAGTGAATCTACAACTACAACAATGGTGGCTGCAATTCCCTCCATAGAAAAAACCGTAATCTCTGAAGTAGCCCTGAAATAGAAAATACATCAAAACACTTGTAGAGACGGCGATTTATCGCGTCTCAAAATCTATTCCCCCAAACGCGATTTATCGCGTCTCAAAATTTATCCCCCAGACGCGATTTATCGCGTCTCTACAAATTTACGATTACCATGACAGCAATTAAAACAGCAATTAAATTACCACCTTCCAGACATGAATTTGCTGAAGTAATTCATCGCTTAGAAGCAGGTGGGGCAATGTTACCCGATACTCCAGAAAATTTGATGCAAATCATCGGTTTATATAAAGCCTATGCTGTGCCGATGGATTTTTACTGGCGTGACCTGCTTTATATTGCCGAACGCGAATTTTTAAACCCGCTTCCTTTCTTTAAATACTTCTTACCCAAAGAGTATTTAGAACTACATAATCATTATGCTGGCGATGATGCCGATTTACGAATTTGGCGCGGCGAAGCTACTGCACATCCCGAACTTTTGGCATTTATTGAGAAGGGTGAAACTTTCAAAATGCCAAAGTTATTGCATCACTTATTCCACGATCGCATTAACATGGAGTTTGCTGAAGCTTGTATGCGGGCGATGTTGTGGCACAGAGGCATGGGTGGACAATTTGATCCTTACCTAGATTCAGACGAATACAAAGCCAACGCTGACCGAGCAATCAAAGCTTATTTCCAAGGGAACCCAGTCATGCTGGGACTTTACAAGCTGTTCCCCGATATGTTTTTAGAACAGTGCCGCCAGATGTCATACTACGCTAATCTGGGCTTATTCTGGGAAATCATGGCCCCAGTATTCTTTGAAATGTCCGATCGCTATGACGAAGGTACTATTAGCAGCGTCCCAGAGGCAATGAGCTTCATAGTTAATGGTATATTTGCGATCGCAGGTCGTCCCATTTACCATCACGTTTATATTCGTGGACAATACTACGAAATTGTCCCCAAATCCAAGGGTTTTATGTGGCTATATGAAGCTGCATTACCTTATGTAGAAGCAGTTTTCTACCGCACTGCACCCTTTCGGGGGACAAAATCTTATAATGCTCAAGCGCGTCAAGTACCAGAAGACCAGAAAGACTTTCACTATGGTATTCTTTACGCTGATGTATTCCCAGTGGGTACTGCTGGCATTCCCCCGACATTATTAATGCAAGATATGCTGCATTTTTTGCCCCCATATCTTATTGATTACTACAGCCAACATTGCCGGGGTGAAGAAGATATGTTGATTCAATTGGGAGTTAGTTTTCAACGGTCAATGTATTGCGTCACTTCTGCGGTAATTCAAGCCTTGCGAACTGCACTTTTATATCCTTTAGATGACCCCAATCCCAAGCATTTACAAGCTAATCGAGATTTTTTTGAAATGCAGCTAAATCGCTTTACTCGACCAGATTACAATATTCGTGATGCTGCTCGTTTAGGGAGTATTCAAAGTCAAGATTATAGATAAAAGATCCCCAACCACCCTTAAAAAAAGCAGGGTGGTTTCATTTTCTAAATCTAAGAGGTTGTTTGAAAAGTGATATCAGGTATGATTTTTTCCCTCCCTTAATCCCCCCGATGTATTGGGGGAAACAATAAAATCAAGTCCCCTCCCCTTTCTAAGTTTACTCTGTACCCTTAATTGGCCCCATTGCCGCGGAAAACAATAAAATCAAGTCCCCTCCCCTTTATAAGGCTACGGTGTACACACAAGTTGAATTACCCCCCTTAATCCCCCCTTGTAAAGGGGGGAAACCGGAAAATCTTGTTCCCTCCCCTTTATAAGGGGAGGGTTAGGGTGGGGTAATTCGAGAACTTGTAGTGATTCGATAACTTGTGTGTACACCGTAGCCTTTATAAGGGGAGGGTTAGGGTGGGGTGAAAGAATATTTGATACATCCATCACGACTTTTCAAACATCCTCTAACGCACAGTTTCCCGCAAAGCCTCAGCATCAACAGGTTTAATCAGGTAAACTAACAGTAGATTCCAAACAATTGCTGCAATCAAAGGTAATTTGCGAATCAGCTTCACAACTTTGGGCGCAGAACTGTTCTCAATCTCTGCGATTTTCATGTTGTAACCCGCACAGCGTTGCAGACGTGGGAAAAACTGGGGATGTTCGGTATTCAACATCACAGGAAAAGCCCGTCCCGCAGTTTCATTAGTGTTACAGACAACTGCACGGTCAAATTCCGTCGCATCAAGTCCTAATGAGGTGTAAAAACCAGCCCGTTCATGAACTGTCAAGGTGTGGGTAGCAAATACCGATAACAAGAAAAAGCGACTCCACAGCCTAGCTTTCCAGTTGTTCCACAGTTGCGGTTGAGAACGTAAAAGCGCTTTGAATATATCCCCGTGGCGGTTTTCGTCCTGACACCAACTCTCAAAATATTGGAAGATGGGGTAAAACTGGTTTTCTGGGTGCTTTTCTAGGTGTCTGTAGATAATAATGTAACGCCAGTAGCCGATTTTTTCTGATAAGTAAACGGTGTAGAGTACCCACTCAATTGGGAAAAACGTATAGGTGCGGGTTTTAGTAACATTACCTAAATCTAGGGAGAGTTTAAAATCGCCCATTGCTTTGTTGAGAAATCCGGCGTGGCGAGCTTCATCACGCGCCATCAGTTGAAATATTTCCGCTAGCAGTGGACTGCGATTTTTCAGCTTGCGGGATAATTCTTTGAATAGCAAAAAGCCGGAAAACTCAGAAATACAAGAGCGTTCCAAATACTCAATAAATGCCTGTCTTGCTTCACCCTCAATGTGTTCCCAAGACTGGTTAAACACCTCATCCCGAACAAAATGATGACGGTTGTAGTCTGTCCGCATTTCTGCCAGCATTGCCTTTAACTCCGTCTCCTGAGCAGACAAATCCAGGTTGGCAGCAGTTTCAAAATCTGTAGTATAAAACCTGGGGGTGAGTACAGTTTCTTTGCTGGGAGTTTTAATTTCTGGCTTGGGTAGGGTATTAACCATATATAGTGCGGTAAGCAAGTAAATAGTCCTATAGTTATCAAGTTATAATAAATATGATTATTTTGCTAGACCTCTTTACAATCTTTCAGTAAAGCAGGAAATGCCCGATCTACTAGATTCGCTCAGGCACTGACGGAAAGGATAAGGCTAAAATAGCCCAACGCGCCAACAGCATCAATTACGGTTCAAACCCTTACTAGTTATGCTTTTCAGGCAAGGTGGGTTCGGATTCATCCTGGATCGCTTGATGCCAGTAAGTCGGGTCGGCATAGCGAACGACCAAGGCATCAATATCAACCTTTGATGTAGATGGACTGAATTCAAATGTCCCAAACAAATTGATATGCTGCCACGCCACTGGCGAAATATCTTTAATAATCGCTAGTGCCTCTTGGTCGTCAACCGCCTGTTTTTGCGCGTAAACCCGCGACAACAGCAAAGTGTTGTAGTAAATGACCGCATTAGAGATCAGCCGCGAACATTCGTTCCAAATCTGTTGCTCACCCTCAGTTTTTACCCGAAACTTCCCACCATTGACATAAGCTACCGCCCGTCGAAACCGATGATAAGCTTCGCCACGATTGAGTGCCTTTTGCACAGTCTGTCGTAACGTCACATCATCAATAAAATCCAAAATGTACAACGTCCGACAGATATTTTCCAACTCCCATAAAGCCTTTTTAGTTTGATTCTGCCGTTCATAACTAGCTAGCTTTCTCACAATCGTCGCCTGTGTCACATCCTTCTGTGCCAACGAAGCCATAATCCGCTGAATATTCGGCCATTCTTGTTCGATTAAATCGCGGTAGATTTTGCGAACGGGTTTGATTAAAAAATCGCTATATTCATTTGGATGCTTGGCTCCGACCAATGCACCCATTTTCTTGTGCAAATCTCGATAACGGGGCGCAAAGTGATAGCCAAATGCGTGCAAGATCCAGAAATTAACCTGATTGGTACCATGTGTATCAGTGGAATGTCGTTCCGGTTTGATATCCGAAGTATTGTTGTGGAGCAGATCGAAAACGTAATGGCTTTCATGCTCGTGAGTCCCAATAATCTTGGCATTAATCGGTACATGATTAGCCACCAAGGTATAGGCACTTACGCCTTTCTGAAGACCGAAATATTTGGGTGAATATCTGGCATTAATAGTATCGATCTGTGTTTCCATTCTCTGTCCATCGCTACTGGAGTGCATGACATCTTGAATATCATAAAGGTGAAAAACTGGTAGAGTCGCAATCGCATTTGTGATGGCATCATTAGCAGCATGGAGAGTTTCTAGTCGCAGGTAATTACGCGCTGTCGTCATCATGGATGAATGACTCAATCCTGATACCTCGGCCATTTTTCCTAGCCCCATATTAGTGCCCATTCCCACAATGCAGGCTAAAATTTCACTTGGATTGGGTTCTTGTTTAACATAACGATCTAACACATGAGTAAAGGCACTCAAAAATCCCGTATTTGCCGCCACAAACCATAATAAGTCAGCAATCCCAATTCCAGGTAACTGGCTATAAAACGGGCTATTGACTGGTTCTTCTGCGCTGGGATAAATCAGCTTCCAACGAGACTTATCAGCAGTCCCACTGACCTTAATATGTTGATTGAGACCATCTGTAATTCGTTGATTGACAACCTTGAACTTAGTTTCCAATGCTTGCTCGAATTCCGTCAGTGTCTCTTGAATTGGAGCTATTAATATCGGCGCACCAATTTCCTCCAACAACTCATTTTTATGCCGCCACCGCTCGTCGCCAATCAAGTCATCCTCAAAACGACGAAACTCATTACTGTCGCGCACAAACACGTCCCCAGAAGAGAGCGCATTTCGTAGTAGTCGGTAAATCAGAAATTCATAACGATCGATCTCTAATATCTTCTCCTTGCCATCTGCTGTGGCTGTTGGATACAAGTAACGTTGTAAACTTTTGGGTATGACTGCTGCTGGAAAAGTAGTTGGATCTGTTTGTCTAGGTGACTTCCCTTGTTGAAGCAAAGTTTGCAAGAACACGACCGCTGCTAGCAGTGGTGCATCAGATACTCGACTAGCGAATGTAAGATCGGCGAACAGTTGACGCAGATTGCGCTTGAAGGTGTTCGACAGCTTAGAATAAGCCGACCACTCAAACCCAGTTTTGTCGAACTTTATATTACGCATATAGTCTGACACCAATGGGAAACTGGCAGGGTCGAGGATGGAGAAAGCTTTTGCCTTGACGACTGAAAATGGTAGATCGTCAGTAATCGACTCATCCACAAATAGGTTGAGGATTTGACCCGCCGCTTGGAGGTTATTTGCAGCATCTGTCAATGCTTGTTGCATTGCTTGTTCCGCGCCCAGCTTGGCTTGTTTTTCGTATTGGTTAACCAAATGGATAAAAGCCTCAATCAGATTGTCATTAATCTGGCGAAACCGATGATAGGCAAAACACAACAAATACAACCGGACTGTCGCCAGGGACATCCGCCGCAGCTTATAAGCCGTGTAAAACTTGACTAATCCTACGTAATATTTGCCACTTTCATTAGAAATACCCGTTGTTGCTAAAAAGGTTTGAGCAAATTCATGTAGTGGCTGGAAGTATTTGCGGCGATCTACTTCACGCCGCAGTTCCTTGTAACTGAAATCCTTTGGCTCTTGCTTGAGCAAGTTGATGCCATAGACACCTTCCTCGGCTTCCAGCAGGGTTTTTAACTGATTTTCTACCGTCGGCGTGATGGCTTTGGTGAGTAGTTTCGTAATTCGAGTGCGTTCGCCTGTGACCACTCGACCAATCATCTCTTGAAGGAATCGATAGCTAGGTGCAACGACACGTTGCCCAGCTAAATGTTGAATTAGTTCGCGCAAGATATAGATGGGCTGAATTGATAACATGGCAACCCGTCGAGCTTTTGACTCCAGTTCGACTTTCGCATCGCTGTTACAAAGGCGATAGTTGAACAGTTGCAGAATTATCTGTTGCTGTTCGCTGCGGGTATGTCTGAAGGGCAATTTAATCGATGCTAACCTCTGACCTGGGAAATTTTGTTTCAGGATGTAGTTTAGATCTTCAATAACAGCATCTTGTTGATAACTAAAGAACTGTCGCTTTGCCTTGAAGTATCCAAGCTGCAAGGTTAGATGCACTGCGACTGATACAGTCCGAACTGCTGCTACCACTTCGCGTTCGGCTGTACTCAGATCGAAATAGAGATGCCGTTTATCTTCTGTAAAATGTGGTAATCCATATAGGTCATCGACTTCTTTTGCTGAGAGGATCGCTAGACGACGTGAATTGCTGCTCATGTAATCAGGGCATTAGTGGGAGTGCAGAAAGTGTACAAACCGCACTCCTGACTTAACTTGATGTGACTCAACGAGTTTACGTTAATCTTTGGTGCTAAAACCTTTACTATAATTATCGTGCGGTTACTTTGTATATGAGTGAAGATTTTGCACTGTGGATGCTTCAACTCCCGTCGAACCGAAAACAGTCCAAAATCGGATTGGCTATGCTCGTGTCAGCAGCATCGGTCAAAATCTTGATTCGCAGATGGATTCTTTGAAGCAAGCTGGCTGCATTAAAATCTTTACTGACAAGTTAACTGGTTCGCGGATGGTGCGACCTGGATGGGAGGATCTGCTGAAATATATTCGTCCAGATGATACGTTAGTTGTCACTGAACTAAGTCGGATGACCCGTTCGTTACTCCATCTACTCGAAACAGCTAAGATTTTGGAACAACGTCAGATTAACCTGTTGTCATTGCGAGAGAGTATTGATACCACTACAGCTGCAGGTCGCTGTTTTCTGTCGATGATGGGAGCGATTTATCAGATGGAACGAGAATTACGCGCCGAACGAGCTTCGGCCGGAAGAGTTTCAGCTAAAGCCAGAGGCAGAACGGGTGGAAGACCTCGAACTGATGTTGCCAAATTGGAGATTGCGAGGATCTTGTATCAAAATTCTGGGAAGACAGCCGCTGAAGTTTGTAGAGTCGCAGGTGTCGGGCGGCGGGTGTTCTTTGCTTACCTAGCCCAAAAGCATAACTAGTAAGGGTTTGAAACGTACTTGTACATTTTTGGCGCGTTGGGCTATTTTAGCCAGACTGTGAGTAAAAAGACACCCACAACCCCCAAAACTGAAGACATTACCTCTGTTTTGGCAGAGCAACCTGTGATTGAGATTATCGACCAAACTATTGTCATACCAGAACAACTAGCAGAGCAGATAGTTACTACCGACACCGAACCTAAAATCGAGAGTGTACCGGAAGCGATTCCACCACATCCTCCATCTCCTGGGTTTCACTATGGTAGGACTTACGCAAAACTACACGCGGTAGGGGCAATTCATGAATTGCCCCGACTGAAAATTAGGGTTTCGACTAAAATTTTGCGTAAGTCCTGTATGGGAACCGCTATACCGTTATCTTATAGCGTGGTAAACTACTTCAGATAAATCAGCAAATTCAATCCTGGAATTGTGCGTGAAAGTGTCCACAAAACTAACGTAATGTAAATTACACCCAAACTCCATTGATACCAAGCAAGTGCAGAGATGATACCTGGTAAGTGTTCGTCTCGGAGGCGAATGTCGTTAAATCCTAATTTAACTAGGTTGTTGAGACTAAAATCATAGTAGTTGAGCCAGTTCCAATGGCGATCGCACAACAGAGGCATATATCGTTCCCGAAATGTCTGATTCCTTGGTATGACTGGTAAACGCCCAATCAACAATCGTAACTGACGAAATGTACCATCTTCGGTAAAGTAAGAAACGTCCATTAAGTCGTGATAACGACCTTGTTGGTAAAGTCGGATCAATAACGCCATCGGTACGGGAATAAGAATTATTAAAAGACACCCTAATGTCAGTAGAGGTTGTTCAGCATTGCGAAAGATGGCTAGTAAGCTCAAGAATTCTAAAACGCTGAAACTGACTAATATCGAAATGGTTTCGTAAAATGTAGGAATAATTGGGACGGGATGTAGCCGTCGATAGCGATCGACTAGCCAAAATAGTAAGCCGAAATAAGCGATCGCAACTCCTCCCACGCCAAAAACTAACCAAAAATCCGTACCATAGCCACTCAACAACAGCAGTACACTCAACGCCAGCCAACTCCAAGCTTGCAGTAACCAGCCACCGATAGAAAGGGGTTCGCCAACAATTAAGCGATCGCTCAGTTGGGTATATTTTCTTAAATCGATGTCTGCTAAGGTGAGTAACTCACTGGTGTTACGAAAGGATTTTATCAGACGGCGTTGTGCGATCGCTGCGGCTTGAGTTGCCGAAAAACCCAGTTTAACCAAACTTGCAACAGTTGCACTATTAATATTTGTAGCCGTCAAACAGCGACTCATTTCTACTAATCGCAGTTGTTGTTTTGTGTATTCTAGTTGATTAGCATCAGCAATTTGTTGTTGCTGACGAAAATTTTGCCCCAAATTCCGCAAGATATTTTGATTACCTTGTAATGTAGGGATGCAGAACATCTGGCCAATCTGGCCGGGATTACCTAAAATTTTTGCTTGATTAGAATTAAAAGTTAAACCAGGTACGCTTAAACAAGCTTCGGGAGAAAACCTGGCATCGCTAAAATCTGCTTGGTTGAGAATGCTTGCACCTTGCAAATTCACCAATTGATTAAACTCCACTTCTCGAAATATGACAGCTTGCTCAAAAGTCGCTTCTGTTAATAGGAGAAACTGATTAAAACTTGCTTTCGTAAACTGGGCTTGATTGGCAAAGCGGACATCAGAAAAATCAGCATTTTCTTGCCATTTTCCACTATTGAATTTAGCTAACTGCTTAAAAGTTGCTTGATTGAAGCTGGCAGTTTTTTCAAAGATACTACCTTGAAAATCAGCAAGTTCCTGAAATTGGGTTTGTTTAAAATTAGCTCTATCAAAAAAAATACTGCCCTGAAAATTGCTTGATTGCTGGAATTTAGCACCGCTAAAACTGACGGGACGACCAAATCGGGTTTCAGTCCAGTTAGTGAATTGGAGAAAAGTTGCACCTTGGGCATCCACAGACTGAAGAAAGAATGTATTAGAGAACTTCATTTCGCCATTGAAGCGAGTTTGCACGAGTGTCAAGACACCACGAAAAACAGCGATTTCACTGGATGGAGTTGACACTGTTCCCAAAAGCGAGCGGCAATCTTTGGAGTTTGTGAGTGACTCTAGACAAACAAGGCGCAAACGTTCTAGTTCTTTTTGTTCAGTAGGAGTAAAAATTGGAGCGATCGCTTGGGCGTATAATGGTGTTCTTAAACCTAAATCGCTACCGACAAAATCCCCCAAAATCAGGGTATAGCTCAGGTCTAAGCCCAAGGGTTTTGCACCTAGTTCTTTTCGCAGTAGTTGGTAAAAAGCATCACGAAAGCTAGCGTTTTCTGGGCGTAAATCGATTACCATTTTCTGCAAATCCACCGTCAAATTGCCTTCGCGGAGTGTCGGAGTGCGTAGGCGTTCTTGTAATAGTTCTAGGGTTAAGGGTGTGCGTTTTGGTTGCGCTTGTGCTGCCCACGCTGGTAGGGGGAGGAAGAGGAGAATTGATAAAACGCAAAGGAACGCAGAGGAGCGCAAAGAAACCCCTCTGCGTTCCTTTGCGTTTAACCTCTGCGTTCCTCTGCGTTGAAAAAATAAATTATGCAAATTGTTCGATTAATCGTCGCTAATTAGTAGAACAATTTTACCTGTCACAGAACCGCTTTCAATTAGTTGGTGTGCCTGAGCCGCTTCTTTCAAGGGAAACTTGTGACTAACATGGATTTTTAACTTACCTTCATCGATCCAGGTGGCACATTGTTCGAGAATTTCTGCATGGTGCTGGAGGCTTTCTTCTAATCCTAGTAATGCTGGTGTTAGCATTAGTTCTAAACTTATGCGGAGATTACGTACTCTAGCGGTTTTCCAAACAGTATTGGCATCTGGTTCGAGAATCGTCACAATATCACCATAAACTCGCACTGCGGGGAAGGTTTTTTGGAAGGTTTCGCCGCCTACGGTATCAAAAGCCAAGTCTACGCCTTCCCCACCAGTCCAATCTAATACCGCTTGCACAAAGTCTGTTTGTTTATAAAAAATTACACTATCGGCACCAAGTTGTTTGACGAAATTAGCCTTTTCTTCAGAACTAACTGTGGTAGAAACAGTAGCACCTTTGAGTTTAGCCAATTGAATTGCTACATGACCAACACCACCAGCACCCGCATGAATGAAAACCCGTTCTCCAGGTTCCAATCGTCCCCGTTCGTATAAGGCTTCCCAGGCGGTGATTAATGCTAAAGGTGCTGCTGCTGCTTCCGCAAAGGAGATGGAAGCGGGTTTACGTGCCACAAACCGCTCATCCACAACGGTATATTCAGCATAATTCCCTTGGTGTGCGCCTAAGCCACCGGAGCAAAAATATACTGCATCGCCTGGGCGAAAACGCTGAACCCCAGCACCCACCGCCTCAATTATACCTGCACCATCACATCCTAAAATTGTCGGCGTGCGATCGCTGTAAAATGTTCCTCGGCTACGAAGTTTAGTGTCAATCGGATTAACGCCAGCAGCCACCAAACGCACTAAAAGTTCAGTATTCCCTACAGGAACAGCAGGGTTTGGCACTTCCTCTAGTTGCAGAACTTCAGGATTACCAGGTGCTTTCATCAAGACTGCTTTCATAACTCTTTCCTCCTCTAGATGCACGCTGCTATTTGATGTCCTTCCCGCCGTAAACGGTCGGGGATTCCTAAGACTCACGACTTAGGTTTCTGTTTCTTTCCATTACTGGATTTTTGCTAAATTTTTGGCATCCTAGGTACTGAAGAACCATGATTATCAGAATATGATATTATGGCTACTCTTCGGTATAGCGACGGGGCGTATAAACCCAGAGATTACCATCGCTTCGCTTCATGATTCGGGTTTTTGTGGAACCAACGAGAATAATTGTCCGCATATCGGCGCTTGCTGGTGCTAACCGATCAAGGGCGATCGCTTTTACTGTCTGTCCTGGTCTACCGAGATTGCGCGCCAATACTACTGGGGTATCTGGTGTTCTATGTCGCAATAAAATATTTCTCGCTTCTGCTAGTTGCCAGGTACGCTCTTTGGAAACAGGATTGTAGAAAGCAATGACGAAATCAGCCTCAGCAGCAGCAGTAATTCGTTGTTCGATCGCAGACCAAGGTTTTAAGATATCGGACAGGGAAATAGCACAGAAGTCATGTCCAAGGGGCGCACCAATGGCTGCTGCTGCTGCTTGCATAGCAGAAATGCCTGGCGCTACATGAATGTCGATACGATCCCATTCTGGTTTAGCATAGCGATCGCATACTTCAAAAACTGCTGTTGCCATTGCATAGATCCCAGGGTCGCCAGATGAAACGACGGCGACATATCTGCCAGATGCCGCTAAATCAAGGGCCATTTTTGCTCGTGCTTCTTCTTCTCGGTTGTCGGACTCATGCCGTTGCTTCCCATCAGCCAGAGAACCAACTAAATCTAAATAAGTTTTATAACCCACTAGGTCAGTTGCCGACTTGAGTATCTCCTTTACTTCTGGAGACATCCATTGCGATCCACCAGGCCCCGTACCAATAATCGCTAACCGTCCACGTGGCTGACCGATAGTGTTGGGGTCAATTGGTTGGGGGGCAATAGCGATCGCTATATAGGGAGATGAAGAAGATAAAGGGGATGTGCCTGTAGCCGCGATCGCTGCTGCTTGGGCAGGGCTATAACCTTGAGCTAACAAACTTTCTAGCTGATTTGGAGTGAAAAAGCGGGCAGGTACTCCCAAGGCGCTAGCTACGGCATTGATTGCTGGATTGGCTGCGGCGGTGATGGGTGCAAATATGCCGGCGACTGATGTTTTTGCTAATTTGGCATCAGCTAGTAGCTGCTCTACTAAAGCTACTGGATTATCAATCATGCCACTAATTGCGATCGCGATCGTTGCTGGGTGGTAAACAAGATAGTTGGCTGTAGGAGTCACCAAACGTTCTGTAATTTGGATGGTCAAATCTCCCTTTGGATCTAGGGGCAGTTTACTATCGCTCAACCAAGGTGCTATGCCTTCTAGTTTGACTTGTGCCCCGGCTAGCAAATCTGAGATAAATTTCTTAGCATTGTCTGGGTTTGCTAAATGGTATCCGGGGGGAGGAGACAACAGCGTTGTGCCCAAACGCAGATCGCCTGTGGTCGTAATTGCAGGTTTGACATCAAGGGCTTCGGCAATCTGACGGGCCAAATCGTTTACCCCAGCAAGTCCGCCCAAGAGGGGGACAACGGCACTACCATCTTCAGCCACAGCTAGCACTGGTGGTTCCTGTTGTTTATCCGAGAGGATGGGAGCTAGCGTCCTAATTAAAATACCGGCGGCGCAAATGCCAATTAGTGGCGTTCCTTGGGCAAATAACTCGCGCAACGTTTCGCCAAAATTAGTAAAGCTGACATCAACTCCCGATGTGCGACCCGCTAGACCGTATAGTGTCGCTCCTGGTAGGACGCTGATTATTTTGCGTGCGACTGTCACGCTATTTTGACCTAGTACTACAATGGCGGGTGCAACGTTCATCATCATAAGACTTCTTTTACATAGATATCTTGCAAAATTTGATAAGCTAGATTGTCATTCATTTTTTCAAAATGATTCACTTGTAGTAAGGGCTACCTTACGGGAACCCTTTGCGAACAGCCCTACTTTTATGCAACTTAGTTCAAAATTTTCAGTCCGAGAGAGAGTTTTTCATGCGAATCTCTTCTGCAAATGATGCTCTTTATAATGTTGTTCAAAAAACTGCTGTTTTGCTCCGAAAGGCTTTTAGGCTTTCAGTCTGCTGTTGCACATGAGCGCTAATGCGATCGCACGCTAACTCACAAAGCTCAAAAATTATTGGATCGGCAATCTCATAATATGCACTAGTGCCTTTGGGTTGACGAGATAAAACCCCTGCTTGAGTTAACATTTTCAGATGCTTAGATAGATTTGCTTGACCTAAGCTAGTAGCTTCAGCAATTTCCATCACATTCATTGGGCCTGATTTGAGACAATTCAAAATCTGTAGCCGACTTGCCTCAGATAAAACCTTGAAGTACTCAGCAACTGCCACGAGAACAGATGGATCGGTCTTGAGTGGCTTAGTTTTTGGCATAGGCAGATTTAATTATTTAGCACAATAATTACTTAATAACTAATCAGTATTATAATTAAATTCTTAATTAAATTTCAATAACTTTTACTACTGAGGACTTGCCATACCCCAATAGTTAACAGTGCTGAGTGCTGTTAGCGAATAGCGGGGCGTTTAGCCCGTAACTCGGCTTATAGTAAAAAAGTAATAATTGCACTCCTGAACAAACTGCGCTCTTGTGCCTAACCCCTGATATTCTACAACCTAGCAAAGAGACTTTTGCATTCCATGTATGCCCTGCTTGTGCTTCTAGCTTGTTCTATTTCGTAACCTGTTAATGCGATCGGATCGCTTACAGTGGGCGCTTGCGCTATCGCCCGAAAGTCCCCTTTCATATTTGGGTGGCCCCGCGCCCTGGATTAGCACAGTGGATAGCCGAGGGTGTTATCAAGCTCAATCAAATTTAGTCCCCTTCGGTATCTTGTGTTTACCCCAAAAATACCCCTTTTTCGCGGACACCAGACACTAAACGCTAAAAGCCTTATGCAGCATAGATATTTAGTAGACATCACTACAGACACTTTGTGTCTCTTGGTGTTTGGGAGACACCAATAATAAATCAGACAATAAATAGATAGTTATAAACTTGTTAACAGGTTCATCTTGGAAGATGCTCTTTGGATCTAGGATAAGTATTACCTTGTCAATGACAAATGTAACGGTTGATAAATGACATTTGTTAGATACGCCTTCTTGCTTGTAACGGATAAATTTAGGCTATCGAACACAAGGAATTATAGAAACCGCAAGAATCAATTGTTCGTGGTTCTTAATTCTTCAACTAACTCAAATCAAGGAGATTTAATATGCCCAAGAAGGCTTATGCTATCCTTCTGGATATCATAGATGAAGACAACGGATACTTGTACTTTCCCATCAAACGTGATGGACAAGTTTACGGGGGAATGCCTCAATTTTTTGGAGGCACTAAAAATATTGGAGAGAGTGATAGGGATACAATCTTACGAGAAATGCAAGAGGAAAGTGACCAAACCCTAACTCTTAAACCTGGTGGACTCACTAGAATATATACACAAAATGTTGGAAGTGACCAATATAATTTCTACGTCGCCACTAATTTCTCAGGTCAAAATTTTCTTGGGACTTTGAAAAACCCAGAAATGAAATCTATCACCAGATTTCTTGTCCAGATTGGGGCAGATAACACCATCAAGGATCTGCTTCAAAGATTGAACACTATTCCTACACCAAAATTCACCAATTCCGAGACTTATACAGCCTTTGATAAGGCGATTAAATGGAGCGAAAGAGAAAACAGCAAAAACAATGCAAAAGTGTCGACAGACCCAAAAAATTCTCTGCTACTAAATTTCAATTTCGATCTAAATCAAAACCCAATTAGTCCGAAAAATCTTCAGGAAGTATATTTGTCTGCTGCCAATAATTTTTCCTTAGCACAAATTTACTCGCAAGTCATTTTAGAGCAAGTAGAGATTGATGTTTCTTCTATTGATGAAGGACTTGCTATTAAAATTAAAGCCTTTCAAGACAGATTGCAAACTAATGCCAACTTTTTTCTCAATAAACTTATGCCAGGACTGATCGGGCTAATTGCTGATGGAACTAACTTTAATGCCATCTTAGACAATGCGTTCAAAAATGAACTTCAAAATATCCGAAATTCTTTTAGCAATGAACAAGCGCGAACTTCTGCCGCCAATATTTTCTCAGTAGTCAGCACTCAAGCCGAGGAAATACAGGTTTATGCACAAACTTTAGCGACGAACTTTTCAGCCACCGAGAAATTAGTTATCTCCTTTAGTAACAAATATCAAGTCTCACTAGAAAAAGCAGTGACCGCATTGGGTGAAGCGGCGAAGCTCCTTTCTGCGGATATAGATATTCTGCAAACGGAAATTGCACAGAATATTAACGATATTGTTGCGGGTGCCCAAAAAACAGGAGGTGCAGTAACTCAGCTAGGCATAGGCATATTGACTACTATTCAAGGTTCCGCTAAAGATCCTGAAGGTGAAGATCCTAAAGCTCCGTCTGTCGATTTTGCCATTGAGGCCATTCAAGCAGGTAGCAGTGGAGTGGGACAGTCTTCCCAGGCGATGAAAGACCTAGAAGCCAACAACCAAAAGCTTGCTACGCTCTATCAAAAGCTTGCCAGTGATAATGCAATTTTGGCTGTTGCAAAAGCTGTTCAGGTTCAGAACGAACTGTTTATCAATGCAATCAGTGAAGCAGCGCTTAATGCTCAGGAGCTTGCTTCCAACTGGGGGATTATCACTTCCGCTTTCTCAGACTTCTCGAATTCGATCCTGAGAGTAAGCGAGCAACAGGATGCGCTCGACTTAGCGTCAACGGCACAGGGCGCTAAAACAATTTGGACTGCCTTCTTTGGAGAACTCGCATTTATCAAGGGTTCAATTATCGGTCAACCCGATCTTCTCAATCTCGATGCAGCGTAATCAAAACACTAATCTACTTAAATCAAACAAATTTGTCTACAACAGGAGAAATCATCATGCCTAACTTTACCATTCAAGCCGCACAAAAAATTGACGCAGCCTCAAAAACTCAAATATCCCAAGGGCTTTTAATTCAGACTTACTGCAACAGCGTGTTGAGTCAGCCTAATGTCAATTTTTCCGGGTTCAAAACTCTAGGGCAGTATCAAACTGATATTAACAACGGTCTAACAACTGCACAAGGTCATGCGAATACCTATCTGAATATCATCCAGCCCGCCATCATTACCAATATCACCAACATCAATAACTACTATTCTTTACATAGTGCAGTTGCCTCCACCCTTCCGCCAGGATCGACTGTCGAGCAATGGTTAACCGCTTTGAGCATCCTGAAGAAACAATCCACACAGTATCAAACTGATGCTAATAATATCGTCAAAACATTACAAACTCTTCATAGCAACCTAACCACCGACACCGCTAGCTTTGCAAAAACTGTTAGTGAGTTAAATGCCGCCGTAAATGGTGACGACGGTATCCTCAATTCAATTAACGGTGAATTGAATAGCATTCAGAGCAAGATTGATGGAGCGATCGCTGGTACTGTCTTAAGCAGTCTGGCAATTGTTGGTGGAATCTTTATTGCTGCGGTTGGCGGGATCGCTGATTTCGTCACCGTAGGCGCTTCAACTCCTGTACTAGCGGGTGGAATCGCCTTAGTTGTGGTCGGAGTAGGCGGTGAGGTGGCATCAGCAATAACTCTGAAAAATTTGAATGACCAAAAAGCTAACTTACTTACACAAAAATCTTCCCTCACCGCCGAAGTCAATCTCGCAACTGGTATCAGCACTGCTTATACTAGCCTCAAAAATCAAGCGGGAGCGGCAGTTACTTCTGCCACAGAGATGGAAAATGCCTGGAACTTTTTAAGCAGCGATCTAGGAAACTTAATTAACGACCTCGATCAAGGAATAAAGGGCACTGGGGAAGTACGACAAATTTTCTTGACTGCGGCCAATTCAACAGTCCAAAGCGTGATTACCGATACTACTATCATCAAAAATCAGATGACTGGTGTGTCGTCCTCTGTCGCCCCCTCTAATGCAACCATTGGTGATTATATCGTCTCTTTAGCAAGACAGCACCAACTGGCAGTCGCTTAATCTTGTCCAAATTATCGGGGCGAACGATATTAGTTCGCCTCCGTTGATTTCTAGTTTCTAATTAAGGAGTTTTTATGAGTGATCCATCAACAGGTTTTCTTTCTCAAGCCATTGCTAATGCAGAGGCAGTAGAAAGACAAATTGCCTCTTTTGGGAATATTCCTGATACAGCACAAACGATTCAATCTCAATCAATTACATTGTTGAATAATACTATTCCCAAGATTCAAGCCATTCAAGCTAAAATACAAAACTTTGCCAGCCTTGCAAGCTTGCAGCTTACTAAAGCTGAATCCGAGCTTTCCAATAATACCTCTCTCGATACCATAAAATTTTTATTGCTTCAGGTAAATACAGAAGCCAATTCATTAAAAACTGATGTCGATGGGGCAGATAGTATTACCAGAGCTACATTTTCCGATATTGCTGAATTGTCGAAACAACTCAATGGTGTTGAATCAACTTTAAATTCGGAAATAATTTCACTAAACGTTCAATTACAGTCCGCATCGCAAGAAGTTTCAGCAATTCAAAGTAAAGAAAAATACTATGCTTTACTAGGGATCTTGGGACTTGCTGGACTTGCAGCAGCAATCGCTTTACTTGTAGAAGCTGAAAAGAAGCTGAACAGTTTAGCAAGCAATATGCACTCTCTTTCGGGGCAAGCTTCTCAGCTTTCAATGATCAGCACTGCCGTTAAGTCCATGAATGCGGATTTTTTAACCCTTTCTAACAAGTTATTATCCCTCAAGAACGCCGTAGATTTCTTATCTAGCGATATTAGCGAGGTAATTAATGATATTGACAATGCAAAAGGAGAGCGAACGATGGCAAAGCTTTATATCCTTACATCTCTTCGAGAAGTGCAAACATTGAAGATTGACGCATCGTGAACTGAAGAAGGCAGCTATGCACAGGGCAGAAAGCAGCTATTGTTTCGACCACCTTCAGAGGATGAATGAACAAGTCCTCTTCTTGGTAGCAAAACATTCTAGATCCCCCTAAATCCCCCTTAAAAAGGGGGACTTTGACTCCGGTTCCCCCTTTTTTAAGGCAGGGCTGATTCATTCCCTAAAGAGCGCTAAATATCAATGGTTCTAGCGATTTAAAATTGATTATTTTGTTGCCAGCGTGCCAAGAAAATGAACAATTTTACTGTTGTTTAAGTGCTTAAAAGTTCATCTTCTCATCACCCTCACTGACAATTTTCTCGCTAACCATCTTGACAAATCCTGTTTGAAATGGAATGAATCAGCCCTGCTTTTTTAAGGGGGGTTAGGGGGGATCTAAAAGTGTCTAAAGTCACAGCGAAATACTTGTTCATTCAACCTCTAAGAGCGATCTGACTTTTCCCGTTAAGTCGTGAAACAACGAATATATCTTATTCGCAACCAATTAATTTTAATGACAATGAATCACGAGAAAATAGGGCTTTAGGCTAGGGGTATGCTAAGTGGCATTACGAATCGGTTCAGAGTTCTCTAACCAGGATAGGCAAGAGTTGGCAACTATTGCAGCTTGAGTGCGATCGCGCAAATTCAGCCGTGCGAGGATATTGCTAATATGGTTTCTTACCGTCCCTTCCGAGAGAAAGATTGCTTGGGCAATTTCGCGGTTACTCGCACCCTTGGCAATCATCAGCAAAATTTCTCGTTCTCTGGCGGTGAGTTCTGTCATACCTGGGGGTAGCTGCTGCTTGTCTGTTTCTGCAACTGCCACATTCGCAATCATCTTCTCGACAATTCCTGGCCCAAACTGGGTATAACCCTTGTGAATTGAACGAATTGCCTCTGCTAGTTCTTCAGTCGGTGTATCTTTCAACAAATAGCCTTTAGCGCCAAAGCGTAGCGCCTCAGCGACATACTTGGCATCATCAAAAGTTGTCAGGATAAGAATCTTTATACCGGGAAACTTTTCGCAAATTAGGCGTGTAGCTTCTACCCCATCCATTACAGGCATCCGAATATCCATCAGTACTATATCTGGTGGTAGAAACTGCGCCTGTAAGGACTCGATGAGTTGAATTGCTCTTTGGCCGTTGTCTGCTTCGCCGACAATTTGCAAATCTGGCTTAATTGCCAACAAGGTTTTTAAACCTCGTCGAACAATCTCCTGATCTTCTGCAATTAATATTCGGATCATGCTGCCAACCTCGAAAATCTTGCGGTAATTCGACAACCAGCACCAGGCTCGCTAGTAATTTCTAATTGACCACCAACTTTTGTAGTGCGTTCCCGCATTCCCTGAAGTCCAAAGCCATAACCAGAGCTATCAATCGACATACCTTTGCCATTATCCTGGATAACTAACAATAAACCCTCAGCAGTCGTTTGAATCTGAATCTGCACTCTGGTGGCTGCCGCATACTTGCAAATATTTGTCAGGCTTTCCTGGACAATTCTATATACTACCGTATTGACCTGATTAGATAAAGGATAAGATAAGTCAATTTGGCATTCTGGCGGGATGCCAGTAGTGCGGTAAAATTCTTGAGTTAGAGTAGCGATCGCTTTTTCTAACAATTGACCTTGCAATGGGTCAGAGCGAATTTCGGATACAGACTGCCGCACTGCTTTTAAGGCATCAGAACCTAATTGTTTCGCCTCCTGCAAAAATTCATAGGCTTGCTCTGGTTCAATCCGCCACAAAGTTAGAGCCGTTTCCATTTGAATGTTGAGTGCGACTAATGCGTGACCCAAAGAATCATGGATATCACGGGCAATGCGATGACGCTCTTCTAATGTTGCCATTGCTTCGATTCGCTGATTGAGTTGCCGTTCCTGTTGTAATGCTTTGAGCAACTGTGCTTGCAAGCGGCAAATTGTGAGTTGATTCTCAACCCGCACCAGAACTTCCTCAACTTGAAATGGCTTAGTAATATAGTCTACACCCCCAACTGTAAAAGCTTTCACCTTATCAAACACTTCATTGAGGGCGCTAATAAAAATTACTGGAATTGCTTGGGTGTTGGAGTTAGCTTTTAAGCGTTGGCACACCTCATAGCCATTCATCCCTGGCATATTAATATCTAGCAAAATCAAGTCAGGGGGTTGGGCTTGTATCCCCATTAATGCTGTTGAGCCATTAGTAACACTGCGAACTTCATACCCCTGTTCAATCAACATCGTGGATAACAAGCGTAGGTTATCCGGCGTGTCATCAACTATGAGGATGTCTCCTTTGAGGAACTGAGTACCATCCATGAGGCATTTACAAAAAGAAAACGTAGCTGAAATTAAATTATATGCTGTTGATCAAATATATACGGGCTGTAGATTTAAATCATCGCCATTAAAAATGTTCAGAAATTGGAAACTAAGTACAAAATTTACACTATTACTTACACTGGTTTTTCTCGGTGGAATTTGCTTGAGTGGAATTATCTTGGCTTCAGCAATGAAGCACGAAGCCGAAGAGGATATTAGCACCAAAGCAGAAATTCTTACCCAAACGATGAACGCTGTCAGGAATTACACCGACAACAGCATTAATCCTCTGCTAGAAAAGCAACTGTTGACTGCACCAGAGTTTATCCGCCAAACAGTCCCCGGTTTCGCAGCGCGGCAAGTTTTTGAGCAATTTCGCGCCCATCAAGGATATCAAAGCTTCCTCTACAAAGAAGCGACACTAAATCCGACCAATCTCCAAGACCAAGCAGATGAGTTTGAAACCAAACTGGTTCAGCAATTTCGCCAACAGCCGCAACTGACCACGCAAACTGGATATCGCACTAAAGATGGAAAAAACCTGTTTTACATCGCCCAACCACTAACAGTAAATCAGAAAAACTGTTTGCAGTGTCACGACCGACCGGAATTAGCTCCCCAAAGCATGATTCAAAGTTACGGGAGTAACAATGGATTTGGTTGGAAACTCAATGAAATCATCGCCGCACAAACAATATATGTACCAGCAGATGAGGTATTTGCTCATGTGCGGGAAACGCTGACTTTAGTTATGAGCGTTGTGATTGCTGTTTTTGCCCTTGGTATCTGGCTGATTAATCGCTTTTTGAAGCATACAGTAATTTATCCCCTCAGACAACTAACAGCGATCGCTCAAAAAGTCGGTGCTAGTACAATTACTATTGAGCAAGTAGATGGCTTTAATTCTCCCAGCATTACGAAAGTAGCGCGACAAGCTGACGAACCAGGACAACTCGCACGCACTTTCCAGTACATGGCCCATGAAGTTGCGATGCGTGAGCAAAATCTGACTCAAGCAGTCCAACAGCGCACCGCTCAACTGGCAGAAAGTATTCAAGAAGCAGAAACTGCTAGAACCAAAGCCGAAGCCGCCAACAAAACTAAAAGCTTGTTTCTTTCTAATATGAGTCATGAACTGCGAACTCCCCTCAACGTCATTTTGGGATTTACTCAGTTGATGATGCGTAGTAGTTCTGTGAATTCGCAATTGCAAGGTTATCTAGACACAATTATTCGGAGTGGCGAACACCTGCTGACTTTAATTAATGATGTGTTGTCAATGTCCCAGATTGAAGCAGGTAAAATTACACTGAATGAAAATGATTTTCATCTCGCTAATTTTCTGGATTGGCTAAAACAAATATTTCAATTAAAAGCAGAGTCAAAAGGAATTAAACTCATCTTTGAATTAGCACCTAACTTACCCAAATCCATCCATACAGATGAAAGTAAACTGCGCCAAGTTTTAGTAAATTTATTAAGTAATGCTCTGAAGTTTACAACGAACGGTAGCATTATCCTGCGAGTGTCAGTAGTTAAAAATGAAGAAGTAACAACTGACGATGATGGAAAACTGACACTTAACTTTGAAGTTTCAGACACGGGAATGGGAATTTTACCACAAGAACTGACAAACTTATTTCAACCCTTTATTCAAACAGAAACTGGTCGTAATTCTCAGGAGGGGACTGGGCTAGGATTAGCCATTAGTCGGAGTTTTGTTCGGTTAATGGGAGGAGAAATGACTGTTGAGAGTCAGGTAGGCGTAGGCACAACTTTTAAATTTAATATTCAGACTTATGCAGTTATTACCGAGCAAATCGAGCAAACAGCACCTAGCCGACAAGTTGTAGGACTGTTGGCGGGACAACCAACCTATCGAATTTTAATTGTTGAAGACAAACCAGAAAATCAGCAGCTAATGATGGAGTTACTAACACCCGTAGGTTTTGATGTGCGTTGTGCAATTAATGGACAAGATGCAATTAACATTTGGCAAAGTTGGTCTCCGCATTTGATTTGGATGGATATGCGAATGCCTGTGTTAAATGGATATGAGGCTACCAAACAAATAAAAGCCATAGGTAATCCAGCGACGATTGTGATTGCCCTCAGCGGCAGTGCTTTTGAAGAAGACAAAATGACGGCATTATCAGTTGGTTGTGACGATTTTGTGCGTAAGCCTTTCCGCACAGAAGTCATCTTTTCAAAGATAGCGCTGCATTTAGGAGTAGTTTACATTTACGCGGAAGATTCTAGGAGTAGCCATAGAGAAAGCCTTATGACTGCGCCTGTTGACTCCCTCACTCCTCAAGACCTAGCTGTAATGCCTAGTGAGTGGGTAGCACAATTGCATAATTTTGCACTCAAAGTTAATGCCAAGCAAATTATGCAATTAATTACACAAATTCCTGAGCAAAATGCTTATTTAGCTATGGCTTTGACTATTTTGGTAAATAATTTCGAGTTTGAGAAAATTGTAGAATTAACCAACACTTAACATCCTACAGGACAATAGCCTAATACATCGGTGTAAAGAAGTATAGCAGTTATAGTCAAAGTGGGAAAACATGGGTTTGTACATCTGAAGTCGCTGATTATTCTGACCAAATAAGAAATACTGCTTAATCACCATTGCTGAGATTCGGTGTCAGTTCAAATTTAAAATTCCTGTTTATTAAGTGCCAAAACAGAGGTAAGCTTAGTCATTATCCAGTATTTTTGCAGAACTTGATTATGAAAATTATTGTCGCCGCTTGTGCCTTATTAGCACTGACGATTCCTACTGTCATGACTCCACGTCAAGCTGTTGCAGATGAATTCAAAGAAAACAGTTGCGAATCAGTTGTGGGCACATACTTAGCAACAAGTACCGCAGTTAGTGACCCTAGCAGTAGTTCACGTGAACTGATCACTTTTAACAAAGATGGGAACTTTACTGCCACTGACTCCAATTCAGGTGGCGATCCGGATGCGACCAACTTTTTTAGCCAAGCCTTTAGTCCAATACACGGCAGTTGGAAGTGTACAAGAAACCAGGAGATTATTGCTAAGGGATTTAATTTTAATTATCAAACACGCAAGGGATTACCAGCGAGTCTCAGTATCACGACATATAGGCTAAAGTTAAATTCCAAAACTCAAACAGTAACGGGGGTTGCCTCATTTGACGCTTACGATTTAAATAGCACACCTCAAAATCCTATCCGGCTACCAAATATAGGAGGACCATTCTTGTCTAACTATGTAGGCAATAGAATCACAGCTAATTAACATCCTCCCCAAGGCAAACGTATCTAAATTAGTCTTGACAAGAAAGCAGATATTTCTTTGTTATATTGAGAAGTTTCTTCAACTTAATAAAGAATTATTTTCAAACATTCTCTCCGGCTAAAAAAATTGGGAAGTTGTAGATACAACCTCCCATTATTTTTCTATATATTAAATAAAATGTCCTATTCTTGGCGGCTAATGGGTCTTGGATGTAACCCAATTAATTTTTAGAAGTGATAATTACGAATACCTGCTTGGTGATTATTAAAGGGTGCATTGGAACCTTCAAGTCCCCGTGCAAGTAGACTTCCTGATTCGCTACCTAAGCCATTTGCACCAGCACTTGTGCCTAATCCTGTACCTTGAATAATGTGGGTATTACCCCAGTCATATTCTGAGATATTTATCTGGTTGATTTGTTGGGCGTTGAATGGCACTGTGTCATTGACACGCCCAATAGTGTAGACACCAATTTGCTTCAAGCCAGTGTTATCAAAAATGGTGATAGTTTGACCTGTATGATACTTGCCAATTGGAGCAAAACCAGTACCAATATAGAATTGAGGACTAGCCACACCATTAACTATGGGTGGAGGATTAAAGTCATAACGGAAGAAAAAGCTTTCCATTAGTGTGGGATTTTGTGGCATTTGTTTTGGAGCAGCTGGTGCCGGGTTTGGCGTTGGCATAACATCTGGCGTAACAGGATTCTGTTTTTGCTTGTGGTGATGTGCCGCGATCGCTGGTTGTCCAATCATTAAGGTATATAGTGGTAGACTCATACCGAGAAGAGCAATTCCAAAAGTAGCTTGTTTGGCGATCGCCTTTAGGAAAGAGTTACGCAATTGAGATGGTTTTTGAGTAGACATAGTATTACTTCCTTGTTGAGTATTTAAGTTAGATAAGTGACTTCGATAGTTTTAAAGTATCTGCAAAGAACTGTTGACCACATCGAATAAATGTCATCACAGGAAAGCCAGGTTGTATTAGGGATTTGCAGTGACGCAGATTGCTGAAACACTGATTTGCCCTGCTGTAATCAAGTTTGCGGTAGTGTTTGCAAAGGCTATCGCCCACTGGGTATCAGAAACTGGGCCAGATGTATCTACATACCAACGACCTGATGCGTTAAAGATAATTCCACCACCCCCGACAACCTTCTTGCCTGCTGGACAGGATACAAACCGAACTGTTTCTCCAAAGGCACCCAATTGCTCATTGACCGTCGTAATAACAACTCGTTCATACCCACTTACACCTGGTGTTCCTTGCGCTCCTGGTGTTCCTTGCGCTCCTGGTGTTCCCTGCGCTCCTGGTAATCCCTGTGGTCCAGGTACTCCTTGCGGTCCTGGCAGTCCTGGCAGTCCAGACGGACCAACCTTATTCCAATTGAGCGGTTGCTGGTCTTTACGGCAGGCAGTTGCACTGGAAACAATTTTGAGTTTCCCATCACGCTCGACACACGCTTGAATCACATTAGAATTAACTATGTTAGGGGGTGTCTGGGAATAAACAGCTTGCATTCCGAGTGGTAGACTCATACCTAGAAGAGCAATTCCAAAAGTAGCTTGTTTTGCGATCGCTTTTAGGAAAGAGTTACGGAATTGAGATGGTTTTTGAGTAGACATGGTATTAGTTATTTGATTGAGTCTTAAGTCAGATGAGTGACTTCGATAGTTTTAAAGTATCTGCAAAGAACTCTTGACCACATCGAATAAATGTCATGTCCCAACCATTACATTTGTCATAACAGGAATAAATGTAATGGTTTGTTATCGGCAGACTCATCTCAAGCTTGACTATGTAATTCCCAACATCAAAGAATAGGGCTAATTTCATGAATTAGTCCTAACAGACGTTTTATCACTCCGTATGCTTTGAATCATAATTAGGACTTACACACTCGTGACGACAAACTAAGCCTTTGCGATTACTTCGCTTCGCTCGTAATGACGTAAAATCGTAGTCTGTGCGTAAGTCCTGATAATTTGAGAAAAATTTTTAACCATAAATTAAGAGAGAGTTAAGGCAATTTTCTTGCAACACAGCCGATAGTAAAGTAAATCTCTGCATCAAATTATGAGAGAGTGTTTAGCTCAACGTTTATGTTCTTTTGGATTAGACACACTCAAGCAACTTTTTAGAATGAAATAGCCCTGCCGATGAGCAAATTCATGAAGCACAGCGTTATGTCCATCCTTCCAGTTATTAGTATCTTGTTTCACCTGTAACCAAGATACTATTACTTGGTCAGTTGTCCACGACTCACCCAGTCTTGCCACACGCCTTTCTTCAGCAACATAATTTCCAATAGATGTGGTCAAATAACACAACAGAATTAGATATACTCCACATCAACGGAATGAGACGAGAACTAGACTGAACAGTTTAGTATAATACCTCTGTCAGGATAACTTTGCTCAATTGGTGACAGATGCCCCATAGGGGACTCAATGGATGTGCGATCGCTAGAATGTAAGTTCCTCCCAAGCAAAAAGAACTAATTCTGATCCAGAACGATTTTCAAAATTTGAGAATCGCTCTGACACCCGATAGCAATGCATATTTATTGTTTTTTACTAGTCATCATCCGAACTCCACCATCAGGAGCAATGGTAAACCCGCGTCGTTAAACAAGGTAATGCAGTGTTGTATGCTCGATTTACTTGTTAGACTGACGCAAGTAAGTGAATTCGCCAGTTATTTAGCACAACTAGACTTAGACTATTACGTAGAAAAACGATCTGCACACACAGGATAAAAAAGTTTATAGTCCTTGGGTGATGGTAAAGATTAGCGAGGCTAATCTTTACTTAATTAGCATTTGAAGAGTTAACTTGACTTGAATTATGGGAACTATCATAGTAACTACCAAAATCTCTTAGAAAACAACATTCAGACAAGTATTAATGTTTAAATTAATTGCTCATATCCCTGACTATAGTATTACAAGTTTAATTTATGAAGCTGCTACCACAGTAATTTATCGAGCAGACTCCAAGGCTAACAGACACTCAGTTATTATCAAACTACTCAAAGCAGAGTATCCGACTATCAAAGAGATTGCTCAACTCAAGCACGAATACGAAATTATCCAAAACCTGAATATTGCAGGTGTAATTAGAGCTTATGAATTAATCAGTTATGACAACGGTTACAGTAATGGTCTAGCACTGGTTTTAGAAGACTTTGGTGGAGAATCTTTAAAAGCTCAGATATCTAATACAGGCTTTGAACTTAGGAAATTTCTCAACATTGCCAGTCAAATTACTGAAACTTTAGGTGAGTTACATACCCAGCACATTATTCATAAGGATCTTCAGCCGGAAAACATTCTTTATAACCCCAATACCGAAAAAATAAAATTGATTGACTTTAGCATCGCTTCGCTGCTGTCAAAAGAAAGCCCAGAAATCAGTAGTCTCAATCTCCTAGAAGGAACGCTGGCTTATATGTCGCCAGAGCAAACTGGACGTATCAACCGAACCTTAGATTATCGTACAGATTTTTACTCATTAGGTGTCATTTTTTACGAAATGCTGACGGGTCAGCTTCCCTTCCACAATGCTCAAGACCCAATAGAATTGGTGCATTGTCACATTGCGAAAATTCCAGTAGCTCCTCACGAGATTAATCCTAATGTACCACAGGGAATCTCTGCGATCGCCATGAAGCTCCTGAGCAAAACTGCTGAAGACCGCTATCAAAGTGCTTACGGGTTAAAGGCTGACTTAGAGCAAGCAGCAATACAACTACAAACAAAAGGCAGCATTGACCTTTTTAACTTAGGTCAGAAAGATTTTTCACATCAATTCCAAATAGCTCAAAAACTTTACGGTCGGGAAGTAGAAGTGGCGGCTTTAATGGCTGCCTTTGAAAAAGTTAGCCTTGGTGAGAGTGAAGTTGTGTTGGTAGGAGGATACTCTGGTATCGGCAAATCCTCACTAGTTAACGAAGTTCACAAACCGATTGTCCGACAACGAGGTTATTTCATCAGTGGCAAATTTGACCAACTCAAGCGAGATATTCCTTATGCTTCTTTGATTCAAGCATTTCGAGAATTGATGCGACAACTGTTAACTGAAAGCCAAGCCAGAGTGGAGGTTTGGAAAAATAAATTACTACAAGCATTGGGAGCTAATGGTCAAGTTATTATTGATGTCATCCCGGAAGTAGAACTGATTATTGGGCAGCAAGCGCCTGTACCGCATTTGGGCATTGCTGAGTCTCAAAACCGTTTTAATCGGGTGTTTAAGCAATTTATCTATGCTTTTACTGCTGCTCTCCATCCCTTAGTACTGTTTTTAGATGACCTCCAATGGGCAGATGCTGCCTCTGTGAAGCTGGTCGAGAATTTGATGACTGACTCAGAAAGTCAGTATCTATTGCTGATTGGGGCTTACCGAGATAACGAAGTTAGTCCCACCCATCCCCTGATACTAATGTTAGAGGCAATTCGAGCATCTGGGGCAACCGTTGAAGAGTTGTTATTGAAGCCATTAGCAGCACCTCATATTACTCAACTCCTTATTGACACCTTCAATTGCGAATCATCTCAGGCAGAAACTTTAGCTGATTTGCTATTTCAAAAAACCCAAGGTAATCCCTTTTTCTTGACTCAGTTATTAAAAGTATTGCATCAAGATAATCTCTTGATATTTGATTATCGTTCGGGTTTATGGCAGTGGGATCTCAACAAAATTCAGTCACAAGCCATTACCGATAATGTAGTTGATTTAATGGTGAATAAAATTCAAAGACTCTCAGAACCAACGCAGCAAGTTTTGCAATTAGCTGCTTGTGTTGGTAATCGGTTTAATTTAGAAATTCTAGCTGTAGTCAACGAAAAATCTGCATCAGCAACAGCAATTGATTTATGGTCAGCCTTACGAGCAGGATTAATTCTACCCTTGAGCGATACTTACAAAATTCCTCAGTTGTTGAACCAGTCGGAATTGGCAACATACTGCGATACTGCGGTACAAGTTGACTATAAGTTTTTGCACGATCGCGTTCAGCAAGCTGCCTATTCTTTAATTCCAACCGACCAGCAACAACAAGTACACCTGAAGGTGGGAAAATTACTATTACATAATACTGAAAAAGCCCAATTAGAAGAACATCTTTTTGAGATCGTCAACCATCTCAATGCTGGCAGTTCATTGATTGTAGAAACAGTAGAAAGATATGAACTGGCAGAATTAAATCTGAAAGCAGGTCAGCGAGCAAAATCATCTTCGGCGTTTGTAACTGCACTCAAATTGCTAGAAACAGGGGTGAGTTATCTACCTAAAAATAGCTGGCAAGATAATTATTTACTTACCTTAGATTTATATTTACAATCTGGAGAAGCCGAATTTTTAAATGGGAAATATGAGGAAGCTTTACTGATTTTTGAGCAGACTTTCAGCCAAGTTAAAACTACTCTTGATATGTGTCGGGTGAATGAATATCGGATTATGTGTTATCGGATGGAGAATGATTTAAACTCCGCATATAAAATTGGGTTAAACACCTTGGAACTTTTAGGCTTGAAGTTTACAGCTTATCCCGATGATGCATATCTGTTGGATAAACTTAATCAAACCAAAAAAGTTATTGGCGATCGCTCAATTTTTAGTCTCACAGAACTACCGCCAATGCAAGACGAAGAGAAGTTAATGGCTCAACGCATCTTAAAAGAAATCTGGCCTATTGCCTACTTTTTAGGATCTAAAGCGTTGCATATCACATCGATGAATATAAATCAACTTTCCGTTCAGTATGGCAACTCTCGAATTTCGGTATTTGGCTATATGCTTTATGCTTTTAATCTGGTGTTTCAATATGGTGAGGTAGATTCAGGTTATCAGTTTGGTGAGCTTTCTTTGCATTTGCATGAAGTTTTAAGAACGAAGGAATTAGAAGCAAATATTTTGAATATGTGGGGCGGTTTAGTTTGTCACTACAAAGACCATATTAGCGAGAGTAAACCTTATTTATTGAAGGGATTTAATAGTGGTTTAGAAACAGGTTCTTATCAATGGTCTGGTTATTGTTCAGTTAATTTTTTATGGCAATGCTTATTTGGAAATGAATCTTTAGAAAAAACCGCAGAAGTAGCCGAAGATTTTATTCCTAGCCTCCGCAAGATTGACAAAAATATGTTGAACTACCATCTGCTGGCTATGGAAGCGATCGCTAATCTGACTAAGCCAGCAGGTAAGATTGACCAACTTGTTGGAACTTGGGCAGATGAACGCCAAGTGCTAGAGTTTGCACTGGCATCTTCGGATATGTTGAGTGCATTTGTAGTTTACATCTATAAACTTGCGCTCTGTAACTGGTATGGAGAGTATACCAAAGCTGTTGAGTATGCAGAGAATGCCGAAAAATTTGTTGGGGGAGCGCGAGGAATTTTTATTAATCCTGTTTTCTATTTTCACCAAAGTATTGCCTTAGCAGGGGCTTATGCGGAGGCAGATACCGCAACTCAAGTTATTTATCTGCATAAACTAAATGCCAACTTAGAAAAATTTCAGCAATGGGCAATGCACTGCCCAACCAATTATCAACACAAATTCTTGCTGATTCAAGCTGAAATTGCTCGGATTTATAAACAAGATTATCAGGCAATGGAACTGTATGACCAGGCGATCGCTTCTGCTGCCGAAAACGGTTATTTACAAAATGAAGCCTTGGCAAACGAACTGGCATTTCGATTTTACTTAGCCAAGGATAGGAAAAACTTTGCCAAAGTTTATTTTAAAGAAGCCCGCTATCGCTATCTCAAGTGGGAAGCTACAGGTAAAGTCCAGCAACTGGATGAACAACATTCCCAAATTTTTAGAGAGCCAGTCAGGGAGGTAAATGGGCAGGGTACGGCGAAGAAGCAGATTCGGGATATTTCTGAAGCTAAAACCCAAACTCTAGATTTAAGCACAGCAATTAAAGCGTCTCAAGCACTCTCAAGCGAGATGGAGCTAAATCGGCTGCTGGAGAAAATGATGACGATCGCGATCGAGAATGCTGGTGCCCAAATGGGTTATCTACTTGTCAAACGGGAAAACCAGTGGGTGATTGAAGCCGAAGGAAGCATTGAGCGAGATCGAGTGACAGTGCGCTCATCTAGTCTGGTGCAAGTAAAGCATAAAATGCCAGTTTTACTGATTAACTATGTTGAAAGAACAAAAGAAAATTTGGTTTTAGACGATGCTAGCCACACAGAGCGTTTTGTAAGTGACGACTATATTGTTGCCAATCAACCCAAATCAATTTTGTGTTTGCCTTTCGCTCATCAGGGTAAGTTAACCGGAGTTCTTTACCTGGAAAATAACCTCACCACCGGAGTCTTTACCGCAGAGCGGTTAGAGGTACTGAACCTATTGACTTCGCAAGTTTCCATCTCTATAGAAAATGCTCGGCTCTACACAAATTTGCACATATACTCTCAGGAGTTAGAAATTTCGGAAACACAAGCGCGTGAGAAAGCAAGGCAGCTAGAGCAGACACTTGATGAATTGAAGCTTACCCAGTCCCAGATGGTGCAAAGCGAAAAAATGTCTAGCCTGGGGCAATTGGTGGCAGGTGTTGCTCACGAAATTAATAACCCAGTCAGCTTTATCTACGGCAACCTTACTTACGTAAATAATTATGTCAAAGACTTGATGAGTGTAGTACAACTTTATCAGCACCAAAACCAGAATTTACCACCTAAAATTCAGAATGAAATAGATGCGGTTGACTTAGATTTTTTGATGGAAGACTTACCTAAGCTCTTGGCTTCAATGAAAGTGGGAACTGATCGTATTCGCCAGATTGTATTATCTTTACGAAACTTTTCCCGCCTAGACGAAGCTGAAATTAAAGCCGTTAATATCCATGAGGGCATTGATAGTACCCTAATGATTTTGCAAAGTCGGCTCAAACCTCAACCAGACTCTCCAGGAATTCAGGTAATACAGGAGTACGGCAACCTGCCACCTGTAGAGTGCTACCCTGGACAACTGAATCAGGTATTTATGAATCTGCTTGCAAATGCGATCGACTCTTTAGACGAATTTAACGAACATCGGACTTATGCCGATATCGCACGTCACCCAAGTATCATTACAATTCGTACTACTGTTGAAGGTGATGTCGCCGTCATTCGCATTGCTGACAACGGTTCTGGTATCGGTGAAAATGTGCGATCGCAACTCTTCACACCCTTTTTTACTACCAAAGCTGTTGGTAAAGGCACTGGTTTAGGGCTATCTATTAGTTACCAAATCGTAACTAAAAAGCATCAAGGACAGTTGGAATGTGTATCTGTTTTCGGACAAGGGGCTGAATTTCTTGTTTCTATCCCCCTTCAGGCAAGGCTAGAAGCAAGAAGTGTCTAATCAATCATTACAGCATAAATATGGGCAGAGTTTACAGTCATGCAAGCCTAACAAGAGGGTGCAGGAAAAGGAGATAAATCCAGCTTGGAGACTGGCAATCGTTTGGCTTTGACAACTCCTAAATCTTGATTTTCAGGAGTAGCTTTTCAGCAAGCCCTATTTAGTTTACAGATTTGAAATTATCGAAACAGAATTCAGTAACGGAGCTAGAAACTCCAGAATTGGTGAATAGCTGAATTCTTCTTCAACGGATGGGTAGTTCAATGATAAACTCTATACCTTCACCTGGTTGGGAATGGTATGTGAGCTTGCCCTGATGATTATTAACCACAATTTGGTAAGCAATAGATAGACCAAGCCCTGTTCCTTTTCCGACGGGTTTTGTTGTGTAAAAGGCATCGAATATTTTTGTTGACTCTGCTTTGTTTATACCTGAACCATTATCGGCAATTCGGAGAATAACTTGCTCTCCAACTACTTCAGTTTTAATTTTAATCACACCAGCATGTTGATAATTTATATCCAGGTCAGAACTTTTATATGTTTCTTCAATTGCATCGATTGCATTACAAATTAAATTCATAAATACCTGATTTATTTCACCTGGAAAACACTCTACAAGTGGCAATTTTCCATATTCTTTGACTAATTGGATGGCTGGATGATGAGCCTTTTGTTTAAACCGATGTCCGAGAATGAGTAATGTGCTTTCTAGACCTTCATGTAAATTAGCTAGTTTCTTACCAACTTCTCTATGTCGGGAGAAGTTGTTCAAATATGACACAATTTCTGTAACGCGCTCTGTACCAACTCGCATAGATTGAATAATTTTAGATAAATCATCTAACAAAAAGTTGAGTTCGCCTTTTTGAATTACGATTTGAATTTCATCTGGTGGTTCAGGGAAATATTTTTGATAGAGATACAGTAAACTAAGCACCTGTTGTACATACTGCTCGACAAAATTTAAGTTGCCAGCTATAAAATTGATGGGATTATTCACTTCATGAGCAATTCCTGCTGTCAGTTGACCTAATGCTGCTACCTTTTCTGCTTGAATTAGTTGAGTTTGAGTCTGTTGTAATTCGGCGTTTTTAGCGCTCAAGGTTTTCGTCAGATTTCTCAGTTTGAGATGGTTTTCAATCCGCACTAAGACTTCTTCATATTGAAAAGGTTTAGTAATATAGTCTACGGCTCCCAATTGCAAACCTTTGACTTTCTCGGCAGTTTCTGAGAGGGCTGTCATGAAAATCACCGGAATATCTTGGAGACGAGGATTGCTTTTTAGATGTTTACAGGTTTCAAAACCATTTATACCTGGCATCATTACATCCAACAAGATTAAATCAGGTAAATCATCATTTTCTAATCGCTGAAGGGCTTTTTCTCCACTCCGTGCTGCCCAAACTTCAAAGCTCGACTGATCCAGAAAACTAGATAAAACTTGTAAATTGGCAGGGTTATCGTCAACGACTAAAACAATTCCCCTAGAAGGAGGGTCATTGATAAAATTTTTAGGATCTCCAATAGTCATTTTCATATTGTTTCCACGGCATATTGAGTCAAGAAACTGAGGATTAAATCTTCATCAAATTGTCTTGCTAGTTGCCGTAGTTCCTTAGCAAATGGTGCGAAGGTTATATCTGTTTCCTCCAGTTGATCGGCCCACTTGAGAATGGCATTGAAGTTACCTTTACTGGCTAAGATGACTAGTTCCTGCAACACTTGGCCAGAAGGGGGGGTTAATTGAGCAGATTGGCTATTTGCTGTCGTTCCTTCTTGAGCTTTTTCTGCATCAGGCTGAGATTGCTTGTAAATCCATACCAAATTTAAGTAGCGTTCTAATTGATGCAATAATTCATCTACTTGTATTGGTTTGCTGAGGAAGTCGTTACCTCCAGCTTGCAGACTGCGATGTTGATCGGCTTCAAAGACACTAGCGGAAGAGACGATAATCAATACATCCTGAATTTCTGGAGTCTTACGCAGGTGTTCAATTAATTCAAACCCATCCATTTCTGGCATTAGCAAATCTGTAACGATCAAGTCTGGCTTGAGAGCGATCGCTTTTTCTAAACCTTCTTTACCGTTGCTGGCTTCAACTACATTAAAACCCAGTGGTTGCAGTAAGTTGGTAATCACTGTGCGATTCTCCCAGCGATCGTCAACCATTAGGATCGTGTATGGGCTACCCTCAAAGCCAATGATTTGTTTCTCCGATCCAGCCATCACAGACTGAAAATAGTCAGTCGCTTCGGAAATCTCCAATGCAAACCAGAAGGTACTCCCCTCACCGATCTGACTCTTAACATGAATATCGCTACCCATCATCTGTACTAACTGCCGAGTAATAGCTAAACCCAAGCCTGTACCTTCTGACTGGCGCTTTTTCTCACCTACTTGTTCAAATGGTAAGAAAATTTGGCTCAATTCTGTGGGACTTATACCAATCCCCGTGTCTTCTACCGTACAGCGAAGGCGATATTTCACTGTCTGTCCATCACTGGGAGGTTGAGCGATTATTTCTATATTGAAAGTAACCTGACCTTTATCTGTAAATTTGATGGCATTTCCCAGCAGATTCAATAGCACCTGACGTAATCTTTTGACATCAATATGAACCCCTGTTGGCAAGTTACTTAAGGGTTTATAGACAAACAAAATGCCCTTTTGTTTTGCCCGAATCTGGCATATTTCGACAATTCCTTGGATAAAAGATGGAAAATGCACATCAGTGGTCTGCAATTCTAGCTTTTTCGCTTCAATTTTGGAGAGATCCAAAATGTCATTAATTAAAGTTAGTAGATGAGAGCCGCATTGTTCAATAATATTGACGTGATATTGCTGTTGTTCAGCTAAACCTTGGGAACGCAGCAATATTTGGGCACAACCGAGAATGCCATTTAACGGCGTTCGCAGTTCATGACTCATGTTGGCTAAAAATTCGCTTTTAGCATAGTTGGCTGTATCCGCCGCAGCTTTAGACTTTTTCAGCTCACCTTGTTCAAATGCTTGCACTTGCCACAAGACAGTAATCATGGTAACACTCAATCCACCGACAATTAAGGCTATCAAATCCAGGAATTGCAATCTAGATTCGATATTTTGCCGGGGAATCACCAAAGCCACAGACCAATTAGCGGCTTTCAACGGCAGATAAGCTACATACTTTTTAGCACCGTCAATTTCCATCAACTCAATTCCCTGTTCTTTCTTTACCATCCGTTGAGCGATCGCATTTAAATCGCGATCGCTCATTTTCAGTAGGCTGGGTGCAGGTTTTTCTACGGTTGACATTAACGCCGAGTTAGGATGAACGATCGCTTGTCCTTGGGAATTGAGCGCAAAAGCATAGCTGTTTGTGTCGTAGCGTAGGGAATTAACAACCTCCGCAATGTGATCGACTCTCACATTACCCTGGAAAGCCCCAATCGGTGAACTACTGCTAGCAGAATTTGACCAGACTGGGGTGGAGATCGCAATTAAAGGAATTCCTGTAGAACGGCTGATGAAAGGATCAGAAATGTTGCTCTTTCCGGCAATTGCTTTTTGAAAGTAGTCTCGATCCTGAATATTTTTATTTGTTCGACCAACTTTTGTATTGGAATATGAACCATCTGGGTTAGCTATTTGAAAAAGGAAAAATTCATTGATGCGCTTAACTTCTGATTTTAAATAGGGTTCTGCCACAGACCAATTTAAGGAGCGTACAGTTGAAGTATTCGCTAGGGTTTCTACCTCCACTTGACGAACGTCTAACCACTCCTCAATTTCAGCTACCCCTCTCTGTACCTCTAAAAAAGCGCTCTGTCTTAAATCTTTGAGCATCATATTTCTAGCGGCTTGATAGGTAAAATAAGCAGAAATACTGACTACAATTGTAGTACTGCCCAGAATCAATCGGATCAGTAAACTTCGTGAGGAATGATTGACTCTATCAGACACTGATATACTGGATTTTGCTTGTATCAGGGGTTAGCTCCTTAATCACATACTTTGCCAATAAGAAATTCTAGATCATCTTTAGATTACCCAACAAATTACTGTTGCTCACAGTTTTTCCTCAAATCATCAATAACTTTATAGTTCCGTCGTGCATTAGAAGTTTTTATTTCTAAAGGATGGAAAGCTCAACGAGCCACTACACGTCCAAACTGAAGCACTTTGCACCACTGGTAACGAAGTCATGGTGCAGCGATCGCCACTATGGAATTCGTCAATAACAACTTATTGATGTAAATTTGAGGTCAATAAATCTTTTTTATCAAAGTCTAATATATACTGTAGCTTGTTGATAAGATTTGATAATCTGTTGCACATTTAAGTTGCATAGAGTCGGCTGTCAGAGTGTAGTCCAATGCCGAATGCGTGAATTTTAAATTGCTTATTGTCGTCTAAATGCCTAGCCTCAAACTTTCGCTGAATGGACTGCAAATTGTCAAACAAGCCCGTCAGGAAAAAGGTTGGACAATTGATAATCCACGCTGGTTAGAGCAAGCAAGTCAAATTCTCGAATCTGGGCGTGACTGGGAAAATGCAGAAGTGTTTGCTGCGGGTATATCTTTACCGACATGGAAACGCTTTCTCAAAGGTAATGCCATTGATGCCTCTGTATTCAAAGCGTTTTGTCAAGTTTTAAGCTTGAATTGGCAAGACTTGCTCGAACGTCCACTTAACTCGTCTCTATCTGCTACAACCCAAATCCCAAATATTCCTTTGTTCTTTGGGCGACGTTACGAGTTGGCGACACTCACCCAGTTAATTGAGCAAGGAACGCGACTGATTGCAATTACAGGGATGGGGGGTATGGGCAAAACGGCTCTAGCAGCAAAATTGGCCACAGCTTCTAAATCGAGTTTTCAGCAAACTCTGTGGTTTGGGTTTCCTCTGACTCCACCAACAATAGATTTGGTTCCACTTCTAGCACCAAAAACCCTGCTAGTCTTTGATGGTTGGGATCGAATTTTAGGTGGCGGGCTACGTCAACGTGCGGGGCAATATCGTTTAGAATACGAATCCTACGCTGGTTTTCTGCGATCGCTAGTGCAAACGAATCATTCAAGTTGTGTGATTTTGACTAGTCGAGAACAACCAGAGGGATTAAATCTTTTGAGTGAGAATGGTGCAGTTATTTTCCCACTCGGTGGTTTGATGGAAGGTGCTATTGAGCTTTTGCAACATCATCAACTCACCTTTGATGCCCAGCAGTGGATTACCCTGGTAAATCAGTATGGTGGCAATCCTTTATTTTTGAATATGGCAGCAAATTTTATTCACGAATTATTTGCTGGGGATGTCGGAGATTTTTTAGCCTCTGGAACCTTAGTTACTGGTGAATTTGAGCCACTAGTAGCGCAATGGTTGAGACATATTTCAATGCTGGAACAAACCCTAATCAAATGTTTGGCTACACAAGTGCAGGGATTAACTCGTGAAGAGATACTATTGTACCTTGGGAATCATCCTTCAAATGGAGATATCTTGGCTGCACTTTTATCTTTAAAGCGCAGAGCATTGGTAGAAACCATGAAAGATGGTAACAAGGAACGCTTTTTTTTACAACCTGTGATTCTCAAATGCGTACAGCGTTTGTTTAGATCCTCAGAGTAGTAGCCAAACTCATTTAACTAGTTAAAAATAAGTATTACTACTCATGTCAAGCAACCAGATCGCACTTTTGCACCTATCTTGGCCTCTATCTTAGTTCGCGGTATAGTACTGCTTTAACTAATTGCCACAATGGAATAGTAAGCGTATGGAGCAAGGTGGCAAAAATAATCGATAAGCCCAACCCTTGGAGGAGGTGAATCAAAGGGTTAAGTGCCAAAAGAGACATTTCTGAGTGTTGCCATTCTGCTAGCCATACCGCGATCGCAGGGGAGAACCCTAACAAATAGAGTGGCATTGTTAACAACCAAGTAGCAACCAAAATAAAACCGATCTGGATAATGTAGGGCGCTGATTGCTGTTTGCTAATGCGTAGGGATTGCCTGACATTGCACTGCTCCACGGCAATTACTAAATTTGACAGAAACCATCTTGCTTCAAGCCAGACTCGAAGCAAAATACTCAGCAAAATTAGCCAACCTCCCCATTTTGAAGTAACAATCGAAAGACTATAAAGAATACAATTTATGTAAATATCAGCCAACCAAAATTGCCAAAATTGATGTCGAATTCGTTGATTATTAACCACTAGCATTTCAGACACCCCGATTAACGTTTGATAAGCCAGTAAACCAATCAAAGCTTGTTGTGAGAGTCCTTTCGCTGAAGCAAAGATACCCAGAGCTAACATTACGATAAGTAGAATTGCCGCAATCGGTAGAGAAATTGAAGTTGCGAAGTTTTGGGATTGCGGAACCAGGGTAATCAAAGCAAAAGAGTACACAAAGAGAACTGCTGCAATCACTAAAATAAACCACAGCAAATTACAGACTAAAAACCAGATGGTAGAAGCCAGAGCAATCTGGAAATACTGGATAAAATTTACCCGGTAAAGCGTCATGGCTTGGTGAATGATGCTCCAAGGTGCAAGGCTCGCTCGTTGGCTGCGGTAGTTCATAACTTCCCCTAATTATTGAAAGCGGCTCATTAGTAATTTCGCTGCTTTAGATTGTGTAATCTAGTTAAGTTTTGGCTCACCACGTAACTGATCTAAAAGTGAGCTTGAAAAAGCCGGAATCAGGTGGGAAGAATGGAATTATCATTACCCTCAACACAGAATTGAAGCCGGATGGAACTGCTGCACCAAAAAGAAGACATCATTGCCCATAAGTATCGGATTCTAGATACTTTGGGACAAGGTGGAAGTGGGACGACATACCTTGCTCAAGACTTAAAAAGCACTCAACAAGTGGCTCTCAAAGCCTTATCATTGCACCGAATGACCGACTGGAAAATGATGGAGTTGTTTGAGCGAGAAGCAAAAATTCTCTCGCAACTCAATCATCCGGGTATTCCTGAATATTTAGGATATTTTCAGATAGAAACCCTCGAAGACCGTTATTTTTACATTGCCCAGCAACTGGCAGAAGGTAAGACACTAGCGGCGTTGGTGGAGAGTGGATGGCGCACAAATGAAGATGAAGTACGGCGCATTGCTATACAAATATTAGAAATTCTAGTTTATTTGCACTCCCTCAAGCCTCCTGTAGTCCATCGAGATATCAAGCCACAAAATATTATTCGCCGTGACGATGGGCAAGTATTTTTAGTAGATTTTGGGGCTGTACAACATACCTATTACACAACTTTTATGCGTGGAAGTACAGTAGTAGGAACTTATGGTTACATGGCTCCCGAACAGTTTCGCGGACAAGCTGTACCTGCTACTGATTTGTATGCTTTAGGAGCAACTTTATTATTTCTTTTGACACACTGTTCTCCCGCAGATTTGCAGAGTGATGGGTTAAAAATTAATTTCCGTCCCCGCGTGCAGATTAGTGAAGAATTTGCCGACTGGCTAGAAAAAATATTAGAGCCAGATACAGAAGATCGTTTCAGTTCAGCACAGAAAGCCTTGGAAGTATTGCAGGGTAAGCGAAAGCTAACTGTAAAATCGAATGTCTCTGTTAGATGGGAAAAAATAGTTCGAGTTGCTATTAGTGCTGTTGCTGCTGTTAGTGCCGTGACTGTTATTACCCTGTTAAATTCCTACAAGTGGGATATCTTAAACAGCATTAGATTTACGGATATTGCTGGCAGAACTCCCGCGCAACTAAGGGAAAAGCGAAGGATAGAGCTTGAGGAGCGTGTAAGAAGGTCAAATTCTCTATAGTCAAACGCAATTAATTACACAAAATTTAGGCTGAAATTATTGCTTAGTACATAATTTCACAAGTTTATAGCGAAAAAATTGCCTTAATTAAACATTTGCGTTCCTCTGCGCTTACCTTTGCGTCACTTTGCGTCACTTTGCGTTTAAATTTCAACCTTTAATTCGCAACTAATTTATGCAAAGTTGTACTTAGTGAAGAATTTAGTATGTAATTAATTTTGTCGAGTTACTTAGGTAGTGATAAATCTAGATAAAATAGCACAAAAAACATGGAAATATTACACCAAGCTGAAGAAATTATCAATCAACGGTATCGCATTCTACGTAAATTGGGACAGGGCGGAGTCGGTATTACCTACGCAGCCGTTGACTTAGAAAGCGGTGAACAAGTAGCGCTGAAAGTTTTATCATTGCGCCGCATGAGTGACTGGAAAAAGATGGAGTTATTTGAAAGGGAAGCACAAATTCTTTCTCAACTCAACCATCCAGCAATTCCTCGCTACTTGGATTATTTTCAAGTAGATACTAACTCTGACCGTTCCTTTTACATAGCTCAACAATTAGCGCCAGGAACTTCTCTGGCAACGCTAGTAGAAGATGGTTGGTTTCCTGATGAAAAAGAAGTTAGGCAAATAGCTACTCAAATTCTGAAAATTTTGATTTATTTACACTCTCTAACACCGCCAGTTATTCATCGTGATATTAAGCCGGAAAATATTATTTTCACTTCTGATACCAAGAGGTTATTCCTAGTAGATTTTGGAGCAGTAGCAGACACATATCATAATACTGTGACTGGCGGCAGTACAGTAGTAGGAACTTTCGGCTACATGGCACCAGAACAGTTTCGTGGACAAGCTTTGCCATCTACTGATTTATATGGTTTGGGAACAACTCTACTATTTTTGTTGACAGGAAAATCACCCACTGATTTACCACAACGTAAACTTAAAATTGATTTCCGTTCTGACGTTAATATTTCCAAAGATTTTGCAAACTGGTTAGAACAAATATTAGAACCCGTGAGTGCCGATCGTTTTCCTTCCGCAGAAGTAGCCTTAGCAACATTATTAGGTCAAATAGGACTCATACCCCGGCTACCAAAGAAAAGTAATCTAATTGTGAAAGTAACTGAGAATAATTTAATTATAAAGATTCTCCCAGCTTTTTTATACAATAATTACAATTTTATATTTTTATTTGATTCTCTAGTTTTTATTGGTGTTTTGGGACTGATTTATTGGATGATATTTTTTGATTATTTTGGTTATTCGGTATTAACTCTCATCATCTCATCATTATGTAACTTATTATTGTTTGTGCTAGAAAAGCCAGTAGCAATATTATTGATTTTATTGTTTTCTTTTCCAATATTAATATTTAGTATCATTTTCATGGCATTGTTATATATAATATGCAAACAATTATTTTACAAGCCTTTGTCTCTTGCTACTACTTTCTTCCTGAATTCTGCATCAAGTACCCTGGTGCAAATTGACCAAGACTATATTAGACTAGAGCGATGGTTACTTGGTTGGTGTATTCAGAAAATAGAAATTTCCAAGTCAGATATTATTAGTGTGTGGTTGAAGTGTATGATAAATTATGAATTTTCTAATATCCTAATTATTTATTCTTTGAAAAAATCTCAGAAGGAAGAGAAAGAAAATATTGAAAAAAATAAACGTTTTCGGTTTGGTGCATTTTTGACGCAGCAAGAGAAAGAGTGGCTGATGTGGGAGATAAGAAACCGATGATAGACAGTATTGTTAACCTCAAGGCTTAGTGTCTTTGTTATCTGCTAGCCTATGGTAAGCTAGAGGTTTTTGTCTGCTGTCTTGAGCCTTTCTGCAACTCTATTCTATCGTCTCTTTTCATTCCATTTGTCTAATTTTCAGTAATTTCAATGCTGTTTGCATCCAGCCAATCCTGAGTTTATGACGTACTGCATCAATCCAGATTGTTCGCAACGAGAAAATCCTGATAATTGTGCAGTATGTGAAAACTGTAAAACATCACTTATACTGCAAAATCGTTACCGAATTAAGCATCCTCTGCAAATTGATAGGTATCGCTATACAGAAGTATTTGAAATTGAAGATTTAGTTAATCAGGATCAGCCCAAGATTCTCAAGTCACTCAAGGAAGTTACACCGAATTTACTACGATTATTTGAGCAAGAAGCATCAATCTTAACAAGTTTGCAGCATCCTGGTTTACCTGCTGGTGAAATGCTATTTCCTCTAGTTTTAAATACAGGTCGCCAATTACGCTGTTTTGTAATGGAGAAAGTTCCAGGTGAAGATTTACAGAATTGGCTTGATTATCATCAATGCTTAACATCCCATAAAACAGCATTAGATTGGCTAAATCAATTGATGCAGATTTTGCAATTTGTGCATGAAAATGGCTATTTTCATCGAGATATCAAGCCGTCTAATATTATGCTCCGTCCCGATGGAAAATTAATTTTAATTGATTTTGGGACGGCGCGTAATTTGTCGCAAACTATTGTTAATGGGAAATCGATCACGGTGATTCATTCTGTTGGATATACTGCTCCCGAACAACTTGAGGGACAGGCTGTTGTCCAGTCAGATTTCTACGCTCTTGGTCGGACTTTTATCTATTTAATCACAGGTATTGATCCAGCTGGCGATCGCCAGTTGGATTTAACCCATTGGTATAAATACGTTAAGGATCGACAAACCCCTCAAAAATTTATTGATCTGATTCAGGCGATGACGAATTCTCATCCACAGAAACGTCCGCCGACAACTCAAGCCATTCTCCAAAAGATTGAGAATATTTATAAGTATTCTTTGGTGCAATGGCAAAAATTATTACTAAGTGCGACTTGTGGTATTTTGCTGTTCGTCGGTGCAAAATGGCTGTATGAGGCAATAACTCTGGCTCATACTTGCGACTATATTTTAGACGATCATCTCAGTTGTGGTGAAGAAAGCCTAATTCCTGCAAGCTATTGGGGAAACGATCAGCCCCCACTAGCAAAGCAATTAGCTATTGAACAGTATCGTATCAGAAATTTTTCGGCAGCTGAAAGTCTATTTAAAACTGCTTTCAATCAGGAGCCAGATCCAGAAACTTTAATTTACCTCAACAACAGCAAAATTCAAATCCAATTTCCAGCAGCCCAGATTCGGACGATCGCTGTTGCAGCTCCTCTGGAACGTCGTACTACCACAGGTCTAGAAATACTCACAGGTGCTGCTCAAGCTCAGACTCAGGCGCTGAAAAACGGTCAACCCTTACGGATGATTATCGCTGATGATAATAATCGTGACGATAGCAAAGCTGGAAATAATGCCCGCAAAGTTGCTCAAAAGTTGGTGAATTATCCAGATTTACTGGCTGTTTTGGGTCATTACAGCAGCGAAGCCACCAAACAGTCTCTACCAATTTATACCCAAGCAGGGGTAGTTTTAGTTTCTGCAACTAGCACCTCAGATAATCTCAAAAGTCCTTTTTTCTTCCGCACTGTCCCTAGCGATCGCATTACCGCCCAAAAAATGGCAACCTACGTGTTCTCCCAATTACAACAGAGGAAAGTTGCTATTTTTTATAGTCAGGGTAGTGAGTATGCCGAATCTCTATCTAAGGCGTTTCGAGAAGCGGCTAAATCTTTTTCGGGTCATGTTATTGACCACCAACCAGCCTTCAATCTCGCTAGCGATCGCTTTAATGCCAAAGCCTCATTAAATCAAGCCAAAACCCAAGGTGCAACGGTGATTGTTCTGATCCCAGATGCCGGAGTCGGTTTGTATAATGCGATTCCCAATGCCATACGAGTAATTCGGTCGAATGTTAACCAATCTTGGATTGTTGCGAGTGATAGTCTCTACAGTGCTGACTTACTCAAACCAGATAAAGGTCTGTCGTTACAGCAAATTCAACGCCTGGTATTTGCGATCGCATGGCATCCCATAAGCAATGTTAACTCTCGGTTTGTACAACAAGCTCGAACTCTGTGGAAAATTGATCTAACTGATATTACCTGGCGAACCGCCACCAGCTACGATGCAGTGTTGGTATTAAGCAAAGCCTTGATGACAAATCCCACCCGCATCGGGATTCAAAAAACACTTGCAATGCCTCAATTCTCGGTTCCAGGCGCGACGGGAGTCATTCAATTTCAGGGGAACGATCGCTACAATGGCAAAATTACAATGGTTACAGTGCGCCGCAATTGTAATTCTAGCGGTTTTGTTCTTACAGAGAGCGATCGCCCTCTGGTATGTTACTAAGCGCCTAAAATTATTCAATTTTAGTAACTGTTATAGGTTCAGGATAAAAATATGAAGCTGGTAGATGACTAGTTGCTCAGAATCGGACATTGTGTCATCTTACCGTATTCCCAGTGCCATCTCCCCCGAAAAAAATCGCTCTCCTATCTAGGTGATTCTGTAGCTAGTTACACATAAATTACAGTTAGTAATTATTATTCATTAACTGTTTTAAATATTTTTACTATCTGCTTAACTGTCTTAACTGTCTGCTTAACTGTCTTAACTGCTATTGTATTTTATTGATAAAACTGAGATTATATATCTATTAAATTAAGGGCAATAACAGCAAAAAATAAATAAAGTAGATAATACTTGTAGTTTTAAATAGACTAAATATATTTTCTTGCCATTAATAATATTTAATTAATGATATGAGATTTATTAAAATGGACGAAATAGCCACACAGTTTCTCTTAACACATTATTTTTATTGTTACAGGCAAGATTATTAAGTATTCTCAGGAGTTCTAATGGATAGAATTATAAAAAAAAGTTATTCACTCTCTTATGGTCAAGAAGCAATGTGGTTTCTCTACCAAATTGCTCCAGAGAGCGTTGCCTATAATATATTTATTACTGCAAAACTTAATTCATATTTAAATATTGATGTTATTAATCGGGTATGGGAAAAAATTATTGAACACCATCCTATTCTTAGAACGACATATACCAGTTATGAAGGGAAACCCGTTCACCAAATTAATCAACACCAAAAATTTAATATTGAGGTAATAGATGTCAGCAGTTGGAGTGAAGACGACTTAAAAGAGAGAATTCATGCTATAGCTGACCGCCCTTTTAACTTAGAAAAAGATTCAGTTTTGAGGGTCAATTTATTTACTCGGTCGGCAAAAGAACACATTCTCTTGCTAACAATGCACCACATTGCAGGTGATATGTGGTCTTATGATTTACTGCTGAGTGAATTTCAAACTTTGTATGCTCAGGAAATTGAGCAAGCTAGTCAAAAGCAAACCCAGGCTGCAACAGATTCTCTGAGCGAGAATAAATCTTATGCAGATTTTGTTCGCTGGCAGTCAGAAATGCTAGCAGGTTCTAGGGGAGAAAAACTGTGGCAATACTGGCAACAACAATTAGCTGGTGAATTGCCTATTTTGAATTTGCTCCCAGACAAACCCCGCCCCCCAATACAGACTTATCAAGGGGCAGGATATATTTTAAAGCTAGATGAACAATTAACTCAAAAACTCAAACATCTAGCTCTAGCTTCTGGAACCAGCCTTTATCAGGTTCTGTTAGCAACATTTTATGTCCAACTTTACCGCTACACCAATCAAACAGATATCCTCATAGGAAGCCCGATGAGAGGGCGGTGGGGTAAAGAGTTTAAAGAGATTGTCGGCTACTTTTCCAACCTGACCGTTTTACGAGTTTCTGTCAAGGAAAATGCCACATTCAACGAACTTCTCGCTCAAGTCAGCAAGACAGTTAAACAAGCCCAAAAGCATCAAGATTACCCGTTTTCTCTGTTAGCAGAAAAACTTCAGCCACAACGAGATCCTAGTCGTTTTCCTTTATGTCAAGTTAGTTTCACTTGGCAAGCACAACGTTGGTGCGAACCAACAGAGAAATTATTGCACATTCAAGAACAAATGTTTGAGATGGAGCCATACTTGCTCGGACAACGGGGCGCACAGTTGGATCTGAGTTTAATGGTAAGAGAAGCTCAGGGAGTTTTAGAGCCATGCTGGCAATATAATACTGACTTGTTTGATGCTACTACTATTGCGCGCATGGCAGGGCATTTTGTAACCTTGCTAGAAAGTATTGTAGCTAATCCTCAAAAGCAGATTTGGCAATTACCTCTGCTGACAGAAGTTGAGCAGCAGCAGTTATTGGTTGAGTGGAATGATACAGGCGTAGATTATCCCCAAGATAAATGTGTTCATCAATTGTTTGAGGAGCAAGTTGAGAGAACACCGGATGCGGTGGCAGTTGTGTTTGAAAATCAACAACTCACCTACCACGAGTTGAACTGTCGTGCGAACCATTTGGCGTACTATTTACAAACTCTAGGTGTAAAACCAGATGTACTGGTGGGTATTTGTGTAGAGCGTTCTTTAGAAATGGTGGTGGGACTATTGGGTATTCTCAAAGCGGGTGGGGCTTATGTGCCGCTTGACCCAGAGTATCCCAGCGATCGCTTGAGCTTTATATTAGAAGATGCTCAAGTTAGAGTGCTACTGACTCAACAGCAGTTAGTCAACAAGTTGCCACAGCATACTGCACAGGTTGTCTGCTTAGACAGCGACTTCTTAAAAATTGCTCAAGAGTACAACACAAACCTTCTAAACACCGCAACACTTAATAACTTAGCATACGTCATCTACACTTCTGGTTCTACAGGTAAGCCCAAGGGCGTTTTAGTCAATCACAGTAATGTAACTCGTCTGTTTGCAGCCACAGAAGATTGGTATAATTTCAATCAAGATGATGTGTGGACATTATTCCACTCTTATGCATTCGATTTCTCTGTTTGGGAAATTTGGGGTGCGTTGCTGTATGGTGGACGGCTGGTAGTAGTACCTTATTTAGTGACGCGATCGCCCGAATCCTTCTATAATTTATTGTGTCAAGAAAAAGTCACAGTTCTCAATCAAACACCTTCAGCTTTCCGCCAATTAATTCAAGCCGAACAGTCAAAGAGGCAAGGGAGCAGGGAGCAGGGAGCAGGGGGGATGGGGATTCTACCCCAAGAGAACGAGAACCACTTAGCAGAAGCGGGAGACTGTGAGCCATGTTTCGCTCTGCTCCACCAAAGTAGGGCTTCGGGATCATTTCCCCCTGTCCCCTGCCCCCTCTTCCCCCTATCCCCAGAGGGGGCCCCGAGTCCCCCTGCCTCTTCATTAAACTTACGCCTAGTAATATTTGGTGGAGAAGCACTAGAACTCAAGAGTTTGCAACCTTGGTTTGAGCGTTATGGAGACCAGTTAACCCAATTAGTGAATATGTACGGGATTACAGAAACTACCGTACACGTTACCTATCGCCCCTTGCATAAAGAAGATTTACATGGCACAGCAAGCGTAATTGGTCGTCCGATACCCGACTTACAAGTGTATGTGCTGGATGAACATCAACAGCCAGTGCCAATTGGCGTTCCCGGTGAGATGTACGTTGGTGGGAAAGGGGTAGCGCGTGGTTATCTGAATCGTCCCGAATTAACACAACAACGGTTTATCTCTCATCCTTTTAGCACCAACCCCCAAGCGCAACTATACAAAACAGGGGATAAGGCGCGTTATTTGCCCAATGGCGAGTTAGAGTATTTAGGACGCATCGACAATCAAGTAAAAATTCGCGGCTTCCGCATTGAGTTGGGAGAAATTGAGGCATTACTGGTGCAACACCCAGCCGTGTGGGAAAACGTGGTGGTAGTCCGAGAGGATGAACCGGGCAACAAACGTTTAGTGGCTTATGTAGTGCCGCAGACAGAACAATCCCCCACAGTCCAACAACTGCGTCAGTTTCTCAAGGCAAAGCTACCAGAGTACATGATGCCAAGTGCTTTGGTACTGCTAGAATCGTTACCTTTAACTCCCAACGGGAAAGTAGACCACCGTGCCCTACCAAAACCAGAATTAGACAGCACACTACGAGAATTGTATGTTGCCCCACGCACACCCACCGAGGAAATACTGGTACAAATTTGGGCGCAAGTTTTGAAAGTAGAGCAAGTGGGTATTCATGATAACTTTTTTGAACTTGGGGGACACTCATTACTAGCAACGCAGCTAGTTTCACGCATCCGCAATGTTTTCAAAGTAGAATTACCATTGCGTGAGTTGTTTGCAAGAGCGACAGTTGCACAGTTGGCACAAGTGATTGGGCAATTGCAACAACAAAACTTAGAACTGTCTGCACCACCCATCTTCAGGAGGGCGGAGAATGCAGACTTACCATTGTCTTATGCTCAACAGCGTTTGTGGTTTTTAGACCAGTTAAACCCCAACAGCGCCTTCTACAACATACCTACAGCTTTGCGTCTAGTAGGAGATATTGATCAAACTGCCTTACAACAAAGCTTAGTTGAAATTATTCATCGCCACGAAGCCTTACACACCAACTTCATCGCAGTTGATGGAAAACCAACTCAAATCATTCAGCAACAGACGAATTGGACAGTCTCAATTGTTGACTTGAAGGATTTACCCTTAACCGAACAAGAAATAGTCACACAGCAATTAGCTAAACAAGAAGCGATTCAACCGTTTGACCTAGCAAAAAGCGCATTAGTCAGAGCCACATTAGTAGTGCTTTCCGAGACAGAACATGTCTTATTACTGTGTATGCACCACATTGTCTCTGATGGTTGGTCAATGGGTGTGTTTATTCAAGAACTAGCGGCACTATACAATGCTTATTTAATAGGTCAGCCGTCACCATTAACACCACTGCCAATTCAGTACGCAGATTTTGCCTTATGGCAAAGACAGTGGTTGCAAAGGGATGTACTCCAAAGCCAACTAAGTTACTGGCAACAGCAACTCGCCGATGCACCAGCTTTATTATCGCTGCCTACAGACAGACCAAGACCATCTGTACAGACTGATAACGGTGCATATCAAGAGTTTGCACTTTCACAGAAGCTCACTGGTGAACTAACACAACTGAGTCAGCAACAAGGTTGTACCCTCTTTATGACACTGTTAGCAGCCTTTGATACTCTACTTTATCGCTACACAGGACAAGAAGATATATTGGTGGGTTCGCCAATTGCTAACCGCGATCGCTCTGAGATAGAAGGGTTAATTGGCTTTTTTGTCAATACCTTAGTCATGCGTTCTAACTTGGCAGATAATCCCACTTTTAGCGAATTGCTGACTCATGTTCGAGAAGTAGCGTTGTCTGCGTATGCTCATCAGCATTTACCTTTTGAAATGCTGGTGGAAGCATTACAGCCAGAACGGGATCTTAGCTATACACCACTGTTCCAAGTAATGTTTGTCCTTCAGAATGCTCCCACATCTGGAATAGAACTGAGTGGGCTAAGTGTCAGTTCATTCCCAATGAAAGGCGCAAATTCAAGGTTTGATTTAACCTTAATCATGCAGAACAGTCCTACTGGACTGATAGGAGTGTGGGAGTACAATACTGACTTGTTCGATGCTAGAACCATTGAGCGAATGACAAGTCATTTTGTCACATTACTTGAAGGTATTATTGCTAACCCAGAACAGCGACTTTCTCAATTGCCTTTGTTAACAGAAGTTGAACAACAACAGTTACTTGTCGAGTGGAACGATACAGGGGTGGATTATCCACTCCATAAGTGCATCCATAAGTTGTTTGAGGAACAAGTAGCGCGTACCCCCGATGCAGTGGCGGTGGAGTTTGAAAATCAACAACTAACTTACCACCAATTAAACTATCGCGCTAACCAGTTGGCGCACTACTTGCAGTCTTTGGGAGTAAAACCAGATGTCCTAGTCGGGTTGTGTGTAGAGCGTTCTTTAGAGATGGTCATAGGACTACTGGGGATACTAAAAGCGGGGGGAGCTTATGTACCACTTGACCCAGAGTATCCCCAAGAGCGTTTGAGCTTTATTGTAGAAGATGCTCAAGTTAGGGTGTTGGTGACTCAACAACAACTTATTGACAGACTCCCACCTAATCAAGCAAAACTTGTTTGCTTAGATAGTGACGCTGAACTGATAGCCCAGTGCAGTCAGAAAAATCTCATTTCCGGCGTACAAGCGAATAACTTAACTTATATAATTTATACCTCTGGTTCCACAGGTCAACCCAAGGGTATAGCTATGGGTCAGCTTGCCCTTTGCAATCATATCTTATGGCATCGAGACAATCTCAAAATTTCTCGTGGGGCAAAAACCCTGCAATTTGCTTCGGTTAGCTTTGATGTCTCCTTCCAAGAAATCTTCACTACCTGGTGTTCTGGCGGTACATTGTTCCTCATCACAGAAGAATTACGCCGTGATGCTTTAGCATTGTTAGGTTTTCTGCAAGAGAAACAAATTCAGCGAATGTTTCTCCCTGTTGTCGGCTTACAGCAACTAGCAGAAGTCGCGTTGGGGAATGGCATAGTTAATACTGGTTTGCGGGAAATTATTACTTCTGGAGAACAGTTGCAAATTACTGGGGCGATTTCTGGGTGGTTGAGCAAACTAACTGATATTACTTTGCATAATCAGTATGGGCCGTCAGAGAGCCATTTAGCTACGAGTTATACCCTACCTGATGCAATAGACAGATGGCCGCTACTTCCTTCCATTGGGCGACCCATTTCTAACACGCAAATTTACATCCTCGATAAATATCTACAACCTGTACCTGTGGGTGTGCCAGGAGAAGTGTACATTGCAGGTGCGCTTTTAGCCCAAGGTTACTTTAACAGACCTCAGTTAACACAAGAGAAATTCATCTCCAACCCTTTTAGCAGTAACCCTAATTCCCGCCTCTACAAAACAGGGGACTTAGCACGTTATCTACCTGACGGTAAGCTCGAATCTTTAGGACGCATTGACAATCAAGTTAAAATTAGGGGTTTCCGCATTGAGTTAGGCGAAGTTGAAGCGGTACTTGGTCAACTGAGTGATGTACAAGCATCTTGTGTAGTTGTCCGTGAGGATACACCGGGCGATAAACGCTTAGTTGCTTATATTGTGCCGCAACCAGAACAGACAATCTCTATTAGCGAAGTACGTAACTTCCTCAAAGAAAAGTTACCAGAGTATATGGTTCCAAGTGCAATAGTCATATTGGAGGCTCTACCGCTTTCTCCTAATAGGAAATTAGACCGTCGCGCTTTACCCGCACCTGATTTTCACAGCCAATTATCGGACAGATATGTTGCCCCACGTAACCCAATTGAGGAAATCCTATCACTGATTTGGGCGCAAGTGCTGAAAGTTGAGCGAGTTGGTATTCATGATAATTTCTTTGAGCTTGGCGGACATTCTCTACTAGCAACTCAACTGGTTTCCCGTGTGCGTACCAGCTTGAAAGTAGAATTACCTTTGCGGAACTTATTTGCTGCACCTACGGTTGCTGAATTGTCCCAAAACATTCAACAGTTACAGCAACAGGATTTAGAACTAATTTCCCCACCCATAGTACCAAGGGCAAGGGATGCAGAATTACCACTGTCATTTGCCCAAACACGGCTATGGTTTTTAGACCAGTTAAACCCGAACAGCGCCTCATACAATATACCCATAGCTTTGCGTCTAGCAGGAATGCTCAATCAAGCAGCCTTAGAACAAAGTTTAGAAGAAATTATTTATCGTCATGAAGCCTTACACACCAACTTCATCACAGTTGATGGAGAGCCAATTCAAATTATTCAAACAGGAGCTACTTGGAATGTATCAGTTGTTGACTTAAGACATTTATCTACAACTGAACAAGAAATTGCTACACAACAATTAGCCCAACAACAAGCTGTTCAACCGTTTGACCTGGCAAAGCAAATATTAATCAGGGCAAAACTAGTAGTGCTGTCCGAGACAGAACACGTTTTATTACTGTGTATGCACCATATTGTCTTTGATGGCTGGTCAATGGGTGTATTTGTTCAAGAACTAGCAGCACTGTACAATGCTTATTCAACAGGTCAATTTTTATCGTTAACACCACTGCCGATTCAGTACGCAGATTTCGCACTGTGGCAAAGAGACTGGTTGCAAGGGGATGTACTGCAAAGTCAATTGAGTTACTGGCACCAACAATTAGCGAATGCACCAGCTTTGTTGCCCCTACCCACCGACCGACCCAGACCTGCATTGCAGACTTTTGCTGGGGCGTATCAAGAGTTTACTCTGTCAGTGGAGTTAACTGATTGGTTGACAAAACTGAGCCAGGAGCATGGAGTAACGCTGTTCATGACGCTGTTGGCAGCTTATGATACCCTGCTTTATCGCTACACAGGTGTAGCAGATATATTAGTAGGGACACCAATTGCTAACCGCGATCGCTCTGAGATAGAAGGGTTAATTGGCTTTTTTGTCAATACCTTAGTCATGCGTTCTAACTTGGCTGGTAATCCCAGTTTTAGCGAATTGCTGAGTCGTGTTCGAGAAGTCGCGTTGGGAGCGTATGCTCATCAGAATTTACCTTTTGAAATGCTGGTGGAAGCATTACAGCCAGAACGAAATCTCAGCCATACACCACTATTTCAGGTGATGTTTGTCCTCCAAAATGCACCTATGCCTCAAGTAGATTTGGCTGGGTTAACTGTCAGTCCACTCAAGCTAACAGGTACAACTACCAAGTTTGATTTAACTTTAATTATGCAGAATACTCCCACTGGACTGGTAGGGGTGTGGGAATACAACACCGATTTATTTGATGCTAGTACCATTGAGCGAATGACTGGTCATTTTGTGACATTGCTTGAAGGTATTATTGCTAACCCAGAACAGCAAATTTCTCAATTGCCACTGTTGACAGAGGCGGAACAACAGCAATTATTACTGCAATGGAATGATACGGGGGCAGATTATCCTTGGGATAAGTGCATCCATCAGTTGTTTGAGGAGCAGGTAGAGCGTAAGCCTAATGCCACAGCTGTTGTATTTGGAAAACAACAACTTACTTACTACCAATTAAATTGTCGTGCTAATCAATTGGCTCATTACTTGCGCTCATTGGGCGTAAAACCAGATACTCTGGTGGGTATTTGCGTCGAACGTTCTTTAGAAATGGTGGTGGGACTATTGGGGATTCTCAAAGCAGGTGGAGCTTATGTACCACTTGACCCAGAGTATCCGCCTGAGCGTTTGAGCTTTATGCTAGAAGATGCTCAAGTTTCAGTGCTGCTGACTCAACAACAACTTATTGACAGACTCCCCAAACATCAGGCAAAACTTGTCTTTTTAGATGAACTTTGGTCACAAATTGCCCAAAATAATCAAGATAATCCCAGCAGTGGAGTTAAAGCCTTTCATTTAGCTAATGTCATTTACACATCAGGCTCAACAGGTAAACCTAAAGGTGTGATGGTTGAGCATAAAGGACTATCCAACCTAGCCCAAGCACAGATTCAAACTTTCGGTGTCGGTTCTAATAGTCGCATTCTCCAGTTTGCTTCCTTCAGTTTTGACGCTTCTATTTGGGAAGTTGTCATGGCGCTGATGTCAGGTGGAACGCTCTACCTAGCAAGCAAAGACTCTTTATTGCCAGGACAGCCATTAATTGAGCGATTACGTAATGATTCTATTACCCATATCACGCTACCACCATCGGCACTAGCAGTTATGCCTGGGTCAGAACTTCCAGCATTGCAAACAATAATTGTCGCCGGAGAAGCTTGTCCTGCTGAATTAATCAAGCAATGGTCTGTTGGTAGAAACTTCTTTAACGCTTACGGGCCAACAGAAGCTACTGTCTGTGCCACGATTGGCAAAGCCACGCCAAAGGCGATCGCACAATGCAATGACAATGAGAAAATATCTATTGGTCGTGCGATCGCAAACACCCAAGTCTACATTTTAGATCGCAATCTGCAACCAGTTCCTATTGGTGTGCCAGGAGAGTTGCATATCGGTGGTGTGGGGTTAGCAAGAGGCTACCTCAACCGCCCCGAACTAACTCAGGAAAAATTCATTCCCAACCCCTTTGGTTCTGGTCGTCTCTACAAAACTGGGGATTTGGCACGTTATCTACCAGATGGCAATATTGAATACCTGGGACGCATCGATAATCAAGTAAAAATTCGGGGCTTCCGCATCGAGTTGGCAGAAATAGAAAGTCTGCTAGGACAACATAGTGATGTGCAGAACTGCTGTGTCATCGCCCATGAGGGAACAGAGGGTAACAAGCGCTTAGTCGCCTACGCAGTACCACAAAAAGATGTAACACTCACAACGGACGAACTGCGTGAGTTCCTTGCTAATAAATTACCTGGGTATATGATACCAGCCGCTTTTGTCATACTAGAGTCCCTACCCCTCACACCTAACGGTAAAGTAGACCGTCGCGCTCTGCCTGACCCGGATTTACATCAAGAACTATTAGATTATGTAATGCCAAATACGGAAGTAGAAAGAATCATTGCTGGCATTTGGCAAAAAGCATTAGCAGTAGAAAAGGTGGGAATTTACAATAATTTCTTTGAGCTTGGAGGTCATTCATTACTCCTAGTAAAAATTAATCAGCAATTGCAAGAAGAATTTGGCTTGGAACTATCAATAGTTGATATGTTTAATTACCCAACCATACATAGGTTAAACCAATATTTAAGTACTAAACTTAGCAAAGAAGCTCCAATAGAGGAAAGCAATTATCGTACTCAATCTCATGGTGAAAGTAAAGCTTTGAGAAGCCAACAATTACAATCTAGACAACAATATCGCTCTCAGAGGAAAAGATAAAAATGATCATAAATTCAGTGCATAACAGTAATGAACTTAACAATTCTGAAATAGCAATAATTGCTGTTGCTGGTAGATTTACAGGCGCAAAAGATATTGAATCATTTTGGCAGAATTTACAAGATGGTGTAGAATCTATCTCCTGGCTGACAGATGAAGAATTAATAAATTCCGGCGTTTCTCTAGATTTACTAAATAATCCTAATTATGTAAAAGCTAGCGGTGTTCTCTCAGACATTGAATTGTTTGATGCAAATTTCTTTGCTTATAGCGCTAAAGAAGCTGAGTTAATAGATCCACAACAACGCCTATTTTTAGAATTGGCTTGGCAAGCTGTAGAAAAAGCTGGTTATGACCCACAAACTTATCATGGTTTAATGGGGGTTTATGGTGGTGTGGGGATGAATAGGTATTTTCTCAACAACCTTTACCCTAATCATCAATTACTAGAAGCGCTTGACCCTCTTCAGTTAGGAATCTCTAACGATAAAGATTTTTTACCTACACGAGTTGCATATAAACTCAACTTGACTGGCCCCGCAGTAAATGTGCAAACAGCCTGTTCTACTTCTTTGGTTGCTGTGCATGTAGCTTGTCAAAGTCTCTTAAATGGAGAATGTGACATGGCTTTAGCTGGTGGAGTTACTCTGTGCATTCCTCAAAAAATAGGTTATTTGCATCAAGAGGGAATGATTCTTTCTCCTGATGGACACTGCCGTGCTTTTGATGCTAAGGCACAAGGGACGATCGCTGGTAGCGGTGCTGGGATTGTGGTATTGAAAAGATTAAAGGATGCGATAAGCGATCGCGACCACATCCATGCAATCATTAAAGGCTCGGCCATCAATAACGATGGTGCAATGAAAGTCGGCTACACTGCGCCTAGTGTCAGCGGTCAAGCAGCAGTGATTGGCGAGGCTCAAGCTATAGCTGGTGTAGATGCTGAAACCATTTCCTACATCGAAGCTCATGGCACAGCTACACCTTTAGGAGATCCGATTGAAATTACAGCTTTAACTCAAGCTTTTAATCAAACTACCGATAAAAAAGGTTTCTGCGCTATTGGTTCGCTAAAAACCAACTTAGGACATTTGGATACAGCAGCAGGTGTGGCAGGTTTGATTAAGACTGTATTAGCACTGCAACATAAAATGCTGCCTCCTAGTTTGCACTTCGAGACACCTAATCCCAAAATTGATTTTGTTAACAGTCCTTTTTATGTCAATACAAAATTGACTGAATGGAAAACAAATAATATCCCTCGCCGTGCTGGAGTTAGTTCTTTTGGTATGGGGGGTACTAATGCTCATGTAATTTTAGAAGAAGCACCAACTCAATTAAAAATTAAAAATTTAAAATTAAAAAGTGAATATTTTCTGTTATGTCTGTCGGCTAAGACTGCGAGTGCGCTGGAGAAGGCGACGGCTAATTTAATTACACATTTGAAAGAGCATCCAGAACTAAATTTAGGTGATGTAGCTTATACCCTTAATAGTGGTCGCCGGGGTTTTAATTACCGACGAATGTTAATTTGTCAAGACTTAGAAGATGCTGTCAAAGGTCTTAGCAGTTTAGATCCAAAACAAGTTTTGACAAATTATACAGAGATTACAGAACGGCCTGTTGTCTTTATGTTTCCTGGTCAAGGTTCACAGTATGTCAACATGGCGCGGGAAATTTATGAAACCCAGACAGTATTTAAAGAACAAGTTGATTATTGCTCAGAAATTCTTAAACCACAACTAGGGTTAGATTTGCGTCATATTCTCTACCCCAGCGACGAAAAGATTGATGAAGCATCAAAGCAACTTCAACAAACAGCGATGTCTGACGACAAGCTGCTTCGCATCTACGCTCAACCTGCTATTTTTGTAATTGAATACGCCCTAGCTAAATTATGGCAGTCTTATGGAGTAGAACCACAAGCTGCGATCGGTCACAGTATTGGCGAGTACGTCGCAGCAACCCTAGCAGAAGTTTTTTCTTTAGAAGATGCCTTATCTCTAGTAGCAGCACGCGGACAGATGATGCAGCAACTTCCCACTGGAGCAATGCTTTCTGTTCCCCTACCCGCAGACAAGCTAACATCCTTATTAGGGTCAGAACTTTCTGTTGCAGCAATTAATCAACCCTCACAGTGTGTAATTTCCGGTTCCACAGCAGCAGTAGATGCACTACAAAATCAGCTTGCTGCTCAAGGCATTGAATGTCGCCGTCTGCATACTTCCCATGCCTTCCATTCTCAAATGATGGAACCAATCTTAGAAGCATTTGCAGAGCGAGTCAAAAAAGTTACTTTAAATCCCCCAAAAATTCCTTATATCTCCAACCTAACTGGTACTTGGATTACAGTTACACAAGCCACAAATCCTGACTACTACGCTCAACATCTACGTTCCACAGTGCTGTTTGCCGAAGGTGTAGAAAAATTATTAGCAACACCTGAGCAAGTCTTACTAGAGGTGGGGCCAGGACATACACTAACTACATTAGTAAAAAGAAATCCAGACAAAGCAGACACACAAACGGTCTTAACTTCGGTACGTCATCCTCAAGAAAAGCAATCCGATATTCGTGTTTTATCTAACACATTTGGTCAACTCTGGTTGGCTGGAGTTGAGGTAGATTGGTTTGAATTTTATAGTCAAGAAGAGTATTATCGTCTTCCCTTACCGACTTATCCCTTTGAACGCCAACGTTATTGGATTGATCCCCCACAAAAAGCAGCTTGGGGGCAGTTGGAAATCTTGCCCACAACATCACAATTGTGGACATTGCTTACACAAGCAGGTCAAAAACAAGCAAATACTAGAAATGCAGAACTCAACGAGTTAACCTATCAAGAGAATAGACAGTGGTTGGATCGTTTATGTACAGCCTACATTAACTTTGCATTCAAGCAATTACGTGCTTTTAGGAATTCCGAAGAAAAGTATTCTTTAGAGAATTTGTTGGCGCAATGTCATATAACTCCCCGCTATCAGCAATTGTTATCTAGATGGTTGCAAATATTGGTTGAACAAGGACAACTACAGCAACAAGAGGGGTTATTTAGTGAGCTAGTGCCATGTTCGCAAGATTATATTAATGAACATTTAGAAGAAGTCAGAGCGAGGTTCGCGGCTTCATCTTTAGTAGATTTAGATTTAGTGCAACGTTGTGGTGAAAATTTAGCTGCTGTTGTTATTGGTGAACAAGAACCATTAGAGATTTTCAATGAACTGGTTTACCAAAAGGAAAACAACGGTTCATATTCAGAATCTCCCTTAATTAATTACTACAACTCCATCTTGCGCTCAAGTTTGAAACAGGTAGTCAAATCATTGCCATCATCGATTCACCTGAGAGTTCTAGAAATCGGTGGAGGTACTGGTGTGTCTACGCAAGCATTATTACCTATGTTGCCATCCAAACAAACCAATTATACTTTTACTGATATTGGTAGCGGCTTTCTAACTCAAGCCCAACATAAGTTTAAAGACTATCCATTTGTTGAATATCGATTACTAGATATAGACAAATCACCAACTGAGCAAGAGTTTGAAAAGTATAGCTTTGATGTAATAATAGCCTCTAATGTGTTGCACGCAACTCGGAATATAGATCAAACACTTCATCATGTACGCTCTTTATTAGCTCCTGGGGGTTTTCTGCTAGTGTGGGAAATAACTCAGCCGAAAATAGACTTTGATATTAGTTGGGGTCTGCTGTTGAAACCTTTAGACGATAAAAGACGCAACCCAGGTCAGCCTTTTATTATCAAAGACCAGTGGTTTGAAGCACTACACGAGCAAGATTTTGTTCAAGTTGCTGCGTTTCCTGAAACTGAAGCGTTGGAACATCAAATTATTATGGCTCAAGCTTCTGCATCAGCCGCATTTAGCACAAAATCTAGGCAAAGAGAGGCTGACCAAAATTTAGAAATTTCATTACAAATCAAGCCGGATGTTTTTCAGCCAGAAAAATTATCGGCACTCTACTCCAGACCTAATTTACGCAATTTATATATAGCTCCTCGTGATAAGATTGAACAAATAGTTGCCGATATCTGGCAAGAATTATTAGGAATTAAGCAGGTGGGAATTCATGATAATTTTTTTGAATTAGGAGGAGATTCCTTAACAGGCGCTCAAGTTATATCACGACTAAAAAATACTTTTTCTACCCGATTATCTGTAGCAAGTTTGTTTGAATCTCCGACAATAGCTGAAATAGCACCAAAACTAGAAAGACAACCAGAGTCAGATATTAACTTAGGTGCAATTGATAGAGAAGAAATAGCAATTTAAATAACAAATAATTTTAAATCACGAATTACGAATTAGGCGAGTGGGGGTTATCTTTCTGTGAATATCGAACAATTGGTTGCTGATCTTAATAAACAGGGTGTGAAGTTGTGGGTTGAAGGTGAGCAGTTGCGTGCTAATGCTCCCAAGGGAGTATTGACGCTAGAAACTCGTGACTTATTAGCTGAAAATAAAGCGGAACTTATTTTGTTGCTGCATGAGAAAAATGCGGACACCGATATAAATTTATCCCCGATCAAAGCCGATCGCCCTCAGAACTTACCTCTGTCTTTTGCCCAAGAACGACTCTGGTTATTAAACCAGATGGAACCAGATAACCCTTTCTACAACGAACAAACAACTATAAAACTTCATGGTCACTTGAATGTCGTGGCGCTAGAGCAAAGCCTCAACAAAATTATCGATCGCCACGAAGTCTTACGTACCAACTTCCGCACTATTAACGAACAGCCAGTCCAGGTAATTGCTGACAGCTTAATTTTAAGTGTGCCAGTAGTAGACCTTACAGAACTACCTGAAGATGAAAGAGAAATCGCTTGCCAAAAATTAGCTGCAACTGAAGCTACTCAAACCTTTGACCTTGCTAGTTCTCCTTTAATCCGAGCTTGTGTGGTGAAACTTAAAGAGGTAGAACACGCTTTGGTACTAACAGTACACCACATTATCGTGGATGGTTGGTCAACAGGCGTATTGATGCGTGAGTTAGCAACCATTTACTCAGCCCTCTGCAATAACCTGTCCCCAGAGCTACCTGAGCTACCAATTCAGTATGCCGACTATGCCATTTGGCAACGGCAGTGGTTGCAAAAAGAAGTACTCCAAACGCAGCTTGATTACTGGAAACAACTACTCAATAAAGCTCCTAATTTACTAGAATTACCCACAGACAGACCAAGACCAGCCATTCAAACTTACCGGGGCGCAGTTCAATATGTCGAATTATCAAATGAACTGAGTCAAGCGATCGCTAATTTTAGCAGACAACAGGGAGCCACCCTGTTCATGACGCTGTTCTGTGCTTATGTCACCTTGCTTTATCGCTACACAGGCTCCGATGACATTGTAGTGGGTACGCCCACTGCTAACCGCGATCGCTTGGAACTCGAAGGGTTAATTGGCTTTTTTGTCAATACTTTAGTGATGCGTACTGATTTGTCAGGCAATCCCAGCTTTAAGGAATTGCTAAGTCGAGTGCGGCAACTGACACTAAAAGCGTATGCTCATCCAGACCTGCCTTTTGAGGAGTTGGTAAAAGCATTGCGGCCAGAACGAGACCTCAGCTATACGCCACTGTTCCAGGTGATGTTTGTCTTCCAGAATGCGCCTATATCTGAAGTAGAGCTTGCTGGCTTAACTATCAGTTCTTTGCCAACCCAAAGCGCACCTGCCAAATTTGATTTAACTTTATCAATGCAGAATACTGCAACTGGACTGGTGAGTATGTGGCAGTACAACGCTGACTTGTTTGATGCCAGCACAATTGAACGGATGAGCGGGCATTTTGTCACATTGCTTGAGGGAATTGTTGCTAACCCTATTCAGCAAATTTCACAATTGCCTCTGCTGACAGCAATTGAGCAACAGCAATTATTAGTTGAGTGGAACAATACTCAGTCCAACTATCCCCAGGATAAATGTATTCATCAGTTGTTTGAGGAGCAAGTAGCACGCACACCCGATGCTGTGGCAGTGGTGTTTGAATATGAACAGCTGACTTATCGGCAGTTGAATTATCGCGCTAACCAATTGGCACATTACTTGCAGTCTTTGGGTGTAAAACCAGATGTACTGGTGGGTATTTGTGTAGAGCGTTCCTTAGAAATGGTGGTGGGACTACTGGGTATCCTCAAAGCAGGTGGGGCTTATGTGCCACTTGACCCAGACTATCCTGCTGAACGCTTGAGCTTTATGTTAGAAGATGCTCAAGTTACAGTACTGCTGACACAACAGCAACTCAAGGAAAAGTTACCTCAGCATCAAGCGCAGGTTGTATATTTAGATACTGATTGGCAATTTATTTATAAGTCTTGTCAGGAAAATCCAATTACTACCGTGCAAGATAGTAACTTGGCTTATGTGATTTACACATCCGGTTCCACTGGCAAGCCCAAAGGAGCAATGAACACGCACTTGGGAATTTGCAATCGCCTGCTGTGGATGCAACAAGCATATCAATTAACAGTAGTAGATTGCATTTTACAGAAAACTCCTTTTAGCTTCGACGTGTCAGTTTGGGAGTTCTTCTGGCCGTTAATCACTGGAGCGCGTTTAGTTGTGGCTAAACCAGGTGGACATAAAGATAGTGCTTACTTGGTCAACCTAATTTTAGAGCAGCAGGTTACTCATGTGCATTTTGTTCCTTCTATGCTCCAGGTTTTCTTAGAAGAACCAAGTCTCGAAAATTGCCGTAGCTTGAAACGAGTAATCTGTAGTGGTGAAGCTTTGTATGTAGAACTTCAGGAACGCTTTTTTGCTCGGTTAGACTGCGAATTGCACAATCTCTATGGCCCAACAGAAGCGGCAATTGATGTCACCTACTGGCAATGCTTCCCAAATGGCAATCTCAGGACAGTACCGATTGGGCGGCCAATAGCCAACACACAAATCTACATTTTAGACGAGCATCTGCAACCAGTCCCCGTAGGTGTAGCAGGAGAATTGCATATTGCTGGTTTGGGGTTGGCAAGAGGCTACTTGAACCGAAAAGAATTGACAACAGGAAAATTCATTCCCAATCCCTTCTCGAATGATAAATCAGAACGCCTTTATAAAACAGGCGACCTAGTACGCTACTTGGATGATGGCAATATAGAATACCTTGGTCGCATCGATAACCAAGTCAAGATTCGCGGCTTCCGCATTGAGTTGGGAGAAATTGAGACAGTCCTCAACAGCCACCCACAAATACAACAAGCTGTAGTCATTGCCAGAGAAGATATTCCAGGTGATAAACGCTTGGTAGCATATTTAGCTGCTACTGATAAATCACTGACAACCAACCAACTACGTGAATTTCTCAAGCACCAGCTACCAGAATACATGGTTCCTAGTGCGATCGCCATTTTGGAGTCCTTACCTCTAACTCATAGTGGCAAAGTAGACCGCCGCGCCTTACCTGCACCGGATTTACAAAGCGAACAAATAGGCAAATATGTAGCCCCACGCACTCCAATTGAAGAACTATTATCACAAATTTGGGCGCAAATCCTGAAAGTAGAGCAAGTGGGTATTCATGATAACTTCTTTACCTTGGGAGGACATTCGCTGCTAGCAACGCAACTAGTTTCACGTATCCGTAACATTTTCAAAGTAGAACTAGCATTGCGTGAATTTTTTGCAAACGCGACAGTTGCCGAATTGACGCAAGAGATTGAGCAGTTACAGCAACAAAACTTAGAACTGTCTGCACCGCCTATCTTACCAAGGGCAGAGAATGCAGAACTCGCACTATCATATGCTCAACAGCGTTTATGGTTTTTAGACCAATTCGAGCCAAACAGTCCCTTCTACAATATGCCCATAGCATTGCGTTTAGCAGGAACTTTGCAAATTGCCGCATTAGAACAAAGCTTACAAGAAATCATTGCTCGCCACGAAGCCTTACGTACCAACTTCATTACAATTGATGAACAACCAACACAAATCATTCAAACACAAACAAATTGGACAGTCTGTGTTGTTGAGTTGCAGCATTTGCCAAGCAGTGAACAAGAAATTGCCACACAGCAATTAGCGCAACAACAAGCGATTCAACCCTTTGAGTTAGCAACGCAACCATTAGTGAGAGCAACATTAGTAGTGCTGTCCGAGACAGAACATGTCTTATTACTGTGTATGCACCACATTGTCTCCGATGGCTGGTCAATGGGTATATTTATTCAAGAACTAGCGACCTTGTACAATGCTTATTTAATAGGTCAGCCGTCACCCTTAGCATCACTGCCGATTCAATATGCAGATTTTGCCTTATGGCAAAGACAGTGGTTGCAAGGGGAAGTACTACAAAGCCAACTAAGTTACTGGCAACAACAACTAAAAGACGCACCAGCCTTATTGTCGTTACCCACAGACCGACCCAGACCTGCTGTGCAGACTTACCACGGGACACATCTTGAATTTGCACTTCCTCCTGAATTAACTGGTAAACTGACAAAACTAAGCCAAGAGCAAGGTTGTACCCTCTTTATGACGCTATTGGCAGCGTTTGATACCCTGCTTTATCGCTACACAGGGCAATCAGACATATTAGTGGGTTCGCCAATTGCTAACCGCGATCGCTCTGAGATAGAAGGGTTAATTGGCTTTTTTGTCAATACCTTAGTTATGCGTTCTAACTTGGCAGATAATCCCAGTTTTAGCGAATTACTAGGTCGGGTTCGTGAAATGACAATGGAGGCATACTCTCATCAGCATTTGCCTTTTGAAATGCTGGTGGAAGCATCACAGCCAGAACGGGATCTTAGCTATACACCACTATTCCAAGTAATGTTTGTCCTCCAAAATGCACCCACATCTGGATTAGAACTGACTGGGCTAAGTGTCAGTCCATTGCCAATAAAAGGTATAACTTCCAGGTTTGATTTAACCTTAATCATGCGGAACAATGGCACTGGACTGGCAGGGGTGTGGGAGTACAACACTGACTTGTTTGATGCTAGTACCATTGAGCGAATGACTGGTCATTTTGTGACGTTGCTTGAAGGTATTATTGCTAACCCACAACAGCCAATCTCACAATTGCCCCTGCTAACACAACTGGAACAACAAAAGTTACTTGTTGAGTGGAACGATACAGGAGTGGATTATCCACTCCATAAGTGCATCCATCAGTTATTTGAGGAACAAGTAGCGCGTACCCCCGATGCAGTGGCGGTGGAGTTTGAAAATCAACAACTAACTTACCACCAATTAAACTATCGCGCTAACCAGTTGGCGCACTACTTGCAGTCTTTGGGAGTAAAACCAGATGTCCTAGTCGGGTTGTGTGTAGAGCGTTCTTTAGAGATGGTCATAGGACTACTGGGGATACTAAAAGCGGGAGGAGCTTATGTACCACTTGACCCAGAGTATCCCCAAGAGCGTTTGAGATTTATTTTAGAAGATGCTCAAGTTAGGGTATTGGTGACACCGCAGTTGCTCAAAGAGCGACTGCCCCAAAATCAAGCCAAACTTATTTGTTTGGATACTGACGCTGAAGTGATTTCCCAGTGCAGTCAGGACAATCTCATCTGTGGCGTACAACCCAATAACTTAGCTTATATAATTTACACTTCTGGTTCCACAGGTCAACCAAAGGGTATAGCCATGAGTCAGCTTGCTCTTTGCAATCTAATCTTGTGGCATCGGGACAATCTGAAAATTGCGCCTGGAGCAAAAACCCTACAATTTGCTTCAATTAACTTTGATGTCTCCTTCCAAGAAATCTTCACTACTTGGTGTTCTGGCGGCACATTGTTCTTAATTGCAGAGGAATTACGCCGCGATGCTTCAGCTTTGTTAGGCTTTCTCCAACAAGAAGCGATTGAAAGAATGTTTCTCCCCTTTGTGGGCTTACAGCAATTAGCTGAAGTCGCTGTTGGTAGTGAATTAGTTAATAGTCATTTGCGAGAAATCATTACTGCTGGGGAACAGTTGCAGATTACTCCAGCTATTTCTGAGTGGTTTCGCAAACTAACTGATTGTACATTGCACAATCAGTATGGGCCATCAGAAACGCATTTAGCCACCAGCTTGACTTTGCCTAATTCAGTAGACACTTGGCCGTTACTTCCTGCCATTGGGCGACCCATTGCCAACACGCAAATTTACATTCTCGATAAATATTTACAGCCTGTACCAGTGGGTGTACCAGGAGAAATTTACATTGCTGGTGTCCTTTTAGCCCAAGGCTACTTTAACCGTCCTGAGTTAACCCAAGAGAAATTCATTCCTAATCCTTTTAGCGATAAGCCGCATTCTCGTCTCTACAAAACCGGGGACTTAGCACGCTACTTAAGCGACGGTAACATTGAATTTTTAGGACGCATCGATAGTCAGGTTAAGGTGCGGGGTTTCCGCATTGAGTTGGGGGAAGTTGAAGCAGTACTGAGCCAACTAATGGATGTACAGGCATCTTGTGCAGTTGTCCGTGAAGATACACCAGGCGATAAACGCCTAGTTGCTTACATTGTGCCGCAAAATGAGCAGACTTGTACTGAGCGACTTGCCTTGAGCGAAGTCGAAAGGAGTCGAAGTACACTCTCTGTAAGTGTTGTGCGTAACTTCCTCAAGTCAAAGTTACCAGAGTATATGGTGCCAAGTGCGATAGTCATCTTGGACGCTCTACCACTTACCCCCAACGGGAAACTAGACCGCCGCGCATTGCCCGCACCTGATGTACACAGCCAATTATCGGACAAATATGTTGCCCCACGTAACCCAATCGAAGAAATCCTGTCAGTAATTTGGGCGCAAGTGCTAAAAATAGAGCAAGTCGGCATACATGATAACTTCTTTGAACTGGGAGGACACTCACTACTAGCAATGCAACTAGTCTCCCGTGTGCGTAATAGCTTGAAAGTAGAACTCCTATTACGTAGCTTATTTGCCGCACCAACGGTTGCTGAATTGGCGCAAGTGATTGGCCAATTGCAGCAACAGGATTTAGAATTAATTTCCCCACCCATCGTACCAAGGGCAAGGGATACAGAATTACCACTGTCTTATGCTCAACAGCGTTTGTGGTTTTTAGACCAGTTAGAGCCGAACAGTGCTGCATACAACTTACCTTTACCTTTGCGTCTAGTCGGAATTCTTAATCGAACTGCCTTAGAACAAAGCTTACAAGAAATTATTTATCGCCACGAAGCGTTACGTACTAATTTCGTCATAATTGATGGAAAACCAAATCAAATTATTCAAACAGGGACTACTTGGACAGTATCAGTTGTTGATTTGAAGCATTTATCGCCAACGGAACAAGAAATCGCTACACAGGAATTAGCCCAACAACAAGCACAACAGCCTTTTAACCTGACAAAGGGAGTATTAGTCAAAGCGATATTGGTAGTCCTTAATGAGACAGAACACGTTTTATTACTGTGTATGCACCATATTGTCTCTGATGGCTGGTCAACAGGTGTGTTTGTCCAAGAACTAGAAGCACTGTATAATGCTTATTCTCAAGGTCAACCGTCACCATTAACACCACTGACGGTTCAGTATGCAGATTTCGCACTGTGGCAAAGAAACTGGTTACAAGGAGATGTACTGCAAAGCCAACTCTCGTACTGGCAACAGCAGCTAAAAGACGCACCAGCTTTGTTGTCCCTACCCACAGACCGACCCAGACCAGCTTTGCAGACTTTTGCTGGCGCACATCAAGAGTTTGCACTCTCTGGAGAGTTAACTGATAGATTGGTAAAACTGAGTCAGGAGCAAGGCGTTACCCTCTTTATGACGCTGTTAGCAGCTTATGATATCCTGCTTTATCGCTACACAGGTGTAGCAGATATATTGGTGGGGACGCCAATTGCCAACCGCGATCGCTCTGAGATAGAAGGGTTAATTGGCTTTTTTGTCAACACATTAGTGATGCGTACTGACTTGGCAGGCAATCCCAGTTTTAGCGAATTACTGACTCGTGTTCGAGAAGTAGCGTTGGGAGCGTATGCTCATCAGAATCTACCTTTTGAAATGCTGGTAGAAGCATTGCAGCCAGAACGGGATCTCAGTCATACACCACTGTTTCAGGTAATGTTTGTCCTCCAGAATGCACCCACATTTGGATTAGAACTGACTGGACTCACTGTCAGTTCATTGTCAATAAAAGGTACAACTTCCAGGTTTGATTTAACCTTAATCATGCAGAACACTGCCACTGGATTGGTCGGGGTGTGGGAGTACAACACTGACTTGTTTGATGCCAGCACAATTGAACGAATGACGGGTCATTTTGTGACGTTGCTTGAAGGTATTATTGCTAACCCACAACAGCCAATCTCACAATTGCCCCTGCTGCCAGAAGTTGAGCAAAGGCAGTTACTTATCGAATGGAACGATACCCAGTCCAACTATCCTCAGAATAAATGTATCCATCAGTTGTTTGAGGAGCAGGTGGAGCGTACTCCTGATGCCATAGCAGTAGTGTTTGAAAATCAGCAGCTCACCTATTACCAATTGAATTGTCGTGCTAATCAGTTAGCGCATTACTTGCGCTCATTGGGTGTAAAACCAGATGTGCTGGTGGGTCTTTGTGTAGAACGTTCAGTGGAAATGGTAGTTGGACTTTTGGGCGTTCTCAAAGCGGGTGGGGCATATCTGCCACTTGACCCAGAGTATCCGCCTGAGCGTTTAAACTTCATGTTAGAAGATGCTCAAGTTCAAGTGCTGCTTAGTCAACGGCAACTTATTGACAGAATTCCCCAGTATCAAGCAAAACAAGTCTTTTTCGATGAAGTCTGGTCACAAATTGCCCAAAACAATCAAGATAACCCAACCAGTGGAGTCAGAGCTTTTCATCTAGCTAATCTGATTTACACGTCAGGGTCTACAGGTAGACCTAAAGGTGTGATGGTTGAGCATCAGGGGCTATGTAACCTAGCTCAAGCTCAAATTCAGACTTTTGGCTTGACTTCGGATAGTCGCGTTCTCCAATTTGCCTCCTTTAGTTTTGATGCAAGCATCTCAGAAATCTTGATGGCTTTAGGATCAGGCGGAATGCTGTACCTGGGAACAAAAGACTCTCTATTGCCAGGGAAGCCGTTAATTGAGCAATTACGCAATCATTGTATTACCCATATAACCCTACCACCATCGGCACTAGCAGTTATGCCTATGGAGGAACTGCCGACACTGCAAACAATAATTGTGGCTGGAGAAGCTTGTCCTGCTGAATTAATCAAGCAATGGTCTATTGGTAGAAACTTCTTCAACGCTTATGGCCCAACAGAAGCTACTGTCTGTGCCACGATTGGCAAAGCCACGCCGAAGGCGATCGCAAAATGCACTGATGATGAGAAAATATCTATTGGTAAGGCGATCGCAAATACACAAGTTTACATCTTAGACAAAAATTTACAACCATTGCCCGTAGGCGTGCCAGGAGAGTTGTACATCGGGGGTATAGGGTTAGCAAGAGGCTACCTCAACCTTCCTGAACTAACGGCTGAAAGATTCATTACTAACCCCTTCCGAAGAAGCAGGGGAGCGGGGGAGCAGGGGAGCAAAAGAGCAGAAGAGAAGTTGCAGCAGTCTTTCTCCTCTGCCTCTTACGACCGCCTCTATAAAACAGGGGACTTAGTACGCTATCTTACAGATGGTAATATTGAATACCTGGGGCGCATTGACAATCAGGTAAAAATTCGGGGCTTCCGTATTGAATTGGGAGAAGTTGAAGCAGTACTGAGCCAACATAGTAATGTGAAAGGATGTTGTATCATCGCCCGTGAAGATATCCCTGGTGATAAACGCTTAGTTGCCTACTTAGTGCCGTATCAGGACTGTACACTGACAATCAATGAACTGCGCCAATTCCTAAAAGCAAAGCTGCCAGAGTACATGGTGCCAAGTGCTTTTGTAATCTTGGAATCCTTACCCCTGACTCCAAACGGCAAAGTAGACCGCCGCGCCTTAAGAGCAACGGATTTACAAAGCGAACAAATAGGCAAATATGTTGCTCCACGCACTCCAATTGAAGAACTATTAGCACAAATTTGGGCGCAAGTACTGAAACTAGAGCAAGTTGGTATACATGATAACTTTTTTGAACTAGGGGGACACTCACTACTAGCAACGCAATTGGTTTCACGCATTCGCAACATTTTCAAAGTGGAACTAGCATTGCGAGAGTTGTTTGCAAACGCAACAGTTGCCGAATTAGCACAAGCAATTGAGCAGTTACAGCAACAGGACTTAGAACTGTCTGCACCACCTATTCTACCAAGGGCAAGGGATACAGAATTACCACTGTCTTATGCTCAACAGCGTCTATGGTTTTTAGACCAGTTAGAGCCGAACAGTGCTGCATACAACTTACCCTTAGCTTTGCGTCTCGTGGGAAATCTTAATCGGGTTGCCTTAGAACAAAGCTTACAAGAAATTATTCATCGCCATGAAGCGTTACGCACCAATTTCATCACCGTTAATGGAAAACCTTCGCAAATCATTCAAACACAAACGAATTGGACAGTCTCAATTCTTGAGTGCGAATATCTGCCACTAAGCGAACAAGAAATCGCCACACAGCAATTAGCTCAACAACAAGCTATTCAACCATTTGATCTGGCAAAGGGAGCATTAATCAGAGCGACACTAGTAGTGCTGTCCGAAACAGAACACGCCTTATTAGTGTGTATGCACCACGTTGTCTCTGATGGCTGGTCAATGGGTGTGTTCATCCAAGAACTAGCAGCACTGTACAATGCTTATTCTCAAGGTCAACCGTCACCATTAACACCACTGACGGTTCAGTATGCAGATTTCGCACTGTGGCAAAGAAACTGGTTACAAGGAGATGTACTGCAAACTCAACTCTCGTACTGGCAACAGCAGCTAAAAGACGCACCAGCTTTGTTGTCCCTACCCACAGACCGACCCAGACCAGCTTTGCAGACTTTTGCTGGCGCACATCAAGAGTTTGCACTCTCTGGAGAGTTAACTGATAGATTGGTAAAACTGAGTCAGGAGCAAGGCGTTACCCTCTTTATGACGCTGTTAGCAGCTTATGATACCCTGCTTTATCGCTACACAGGTGTAGCAGATATATTGGTGGGGACGCCAATTGCCAACCGCGATCGCTCTGAGATAGAAGGGTTAATTGGCTTTTTTGTCAACACATTAGTGATGCGTACTGACTTGGCAGGCAATCCCAGTTTTAGCGAATTACTGACTCGTGTTCGAGAAGTAGCGTTGGGAGCGTATGCTAATCAGAATCTACCTTTTGAAATGCTGGTAGAAGCATTGCAGCCAGAACGGGATCTCAGTCATACACCACTGTTCCAAGTAATGTTTTCACTTCAGAATGCGCCTATGTCTGAACTAGAACTGGCTGACTTAACTATCAGTTCATTGAGCGCCCAAAGTGCAACAGCAAAGTTTGATTTAACTTTATCAATGCAGAACTCTACTGCTGGACTAGTGGGTGTATGGGAATATAACACTGATTTATTTGATGCAGGTACAATTGAGCGCATGGCTGGGCATTTTGTAACCTTGCTGTCAGGTATTGTTGCTAACCCAGAAGAGCGGATTTCACAATTGCCACTGCTGACAGCAACTGAGCAACAGCAGTTATTAGTTGAATGGAACAATACTCAAGCGGATTATCCACAAGATTTGTGTATTCATCAATTGTTTGAGGAACAAGTAGAACTCACTCCCGATGCTGTGGCGGTGGTGTTTGGAAATCAACAATTAACTTACTATGAATTAAACTACCAGGCTAACCAGTTGGCGCACTACCTTAAGTCTTTAGGCGTGGGAGCAGATGTGTTAGTAGGGATTTGCGTCGAGCGTTCTTTAGAAATGGTCGTTGGATTGTTGGGTATTCTTAAGGCAGGTGGGGCTTATGTGCCACTGGACTCAGGCTATCCTCAAGACCGATTGAGCTTTATGCTTGAAGATGCGGCGCTGCCAGTGTTATTAACTCAGCAATCATTGTTAGAACTTTTGCCAGAGCATACTCCACAAGTAGTATGTTTGGATAGCGATCGCCAACTCATTGCTCAACACAGTCGGGAAAATCCACTGAGTGGAAGCAAACCAGAAAACTTGGCCTATGTAATTTATACTTCAGGTTCCACAGGCAAGCCAAAAGGAGTTCAAGTTAACCACAACTGTGTAGTCAACTTTTTAGCTTCCATGAGTTGTTGTCCAGGATTAACTGACTCTGATACATTCTGTGCCGTTACTACCATATCCTTTGATATTGCGGCTTTGGAACTGTATCTCCCACTGGTGGTAGGAGCGAGGGTAGTAGTAGTTGCGCGTGAAGTCGCCATTGATGGCGCTAGGCTGTTACTAGAGTTACAACACTCAGACGCAACAGTGATGCAAGCGACTCCAGCCACTTGGCAAATGCTATTAGCTTCAGGCTTAGGTACTCAAAAGTTGGGAATGAAACTCTTGTGTGGGGGAGAAGCCTTACCAACTCAACTAGCGCATCAATTATTAGAAACTGGTAGCGAAGTATGGAATCTCTACGGGCCTACAGAAACTACAATTTGGTCGAGTATTTACCAACTTAGAAAGGACGCAACGCAACTAGAAGGTAGAAGTGCGATCGCCTCTGGCGCTGCGCTCCGTGCAATCGCACCCATTGGTCGTCCCATAACTAATACTCAAATTTACATTCTAGATACAGAATTACAACCAGTGCCTGTAGGTGTGCCAGGAGAATTGCATATTGGTGGTGCAGGATTAGCACATGGCTACCTCAACCGACCAAAGTTAACACAAGAGAAATTCATTTCCAACCCGTTTGAGGATGCAAAAGACAGTAAATTATATAAAACTGGGGATTTGGCACGCTATTTACCCGATGGTAGTATAGAATACCTGGGACGCATCGATAATCAAGTTAAAATTCGCGGTTTCCGCATTGAGTTGGGTGAAATTGAAGCAGCACTGAGTCAATATAGTGATGTGCATGTATCTTGTGTCATCGCTAGCGAAGATACCCCTGGTGATAAACGCTTAGTTGCCTACGTAGTGCCGCATCAGCACTGTACACCTACAATCAATGAACTGCGGCAATTCCTGAAAGCAAAGCTACCAGATTACATGGTGCCAAACACCTTTGTCATCTTGGAATCCTTGCCGCTAACTCCTAACGGCAAAGTAGACCGCCGTGCATTAAGAGTACCTTCCTATAACAACGACTCACAAAGATTGGTTGTACCTCGTAACCAGTTAGAACTGCAACTAACGCAAATTTGGTCACAGATTTTAAAAGTTGACGATGTGGGGGTAAAAGATAACTTTTTTGATCTCGGTGGCCATTCTCTTTTAGTTCCCTACTTAATGGCTCAAATTAAGCAACAGTTTGGTAAAGATATTTCTATAGCAACCCTCTTCCAAAATCCAACTATTGAACAATTGGCAACTATTGTGCAGACGGATTCAGATTCTAAGAGTGAATCTCTTTTAGTAGCAATTCAGCCGCATGGTTCTAAGCCACCTTTGTTTTGTCTTCCTGGGGCTGGTGGTGATCCTTTTTACTTGTATAACTTAGCCCGTTGTTTAGGACAAGACCAACCATTTTACAGTTTCCAAATAAATGGAAATGGTCTTTCTGGAGAATCAGAGCCAATGACTCGATTTAAGGATATGGCTGCCCAATATATTCAAGCAATCTTAATTTTTCAACCCCAGGGGCCATATTTTTTGGCAGGGCATTCTTTTGGTGGTCAATTAGCTTTTGAAATAGCGCAGCAGTTACTTCACAAAGGCTATAAAGTTGCATTGGTTGCTATTCTTGATACTACAATACCTTTTTATCAGGAAAAGCCAATAGGTTTTAATTGGGATAATTCTAAATGGCTGGCTGAAATGGCCAAATCAATAGAAGCTTTTTTAGCAAAGAACTTGGATATTTCTGAAGAGACTCTTCAATCTTTGGTTTGGGAGGAACAACTGAAATACATTCTACAGCGTTTAAAAATGGTTGATATATTCCCTCCCGATACTGAAATAACGCAGCTAAATAATATGGTGCAAACTTTCAAAACTAACTGTTTAGTCAATTATGCACCACAACAGGTTTATCCATCCCGAATTGCTCTGTTGCGCTCCAGTGAGGCTTCTATTGAAGAGCCTGATTTACCTGCTGATATTTCGCAGGATTCGGCTTGGGGTTGGAACAAGTTTTCTACTGAACCAGTTAACGTCCATTTTGTTCCAGGTAATCACGTGACAATGATGACTCAACCTAATGTTCAGGTTTTAGCAGAAAAGTTGAAAGCTTGTATTGAGCAAGCACAAAAAGCTACGGGTGATGGAATATGAATCTTCTTTAGTTATTATTTAACCAGCATCCCGTAGATATTAAGCGAGTTCAGACGAATTGAAATTTAAATGTAAGGAACTGTATCATGACTATTTCTCACCAAATTCAATCGACACTATGGGATAAAAAACAAGAGTATCCCTTAACCGCAGAATCTTTAAAAATGCTGCTTGAACAGCGAATTCCTCTGATTCGGCTAAAAGAATTTGCCACACCTGAAGAGTGTGAAATGTTATATGCTCAATCTCAATTGCTCAAATTTAACGCTTATCAAGATGTGAGTCCTAAAATTGAAAAAGTTGGCATCACAGTGTTTGAATACAACAGCATTAGTAAAGCAGATTATTTTAAAGAAGTAGAAAGAGCTACTAAATTAAGAGACTCTATTACAGCAGCCTCATTCAATCCATTGGAGCGCATAATAGAGAAGTTCCGAGAGTGCGGCGCGAAAGTGCGAATTGCTTCTGAACCAGACTACGGTAGTTACTATGCAGGACTGATCAGAAAAATAGAGAATGGTACCCAAATTCATATTGATTTTGCTCCTTTGGAGCAATCTGAATGGGAAATTTGTACAATTACCGCGCAACTTTCCTGGACTTTGTACTTGAAATTGTCTCCCAATAATAATGGTAAAACCTGCATTTACGATCGCCGTTGGAAGCCAGAAGATGAGCAATATAAACTCGATTCCTACGGATATAGTGATACAGTAATTGCAGATGCCGACATGATAGCTTTCCAACCTTATGTGGGAGATGTCTTACTTTTCAATACAAGCAATTTTCACTATGTTGAACCCATGAATGGACAACGTGTGGCTTTCACTTCCATGATTGGCTTACTTCCTAACGGTGAAATTATTTTCTGGTCTTGAATAGGCAAGCAGTAAACAGTAATCAGTTATCAAAGCATAAGGTGTGTTGTTAAAGCGCACCAACGCTTAACACCAATTGATGGGAAACTCTGACCCAAGGATAAATACATCACGTCATGAACTGATAACTGCTTATTGATAACTTTTAAATAGAAGTCTTAGAGGTTGTTTGAAAAGTCGTGATTGATGCATCAAATATTTTTTACCCCTCCCTAACCCTCCCCGATATATTGGGGAGGGAACCGGATTTTTCTTATTTCCCCCCTTTACAAGGGGGGACTAAGGGGGTAACAACGCAATTAAAATCACAGTCAAACACTTTTCAAACATCCTCTTATAGCTTGGTGAGACAATTAGCAATTTGGAAAATACAGTGAGGTAATGATTCATGCCCTTAGCAGCTGTGATGACTGCACCTAATCAACCAGTTGAAGTGCAACAATTACCAGACCCAATTCTAGAAAAGGGTGGAATCATTATTGAAACCTTATATTCTGAGGTTTGTGGAACTGACGTACATTTACTACGTGGGCATTTAGAGGGAGTACCCTATCCAATCATCCCTGGCCACTTCTCAGTTGGGCGTGTGCTGGAAACAGGTGGACGGGTTAATGATGTCAATGGTAAATTAATTCAACCTGGAGCGATCGCTACCTTTCTCGATGTCCACGAAACCTGTTACAACTGCTGGTATTGTCTAGTAGCCAAAGCTTCCACTCGCTGTCCACAACGCAAGGTTTATGGTGTCACCTACTCAGCTAAAGATGGATTGCTGGGTGGTTGGTCTGAACTGATTTACCTCAAACCAGGGGTTAAAGTTTTAACTTTACCCGAAGAAGTCTCACCGAAGCAATTCATCGCTGGGGGATGTGCTTTACCAACTGCACTACACGCTATCGATCGAGCGCAGATTCAAATTGGTGATGTTGTTGTAGTGCAGGGTTGTGGCCCTGTGGGTTTGAGTGCAGCAATTCTAGCTTTGCTCTCAGGTGCAGGTAAAGTAATTGTCATCGATAAATATGAGAGTCGATTATTAGTTGCCAAATCCTTCGGTATAGATGAAACCCTTGTAATTAAAGGTGATGATCCGCGACAACATATTGAGCGAGTTTTGGAACTGACCCACGGACACGGTGCTGATGTGATTATTGAAGCTACAGGCATCCCCATTGCTGTCAAAGAGGGCTTAAATATGACAAGAAATGGAGGTCGTTATGTGATTGTCGGACATTACACAAACACGGGTGATATTTTAATCAATCCACACTTGGAAATTAATCTAAAACATATTGATATTCGTGGAACTTGGGGAATCGATTTCAGCCATTTTTACAGAATGATTGAATTACTAAAACGTCATAGCGATCCCAGAAAAAATATTGCTTGGGAAAGCATAATTAGTCGTTCATACACACTACAAGAAATTAATCAAGCCCTGACAGATGTAGAGAAAGGCTCTGTATTAAAAGCTGTGATTCAACCGAATCTACCTTGATGATAACAACATATTAAATAGGGAGAATATATGCTCGGAGATTTAAAAATTGCCTTTATCGGCGGTGGTACGATGGGCGAAATGATAATTAGTAGATTGTTATCGACGAAAATTGTTCAAAAACCCGATCTAGTTATAGCCAGCGATCCAGTTTCTGAACGATGCCTTTATTTAGAAAATGAATATGGAATACGGACTACAACATCCAATATAGAAGCGATAAAAGGCGCATCGATTGTGATATTGGCAGTGAAGCCGCAGGTTTTAGCCTCTGTTATGGCTATGCTGAAGGATAAAATTTCACCTGATGTTTTAGTAATTAGTATTGTGGGTGGAGTGAGTATTGCATCTCTGTGCCAAGGGTTAAACCATCCTGCTGTTGTCCGTACAATGCCGAACATTGCCGTACAAGTTGGTCATGGCACAACGGTATGGAGCGCATCATCAAGTGTTACAGAGATACAGCGATCGCATACCCAAGTCATTTTACAAGCATTAGGCAAGGAATTTGCTACTCAAAATGAACATTACCTTGATATGGCAACGGCGTTGAGTAGCGCCGGGACTGGATTTGTGTTTCTGTACATCGAAGCGATGATTGATGCTGGGGTTCAGATGGGTTTAACTCGCACACAAGCCCAAGAACTCACATTGCATACGATTGCTGGCAGTGTAGAACTTATGTTGCAGACTCATGAACATCCAGCAGTCTTACGAAACAAGGTAACTAGTCCTGGGGAGTGACTGCTGCGGGTCTTTACGAGTTAGAAAAAGGTGGTATGCGAACTATGATCTCTAATGCCGTGCTTACTGCTTTGAGCCGCACTCAACAATTAGGTAATATCAGTTGAAAAACTAATGGTAAGTGGAGTTCTTCGTTCGGTACTTAGATCTGATTAGAGGCAATAAAAAGTACCAAATTTGATAAAAGATTTTAGTTTAATTCCAGAATATGCCAACCCAAGTTGTTCAAGTTAAACCTTCAAAAAATGCTTTTTCAGAATTTATCCAATTCTGGGAAGATGTAAAAGCGATCGCCGGCCCTTATTGGTATCCCACAGAACCAGGTAAAAGAGCATTCTCAGACGTAATTCGTGCATGGGGAATGCTTATTATTCTAATATTGCTAATAATTTTACTTGTAAGTATAAATGCTTTTAATACTTTTATTTATCGTTATTTGATCGATTTCATCATTCAAGAAAAAGATTATTCTAAATTTATTAATACCATATCAATTTATGCTGTTGGTCTTCTTTGTATAACGCTTTTAGTAGGATTTACTAAACTTCTTAGAAAACAAATTGCTCTTGACTGGTATCAATGGCTCAATAACCAAATTTTAAATAAATATTTAGACAATCGGGCTTATTATAAAATTAATTTTAATGCCGATATTGATAACCCAGATCAACGTTTATCTCGAGAAATTGAACCAATTACTAGTAATGCCCTCAGCTTTTCTGCTACTTTCTTAGAAAGAGTCCTAGAAATGACAACTTTTTTAATAGTTGTCTGGTCAATTTCGCAACAGATAGCTATCGCCCTATTGATGTATACAATTATAGGTAACTTAATTGCTGGTTACTTAAATCAAGAATTGATTAAAATTAATCAAGAAGAACTCGAATTGAAAGGTGATTATAGCTATTCTCTGACTCATGTTCGTAATCACGCTGAGTCAATAGCTTTTTTTCAAGGAGAAGAACAGGAATTAAATATAATTCAACGCCGATTTAAAAACTTAATAAAAAATACTAAAAACAAGATTAATTGGGAGAAAAATAAAGACATTTATAACAGAGGGTATCGAGCTATTATCGAAATTTCTGTACTCTTTGTACTTGCACCTTTATATATTAGAGGTGATATTGATTTCGGACAACTTGGACAAGCTACAGTAGCTTGCTACCAATTTGCTGGTGCTTTAGAAGAATTAATAGCTGAATTTGGCGTTTCTGGGCGATTTTCTAGTTACGTTCAGCGTTTATCTGAGTTTTCAGATGCGTTAGAAGCAGTGACTAAACAACCAGAAAATGTCAATACCATTAAAACAATAGAAGAAAATCATCTCGCTTTTGAGAATGTCACTTTACAAACACCGAACTATGAACAGGTAATAGTTGAAAATTTGTCATTGTCCGTTCAGCCTGGAGAAGGTTTATTGATTGTTGGGCCTAGTGGTCGAGGTAAGAGTTCTATGTTGAGAGCGATCGCTGGTTTGTGGAATGCGGGAACTGGCCGTCTGGTGCGCCCCCCTTTGAAAGAAGTCTTATTCTTACCCCAACGTCCTTATATCATTTTAGGAACTCTGCGCGAACAGTTACTTTATCCTAAAACTAATCGTCAAATGACCGACGCAGAACTCAAAGAAATTTTGCAACAAGTTAATCTGCAAAACTTGCTAAGTCGAGTTGATGGCTTCGATACAGAAGTTCCTTGGGAGAATATATTGTCCTTGGGAGAACAACAACGCCTAGCTTTCGCACGCCTGTTAGTAACTCATCCAAGGTTCACCATATTAGATGAAGCAACAAGTGCTTTGGATTTAAAAAATGAAGGAAGTTTATATCAACAGTTACAAGAGACAAAAACAACATTTATTAGTGTTGGGCATCGAGAAAGTCTATTTGATTACCATCAATGGGTTTTGGAACTTGCACAAGATTCCAGTTGGCAGCTTGTAACTGTACAGGATTATCGGACTCAAAAAGCAAGTATTACTAAACCTACCGCCAATGCTCAAATCAAAATAGATGATGTGTCTCAAGATAAGTCAGAAATCAGCACAAGTGAAAAGCTAACTCATAAGGAAATGAATGAATTAACCTACTATTCTATTACAACTATTAGAAGTAAGGCAAGCAAAGGGGAATCTATCACTACTAGAGACGGAATTACCTATCGCTATGATAAAGATCCTAATGTGTTGAAATGGATGAGGGTTTAGCCGCTACCATCCGTGAGGGCTAAAATAAAGCAAATTTTTTCAAATAGTTAAAATACTCAAATTTTTTAATGAAATTATTATTGTGTGGGGAGAAGCAACGCTACCCTCCTCTTTTGATTATCATGCTCACCAAAGTTTTTGAAAGCTTAAATCTTATTTCTACAACAACTTAATTTACAAAAAGTTCTGAGTGGTAAATTTACTATGCTAAAAACAAATGAGTGGCAAACTTTAAATGACTGTGAAATGAACCATGATAATTTTCAAGCATTACTGAAAAATAACATTCCATCAATTCGGATTTCTAAATTTGCTTCATTTGAAGAATGTAATAAATTATCTCTAGCAATTGAAAAAGTTGGGTTTGATTTTTATAAAAATGTGGAGCCACCAATCGGAAGAATTGGAATTACACAATTTGAATATAGAAATAGGGATAAATTGGGATATTTTGATGAAGTTAAAAAAGCTCAAACAACTTATAACCAGGTAATATCATTATCTTTTGACCCACTACAACGTTTGGCAACAATGCTGCGCCAGAATGTATCAAATAAAGTACAAATTGCTTATGAAAATGAAGTTTGTGGTAATTATTTTGCCGGATTGATACGTCATATTAATATTGCCTTGCTACACATAGACTTTGCTCAATTAGATGCTCCAGATTGGGAAATAGGAAATATTACCTCACAGCTAGTATGGAATCTCTATGTAAAAGCGCCTACCCAAGGAGGTGTCTGCAAAGTCTACAACCGACAGTGGCAGTCCGAAGATGAAAAATATAAAACTCCTGGTTCGTATGGCTACGATTATTCTTTAGTAGCTACCTCAGAAGTAAAACATAATATTCCACTTGCAGGAGATTTAGTCATCTTCAACAGTCGTAATTTTCATGAAGTCTTACCAGGCATTGGAGAACGTATAACAATTAGCTCTTTTATTGGAAAAATGCCGGGAGGTGATTTAGTTTTTTGGTCATAAGCTAAACCACATCTAGTTTGCATATTCAAAATTAATATAACTCTTGTGGGGTGGGCAACATGAGCGCCCTAATTATGCAAGCTTATTTGTGGAACAGCTTGAAAGCAATTAGAGACTGGACAAGTAGAAGTGTACTATGGAGCGATAGAAGAAGGATATGTTTTTACCTTCTATCCTACTTCTGTAGTTAATATTGTCAAAGTTAAAAATACTTTAATAGGAGACAAAATTGAGATTACAGATTATGATAACTGGTAATATCTTAAAACGGTAAAGACAATTACCATATCATAATTCTGAGTTTTCTTAGAGGAAGGGTTTATAGATTCTTGAATAATTCTGGCTCGAATCAGTTATAAAACTTGATAATAAATAATAACTATTTGGTGGCTTATTAAGTTTTTTATAAAACAGTTATCGCTATATTTCTTCTGTAATTCTATTACCTTGATGACTATACTTTCATAAATAATCTCATGACTCGACAATTACAAATTAAAAAATGCGATTGTTAATTTTTGAGAAAAAGCCTAAATCTACTCGAATTTATAACTGATCTTGAGATTTCCTTTTTGACGTTTTACTTTAGTAACTACTACACTTTTTAATTCATTAAGTGATTTTAAATGAGTGCCTCCACATGGAGTTGGATGAAGATTGTTGATTGCCACTACTCTCAAAGGTTTTTCTGGAGGTAAATTATTGGGGGTATTAGACCAACGCACTGCTAATTCTTCTGGGGTAATCAGTGAAGCTTCTACACTGCTACCTTTATTTAAGGCTTCACTAATTTTTATATTAATTTTATCAATGAATGTTTCTGTATTTTCAAACGAAGGGATTCCTTGAAACTCTACATAGCAACCATCTGGAAAATGATAACCTTTAACTGCAACTAAATTCTTATCAAGAGATTCAACTATAGTATACATAAGATGTCCAGCCGTATGAGCCTTAGCATTTTGCATACGACGGGCTTCATCAACATATAAACTTACCTCTTCGCCTTTTTCTAAGGATACAGATGATAAATCTCCATAATGACGAACATATCCATCTACAAAACTTACAAAAGTGATTGGAAGCTGAACTCCTTTTGCTTCAATAGTGCCTATATCTGAAGGTTGACCACCACCCTGCGGATAAAACACAGTGCTATCAAGTACACAATAATAACCCCTCTCATCATTGGCAACATACTCAATGTGAGCCTTATCAGTGAACTTATAGGTATCTTCAAAATAAACAAGTACTGTGGGCATTAGTAAATCTCTCAACTTGACTTTGATAACGATTATAAAAAAAAAGACAATAAATTACTAGCAATAAACTACTTATACCAAATTATTGTGAAGCTGCATAAAACTGTGGAAGGCTGGAATGCCTACCAATCAATGCACTACTCCTGGTGGCAAACCTCACTCTAAGAGTTTAGTCTAGCGCCAATGCAGTCATAGAAAAACTCAACTCTATTATTAGGGGATAAGCCAACTATTTCCGTATAAGTGTATCCTCTGAAACATTTACCAAATTAGATAAATGGATGTTTCATAGAGAATACAGATATGCCCAGCGATCGCAGTATTTAAAGTGGCTCATCAATTCCAAGCGCGTAACTTTCGGAATCACTGCTCATTTCACCGCGTAGTTCTATAGTAGATAATTGCTCAAAAGCCGACTCCAATATTGCCACCAAATCTACAGGATAGCGCTAGGAATTAGATTCTTCCATCCGGGAAGCATTAGCTCCCACCAGAAACGAGGCTAGCCAAAATCGATTCAGATCCTTGCCAATGGACAGCATCAAGTGCTTCTAGTGCTTTGTTAATAAAATCAACCCTATGCCCAACATCAAGATAGCGATGATCTGTAGCAGCACAGAACAGGATGTCTGCAATTTGCTAGGAATTAGCTCCAGAAGCGCTCGCAGATACGAGACATCTTTGTGCTGCTTCAGTATCTCGTACCTGAATAAATTGGCGAAACCAGCTTTTGAGAGTTACAAAATGTGGAACTAGCGATCGCGGTGGTAAGTACTAATAAAATATGACCACGCCGGATGGGAATAATGGCTATGAAATAATATATTCTGAATATGTTAATTGCTTCGATATACCAAAAGTCATTTGTTAAACATGACTAAAGTCACGTAATAACCAAAAGCTATAGGACTCATATCTGATTTTTGAACAAGATTTCAGATAAACCGCGATAAAACGGACTTTTCAGTAAGTGGCCGCCGTGAAGATGTGGACAATCCGAGTTGTGCGACACACTGTCCCAAAATCCACACAAGAGACTCCGATAGCGGTATTATTAGGTTGAGAATACCCAAGATGTGCAGTGCATTGCGCTTGGATAAATCCGAAGCAATGCTTCAATCATCGCTTCATTTCCTTTAATCAAAATTTTTCTGAAATTACCCCGAACAAAATTTTTCAGATGAGAAAACTATCTGTGATTCTCCCCTTAGCTTTTCTAGCTTTTAGTAGTGTAGCTGTTAACAGCCAGTCAAGCTCCTCACTCAATACTTATACTCAATCTGTTACCCGTGAAGTCCTAGCAAGTGGTTATCCTACTCAAGATCATTTGCAGATTCTTGAGCTTGTACGGTATACCATCGCACCAAGGACAAAACTACCTACTCATACTCATCCAGGGATACAGATTGAACGAGTAGAGGTGGGAACTTTAACTTATACTGTTATAGAAGGAGAAGCTAAAGTAACAAAAGCTAACGGCACAAAATTGATTATTAAAAAAGGAGAAACTATACAGCTGACAGTAGGAGATTCTTTAGTTGAACCTGCTGGAATGATTCATTATGGGGAAAACCAGACAAGCAAAGCAATTATTCTTTTGTCTGCTTCTCTATTTAATGCTAATCAACCAAAAGCTATTTTAATCAATCCGAAAAATAGATGAATTTGATGAAAAATTGGGTGTCATCTCCAATTCGTTTTTTCGCCCCCCTGAAAGTTAACCCCTTAATAGCCACTGACCCAGGTATTGCAATATTACCGCTAGTCACAGATGAGAATAAAAATAGTATTAAATTACTGAAGTGTTCACTAGAAAAAACACCATTTTCATTTTAATTAAAAAAAGGTCAAGGGGTTGTCGGTGTAGAATGTGGGTTATCAATTCTGTCCCCTCCCAATTATTTTGATCAGCCTTAAGTCGATCGCTTCTAAGCTGTTGAAAGCTGCGCTAGTAGTGCGTTGATGCTCTATAAAATCACGTCTATATTCTGACAAAGTACGTTGATGTTCTGCAAAATTACGCTGAAATTCGTTGAAATTAGCTTGCATGAGTTGCTGATTTTCTTGTAGTTGTAAAACCACATCATCAAACACAGCACTGCGAGCTAAAACACGATTTATGTCACTGGTTAATTCTTGTACAGTAGCGTTTGTTTCTCTTACTACTTTCTGTGTAGATCGGATTTGTTGCTGCGTTTGTCGCATCTGTTCTTGTGTTTGTAATTGACTACGGGTAAGTTCTGCTAGTAGCGCTAATTGGCTGAGGTGCTGTAATAATATTACACCAGAGGTAATTGTTTCTCTTACCGCTTACGATTTTATTCTTGAAGCTTTATTTAGCGCAGCTTCATAAAGAATTGGCATAAGAAATTAATAGGACTTACGCATTGACAGAAAAGACCAAGTATAGATGATTTGAAAAACCACATTCGTCGTAGAGGCAATTCATGAATTGCCCCTACGACGCGGGTTTCTTTGCCATCAACGAATGATTAATAAAAACCTGAAACGGCGTATTTACGTTGATGCAAAACATGATTGTTTTGTACAGTGCGTAAGTCCTAATTAAATTTCTAAACTAATCAGATTAACTGATGATTAACTATCAAGAACAATTACTTATTCTCCATAATTACAAACCTATACATTAGCTTTACTCTTCTCGATGGGGACACTCGATGTAGGTAAATACTTTCGGACTATACTCATTACCTTATCAGCCATTACGGGTTTAGTGATAAAGTCTGTAGAACCGACTACCTTGGCACGAACTCTATCTAAAAGACCATCGCTGCCTGTTAGTATAATTACTGGTGTATTGGCAAAGGCAGATATTCGCCGCAATTGAGTACAGATTTCGTAACCACTAGCGACTGGCATAATTAAATCCAAGAAAATTAAGTCTGGTTTATCTTGAATAAGGGTTGGGAGTGCTTGTACAGCATCTTGAATCTTGATAAACCTCAGTCCATTAGAAGTAATAATTTCTTCTAGCATTTTACAGACTTGAGGGCTATCATCCACACAGGCTACTAGGGGAGCAATCGGTTTCTTTGATTGTGGGGTAACAGGCTTATTACTAACCTCAGTTAATAGTAAGGGCGTGTCAGATACTTCCACCAATTCGATGATTCCTTTAAGGACATAGGGAAGCAATGACCGAGTGAGTGGTAGTACACTCTGCTTCATTTTCACGGCTAAATCTCGTAGAGTCAATTTACCGTTGATTAAACTCACAAAGTTTTTGTAGACAGAGGGGCTTACCATCTGCTGGAGTTGTTCTGGTCGCCGTAGAACTGGTGCTAAGTCAGGAGAAAAATTTGCTAAACCAGCTTCTGACCAAATTTTCCACGAGTCTTGCATGTGCTTTACAGACATTTCTGCACTCGTGAAGCTAATTGGTGTTTCTAAAATAACTTCTTGGCTACGATTGCAACTTATAGAAGCAAAATTTCCTTGTAAAGCTAGATCAAATAATAGTTCTGTTATGGTGTTTTCAGCAATAGACTGAATCTGTTCTCTCTGAATTTTCTGTTTTTTATGAAAGATTTCTAGAAGACGGTAATCCCAGTAATCCATTGATAGGTCTTGCGGACGCAGCAGCAACTTATCAACATCAATCTGAGGACAATTTTGAGCCATGTGTCTACGCCAACGGCGGAAGGGATGAGTGCCACCTGTTGCCCAAACTATTCGTCCTAGCCGATAGTAAAAAGTCCATTGACTGCCTTTTGAACTTTTAATATTTAATTTGCCATTATATTGTAATTGAGTACAAGTTTTAAACTCATTCACTAGGTTATTTGAAAGAAGAAGTTCCGGGTGGGTCATACTTTGTTCCTTGTATTAAAAAGCCAGCTATTGAAAAACCCACACTAGCTACGTGGTTAAAAGATATCTCAAAAAGCGCATATACATTTGGTACATAGCAGTTTAAATCAACTTTGTTAAAATTAAGGATGATGGGAAAATAGCAAAAATATCGCCAGTCAATAAGTCTGATAGCACGGAGTTTATTATCGGTAGACTTTACGACTCAAGTAGTTTACTCATAGTCCACATCATTGAAGATGCATTCAGTATTTGTATATCATTTTAATAACTTCCATAGAGAATTATATCCGTATAAGTTCGGAATTTTTATTTAATAAAGATTAGCTAGTGTCTAGATATTCTTGCTTTAGTTATTGAGATTGTGATGAATCTTACAAATATTTACTTAAGGTTACATTTATTAATATTGGAGATTTTAGGGCGCTTTTCTAAAGAATATTATCCTTAAAAAAGGCGTGCTACTTAGAGAAATAGCAGCCATTTTATAGAGTATTTATTTAGAAAGGTTTTTTTAAGGTTGGTTGTGCTTTTGATAACTCATAACAGCTGCCCTAAGATTACTTTTGTGTTCCGAAAGAAGCCGATCGCCTTCCTCTTTTTCTAACCCAGTCCAGTGCATTAATAATGCTAGCTTAACCCATTTGCCACTGCGTTCTAATAAAAAACCAGCTGCTTCTCGACTTAAGCCTGTGAGGTCTTGTAAAATTCGCAAAGCGCGATCGCGTAACTTTTGATTTGTTACCGCCACATCTACCATCCGATTACCGTAAACCTTACCGAGTTTGACCATTACCCCCGTAGAAAGAATATTCAAAGCTAACTTCGTGGCTGTACCAGCTTTTAGGCGAGTTGAGCCGGCGATGATTTCTGGCCCTGTCAATAGGCGAATGTCAATATCGGCATCAAAGCTAACTTGTTCCGCCGGAACACAGGCGATAAAAATAGTACTAGCTCCCCGTTGACGAGCAGCATGAAGGGCACCGTGGACATAAGGCGTTGTCCCACCAGCAGTAATACCGACTACGACATCTAGCTGGGTAATGTGTCGCCCTGCGATCGCAGCCTCGCCATCTTCGATGCTATCTTCTAAATCTTCCGAACTGCGTACCAACGCACCCGCACCACCAGCAATAATCCCCTGTACTAACTCTGGGGGTGTACAAAAAGTAGGTGGACACTCAGCAGCATCTAACACTCCTAACCGACCACTTGTACCCGCACCAATATAAAATAAGCGTCCTCCTTGGCGCAAACGCTCTGCGGTGGTATCAATCGCTTGTGCCAACTGAACTTTTGCAGTTGCAACTGCTGCAACTGCTTTTTGGTCTTCGCTATTAAACAGCTCTACCAATTCCAGAGAACTGAGCTGATCTAAGTTAAGACTGTTAGGATTTACCAACTCGGTTAAAAGATGCCCACGTTCCTGCAAGTTTGTCATTTATCCTCTATCATTTGTCCTTTATCCTTAGTCATTAGTCATTAGTCAGTTGCTAATGACTAATGATTAATTACAACAATCCTTCCAATTTCCGACGCATCTTTTCTAGTTCAAAATCAGATAATTCTGGTTCTTCTAGTGACTGTTGATTGAGAGGGAAGGTGTCTTCAACAGTATCCTCCTTCTGGGCATCTACTTGCCAATCAGTTTGTTCTACATTCAGTTCTGGGGGAGTGACAACTAAATTGCTGTTTTCTGGGATGATTTCCCATTCATATCCAGCATTTTCACAAAATTCCTTGATTTCCTCGGCATCAATTGGCTCTGGTGTAGGTGAAGGGAAATCCTGAGCTTCCAGCATCAGGGCGAAGCGCGTCGCATCGTCTTCTGACTCGAACATCAGAATTTTATTGCGATCGCCCTCCCGAATCGTGTGAATCCCCTCATTTTCCGTTCGAGCATTAAAAATCAACACAAAAACACGCATTGGTGTAATCATCTGTCCTTTTTAAGGTCTATTCATATTAAAGTTCTAGGTTGTACCTCAAGGAAAGTCACAGGAACAATTTTCACTTTAGTTAGATTTTCCTGAAAACGCCAATATTATTAAGCATAAGTATTGGATCAAGCAAATACCGTAACTTAACTAATGGGGTCTTGGGTTTAGTTGGCGTATCCTGGAAATGGCATACTGAATCAATGTGCCAGTTAATGCTTGTGTGTGCCAGCGACATCCGGCAATTAATACAGTGAAAGCAAATGACTAAATCTCCCAATCAAGATCATCACTCCCCTTTACCTACCCGTAAGCGTCTATGGCTGCTGGTGTTAAGTCGGGGTAGCATTGCCTTGGGCGGACTTTTGCTGTTAGGAGTTATCATCGGTATTTGGCGGTTGTGGACTTTTGTCCAAACAGAGTTAACGCCATTGGCACAACAAAGTTTGACTACTACACTCAACCGTCCGCTAAAACTGGGAAAAGTTACACAATTTTCGTTGACGGGAGTGCAGTTTGGGGCTTCAGCTATCCCAGCCACACCCACAGATCCAGATAGGGCTACAGTCGAATCTGTGGAGGTGGGTTTTGACCTATTACAACTAATCTTTAACCACCATCTAAAGCTAGATGTTACCTTAGTCAACCCAGATATTTATATTGAACAGGATGACCAAGGGCGATGGGTTTCAACTAAAATCGTATCGTCAGGTGAAAGCGGTTTCATTAAAACCGATTTGGACTACCTGCGGTTTCGCAATGCAAAGCTGGCGTTAATGCCGCAGAAGAGAGCAGGGGGGGCAGGGGAGCAGGGAGCAGGGGGAGCAGGGGGAGATGGGGGAGATGGGGGAGGAACATCCCCCGTAACATTTTCTCAACTAAATGGATCTGCCCAACTTTTAGCAAACAACCAGTTGATCCAGTTTGAAGTGGCGGGGAAAGGAGATAGTGGTGGCAATGTTTTCATTCAGGGCGAGACACGTTCTAGGGCACTAGCAGGAAACTTTCACTTGCAAGGACAAGACTTCCTGGCTGCGGATATTACTCGGTTGATTAAGTTACCACTGAACTTACAGGCAGGTCGAGCCAATGGCGATTTATTAGTTCGATTGACACCAAGACAGAAGACTTTATTGTATGGCAACGCTACCGTGCAAGGGGTAACACTTCAAATCCCCAAAGTCCCGCAACTTTTGAGCAATAGCCAAGGAAATCTCCGTTTCCAAGGAACAGAGTTGGAGCTAAAGAATGTTACTACTAACTACGGTAAAATTCCTGTGGTGGCTGCGGGAATCATTGACACTCAAACAGGCTTCAAGTTGGCAGGGCGTGTAAATGCGGTAAGTTTGGCTAATGCTCAGGAAACTCTAAAGATAAAACTACCTGTACCGATCGCTGGACAAGTAAAAGCAGATATCCAAATTACCGGATCGACTAAAGAGCCAATTCTCTCAGGCACGGTTGCCACAATCCAAACTGCCCGAATTGATAAAGTTGATTTTAATACTATCAGTAGTAAATTTGAGCTTGTTACTAGTTCCTCTTTAGTTACCCTGAAAGATATTCAAGGTAAAGCTAAAGTTGGGGGTGAAATTACTGGCGCTGGCACAATTCAACTTGGTAAAAAACCCCGACTAGATTTAAATTTTGCTGCTAAGAATGTTCCAGGGGATGCGATCGCTAAAGTTTATCAAACAACACCTGCGTTCCAAATCGGCAATGTCTCAGCTACAGCCCAACTGTTCGGCCCTCCTACCAATGTCCAAACTTTGGTACAGTATCAAGCCCCTAACGGTACTTATCCCGGAACTGGTGAAGTTGCGATCGCTCCAAATCGCAATGTCTCTTTCCGTAATGTGGCTCTTAATGTCAATGGTGGCACAGTCCGGGCAACTGGTAGTTATTTTAATGAGCGTTGGCAAGCTGTAGCTGTTGCCTCTGGGTTAAAATTAGAACCTTTTGTAGACAAAAATCAACTGCAAAATGTCTCTTTGGCGGAGGCACAATTCAATGGTCATCTCATTCTCTCAGGTAGCACAGCACCATTTAAAATTGCCACAATTCGCACTGATGGCGCAGGGGTTCAAATTGGTGGTGGCACAGTAGCAGTTTCTCATGTTCAACTGCAAGAACAAAGCTTTTCTGCTCAACTTGTAGCTAATGGTGTGCGGTTGGGGCAAATATTGAAACAGTCTCCCCCAGCTTTAAATAATCCATTGGCGGGGACGTTCCAAGTCGCAGGTAACAGAGATAATTTCAGTCTGAAAACTCTCCGTGGCAGTGGTGAAGGTAGCCTTGCTATTGACGGTGGTACGGTTACAGCTAAAAATATTCAAGTGGCTAATGGTGTCTATCAGGCGCAAGTTCAGGCAAATAATGTACCTGTGCGGCAGTTGGCGGCTGTACCACCGCAGTTCCGAGGGACATTAACTGGTGAAGTAAATGTGGAAGGTTCCGTTGAGTCCTTCCAACCACAAACTATCCAAGCTATGGGTCAGGCGCGGATAAATGTTGGGGGTGGGACTATTACAGCCTCTAATATTCAAGTAGCTAATGGTGTCTACCGGACGCAAGTTCAGGCAAATAATGTACCTGTGCAGCAGTTGGCGGCTGTACCACCGCAGTTGCGAGGGACATTAACTGGTCAAGCAAACGTGGCAGGTTCTGTTGATTCTTTTAAACCGCAAACTATCCAAGCCAGCGGTCAAGGACGGCTGAATGTTGCAGGGGGAACGATCGCAGCTTCTAATATTCAATTAGCTAATGGCCGCTATCAAGCTGTAGTTGACGCTTCTGGTGTGGAATTAAATCGGTTCAATCAGCAATTGCGTGGTCAATTTGGCGGTCAGCTGCAACTAGCTGGCACTGTCGGATCGGCCAAATTAGCCGATGTGCGTGCTGCTGGACAGGTGCAATTATCTCAAGGTATCCCTGGTCTTGAGCGACCCTTGACGGCTGCGATCGCTTGGAGTGGTGAAAGGCTGACCATTGAGCGAGCAATTGCTCCCGGTTTAAGTGTGACTGGTAACATATTAGCCAATGCTCAGGGAGTAGGCATACCGGAAATTACTGCCCTAAATCTCAACGTCCAAGCGCAGAATTACAACTTAAAACAGTTACCAATCAATCTTCCTAATCAGGTTGCTGTAACTGGGAGAGTAGATTTTAATGGGCAAATCACTGGCAAGTTGCCCTTGCCAAATGTGGTAGGGCAAATCAATTTACGAGACTTGGTTGTTCAAGATATTGCTTTTGAGTCGTTGTTAACTGGAAACATCGATTCAGCACAGGGACGCGGTTTAAATTTGAATTTGGCGGGTAATCGCGATCGCTTGGCGTTTAATTTAGATGCTAATAATCGCCCGAAATCCTTCTTAGTCAAATGGCAGGAAGCATCAGCCACAGGTAATATTCAAGGCAATGATTGGGCGCTGAAAGTTGCAAATTTCCCCTTACAAATATTGAATTTGACTCCGCCAGCAATTACTCGCTTGGGTGCTGGTAAGATAACTGGGTTGTTAACTGGGGATTTGCTGTTTAATCAGCAGACATTGGCAGCAACGGGGAATTTAGCGATCGCTAATCCGCAAATTGGCCGACTTAAAGGCGATCGAATAGCTGCTCAATTCCGCTACGACAATGGAAAAGCCACACTCGCAAGCAGCGAATTTGTCAAAGGTAAAAGTAGCTATGCTCTTGTCGGTACTTTTGCCCAAAGTCCTAAAGGGCCTCAACTACAAGGTAAACTGAACGTCAATCAGGGAGAGATCCAAGATGTTCTGACTGTCGCCCAGGTATTTGATTTACAAAATTTGCCAGGTGGTTCACCAGAAATATACGGCACAGCAGAGGATCTAACCACCACCCCCCAAGGAGCGCCAAATCAACCCTTATTAACCCAAATCCAGAGGTTTTCTGAAATTGAAACCCTGGTAGCAGAACAGGAACAAAAGCGACTTGATTCTACTCCAATACCAGATTTGGCAGACTTAAAGGGGACTTTCAATGGGGAAGTAGCTGTAAATACAGGTACAGCTAACGGATTATCAGTAGATTTTAAATTGAATGGACAAAACTTTGCCTGGGGTAAAAAGGAAGAACGAAATCGTTTTTATACTGCTGACAAAGTGATTGCAGAAGGCAACTTTGAAAACAGTGTTTTGAGTTTGCGACCTTTACGATTTGAATCTCAAAACAGGCTGATTGCCTTCACCGGTAGCGTTGGCGGTGATGAACAATCTGGTCAGTTGCGGGTGACTAATTTTCCGGTACAAGTACTGAGTAATTTTGTCAAACTACCAGTTGGAATCACAGGTAATCTTAACGCTACAGCCGCTTTAGCAGGTAGCATTGCTAATCCCCAAACTAGAGGGGAATTGCAAATCACAGAAGGAAAACTAAATCAGAAGGCAATAGATTCAGCAACAGCAAGTTTCAGCTATGCCAACGGACGCTTAAACTTTGGTAGTACTGTAGCAGTTGCTGGGCCAAAACCTGTTGATATTACTGGCAGCATCCCTTATAAATTGCCTTTTGCAACCGTTGCACCAGATAGCGATCAAATTAGTCTGGATATGAAGTTAGAAAACGAGGGATTGGGACTGTTAAACGCATTGAATAGTCAAGTGGTATTTGAGAAAGGCGAAGGAGAAGTAGACCTCAAGGTACGCGGAACGTTACAAAAACCCGAAGTAAATGGCAATGCCACTATCAATAATGCTACTTTTTCAGCCCAGGCATTGCCAGGTAAGCTAAGGCATGTCACAGGTAAAGTGCTGTTTAATTTTGACAGCATCTTAGTAGAAAATCTGCAAGGTAGATTTAGCCGGGGGAAGGTAGAAGCTGTTGGAGAAATACCCATCTTCAACAATGAGAATGTGACTATCAACAATCCCCTGACTGTTAATCTCGATCAGCTAACATTGAATCTCAAGGGACTGTACCAAGGTGGTGCTAGCGGCAATTTGCAAATCACTGGTTCTGCTCTTAATCCAGTAATTGGCGGTAAAGTAAGTTTATTTGATGGTCAGGTATTACTGGCAGAATCTACTGGCACAACTTCATCGGGAAATAATAGTCTTGGAGTATCACCCACCAAAGAAAATAAGCAGAGTAAATCTGACATTGGGAATGGCAAGGAAAATGCATTGGTTCAAGCTTTACCATCAGGCACTGCTAGATTTAATAATCTAGATTTGGAACTCGGTAAAAATGTTCAAATTACCCGTCCCCCAATTCTAAACTTCCTCGCCACTGGTAATCTCATAGTTAATGGCTTAATCAATCAGCCTATACCCGATGGCACTATCCGCTTAGAAAAAGGTGGCGTGAATTTATTTACTACTCAATTTAACCTTGCTTCTGGCTATAAACACACTGCAACGTTTAGTCCCTCTCAACCCCGCGACCCCAACTTAGATATTCGGCTATTTGCCAAGGTACTGGATGTTACTCAAAGTAATGACTTTAGTAGAACCAATTCTACAGGTTTATCAGCTTTAGAAAGTGTTCGAGTTGAAGCTACTATTAACGGTCTTGCCAGTAAACTAAATGAAAATCTAGAATTAACAAGCAGTCCATCACGTAGTCAAACTGAAATTGTTGCTCTTTTAGGAGGTGGATTTGTAGACACCCAAGGACGTGGTGACAGTACTTTGGGTCTGATTAACATCGCCGGTTCAGCTGTGTTCAACAATTTTCAGTCAGCTTTTAACCAGATTGGGAGTACCTTTGGCTTAAGTGAATTGCGGATATTTCCTACCGTTATTTCTGATAATCCCGAAGCGGGAAGGAGCAATTCAACCTTGGAATTGGCAGCAGAGGCTGGAATTGATATTTCTTCCAAAATCTCCTTTTCTAGTATTAAAATTTTAACAACTAATGACCCCTTCCAATGGGGTGTTAATTACCGCATAAACGATAAATTCCGCGTACGTGCTTCCACGAATTTAAGCGATGACAGTCGTGCAGTAGTGGAGTATCAAACACGGTTTTAAATAATTCGTAATAGAGCCTCCGGTACGCTACGCGAACGTAAAGGTCTTGTGTTTTTTAAATTCTGTTATCTGGTTAGGTTTATTTGTACCGACTTACTTAGGTTTCTGATTTTAGACCTGTAGAGACGCGAAATTGGACTTCGTGTCGCTTGGTTAACGCGTCTCTACATAATTCTAAAGATGGCGATTAAGCATCATCTAAAGCTGCAATTCCAGGCAATACTTTGCCCTCAAGTAACTCCAAGCTAGCGCCGCCGCCGGTGGAGATGTGGCTCATTTGGTCTGCTAAACCAACCTTTTCCACAGCCGCTACTGAGTCACCGCCGCCAATGATGGTGGTTGTGCCAGTTTTGCCGATTTCTGCTAGAGTATGAGCGATCGCTTCCGTACCTGCGGCAAACTTATCAAACTCAAACACACCCATAGGCCCATTCCAAATTACCGTTTTGGTATCTGCAAGGGCTTCTTGGAAAAGTTTCACCGAGTCTGGCCCAATATCCAAACCCATCCAACCATCGGGGATATTCTCAATGCTAACGGTTTGAGAATTGGCATCAGGAGCAAAGTTATCTGCCACTACCACATCCGTGGGCAGCAATAAAGCAACGCCTCGTTCTTTAGCCTTGGCTTCCAAAGACTTCGCTAGTTCCAGCTTATCTTCTTCCACCAACGACTTACCGACACTCAAACCACGGGCTTTGTAGAAGGTGAAAATCATCCCACCGCCAATAATCAGCTTGTCGCACTTCTCCAGCAGTGTTTCAATTACGCCAATTTTGCTGGAAACCTTGGAACCACCAATAATTGCCGCCAAAGGACGCTGGGGATTTTCAATAGCGTTTTGCAGATATTGCAATTCCTTCTCAACCAAATATCCAGCCACAGAAGGACTGAGGAATTTAGTCACACCTTCAGTAGAAGCGTGGGCACGGTGGGCAGTCCCAAAGGCATCATTTACATAGAAATCAGCATTAGCTGCCAATTTTTTGGCAAATTCTGGGTCGTTTTTCTCTTCTTCTGGGTAAAAACGGACATTTTCTAGTAAAAGCACTTGGCCATTTTGCAACGCGCCGACTTTAGCCGCAACTTCATCGCCAATAGAGTCATCAGTTTTAATGACTTCTTGCCCCAGTAACTCAGAGAGACGCTTGGCAACGGGAGTTAGGCGTAATTTGTCATCCACACCTTTGGGACGACCAAAATGACTTGCGAGAATGACTTTAGCACCCTTCTGCGTCAAATCTTGGATGGTTGGTAGAGCAGCACGAATCCGAGTATCGTCGGTAATGTTGCCTCGATCGTCCACAGGCACATTAAAGTCAACCCGTACTAAGGCACGTTTCCCAGATATATCAGCTGAAGATAAACTTGCTAAACTTTTTTTGGACACACCAAACTCTCCTGATTGCCTTTTTGTTATTGTTTTGAAAGTAGAACCATCAAGATTTTACCGGAGTCAGGGGTACCCAAGTGACAGAGATATTTAAGACAGTACTATTTCCGATCGATCAAAGCCGGGAAACGCGAGAAGCTGCTGACGTTGTTACCAACATCGTCAAAAAGTACAGCAGTCGCTTGGTGCTGCTGTCTGTGGTGGAAGAAGCACCAAAAGACGCACCTAACGCCGATCCGATGGTGTCACCAGAGGTAGTTGCCAAATTGCTAGAAAGTGCCCAATCTTTATTTTCTGGGCAAGGAATTCAATCTGAAATCCTGGAAAGGCAAGGTAAACCAGCTTTTACTATCTGCGATGTCGCTGATGAAATCGGGGCTGATTTAATTATCATGGGCTGTCGGGGGCTAGGTTTGACTGAAGAGGGAGCGGATGATAGTGTGACAACTCGCGTTATTAACCTTTCCCCTTGCCCAGTGCTGATTGTGCCTTAGCAGGCAATACTGCTCGGATAAGCAGGGGAGGGCAGGGGAGGCAGGGGAAGCAGGGGAGGCGAAACTCTTCCCCTGCCGCCATTTCTCCCTCTGCTCAAGAACAGCTTGCCTCAACCAAGAAATTCCAAAACCTACGCAGTATTGCGTGTCTACGCGTCCTTTGCAGTTAGTTTTTCTTTCTTATACTCAAATATGGTTAGCACATCTTCACACAGCATTTGTATTAGTGTTCTAATTTTTTCGATTATTATTTAATTTTCTGATTCCTCCAAAGACAATTAACCAAACTACTACTACAACCCAGTGAATTAAAACTATCACAAACAGAGATCCTGTTAATGTATATGCAATAGTGCATATAATTCCCAAAAATGCAGCTAAAATAAGAAAAGCATGATTATAAAATGTGGGAACTCCAGCCTTAAAAAATGTTTTAGCACTCAACGGATGATACAAGATAAATAATAATAAACTCACTATTGCCGACAAAGCCCATTGGAGCCAATTGGTTATATCACTAGGATGAGGAAGCAAAAAAACGTGAAAAAAGAGTTCTTCAACAATTGCAGGTAAAAATAAACAACGCAATATTAACAAGCATTTATCAATCCAACTTGCAGACCAAACTTGTATCTGTAAAAACCCAAATCTCCAACCATAAGGTAGAGCAATAATACTATAAATTATCAACATTACAAAAATAACTAACCAATCTTTTAGTGTCGGAACTGCTAAGGACGCTAAAGTGCGATTTAAAAGAATTGAAAGCGGTGCAATATTGGTAAAGGGAATCTTAATTTGTCCCAAAAGTAATGTTGGTGCAATGGGTGTAATATTAGCTTGCCAACCACCTACTTGATTAGTTCGCAATACTTGCATAATTGCACCATGCTTTAAAAATATTGCGGCGAGGTCATCGTGTGCAAGTCTAGGCATTATTGTTCGCCATGTTGTCAAACCAGCCCAAATACTACGGGCTTGAAATGGTTTCGTTGTTTTTCCTATGCCCGTACCTGCGAGTATACCTGCTTGACTGTTCCAATCAGCACGAACTATACCCAAGGGTGCTAATTGTTGTTCCAAAGATTGACTTAATTCAACTAGCTGCTGAAAGCGTAATGCTTGCGGGTGATTGGGGTTTGCGCGTACCCAAGTTTGAATTTGAGGAGTTGTAGCAACTTGGTTTTTAATTGCCAGTATCGCAGCATAAAGCGCTTGGCTTGCGTCTTGGACGCATGAGGTAGCAGGTGATACCATTGCGCCACCAGTTCCATCACCGACTCGATAACGTGCCATTGTTACCTGTAATTGTTGCTGGAATTGTTCTAAGGGCGAAAATTTAACACCATCAAAATCATAATCCTGCGTTACAGGGTCGAATTTGATGAGAATATCTGATACTGGACGTGTTGCTAGCCAACCACGTTGTAAGTTACCCATATAATCAGCCCATGTATGCGTTCCGGCAATAATTCCATCAGGATTATGGGCATAAATTTGGTGGTATTTAGTCTCGAAACGTAATTCTTTAGTAAACTCGTCGCGGACAACTTCTGCAACTCCAAAAGCAAAATGTCCCGTGATAGTATAAGGTACTCCAACTGGTTCAGCTTTGCGTCCACCAATTCCACCAAATAGGTGTAATACAATCGCTTTATTGCCTTCTTGCCATTTTGATATAGATTGATTAGGTGAATTTTGTGTTTCTACAGGTTTTAATAATACAGTATTAAATTTACCTTTATTTTTTTCGGTATTTTGCCAATTTACCTCCTGGATGTAATTTAGCCCTAATTCCTCACCAGTAATAATTTGTCGGGGTTTAATTTGAAACAGAGAATGAGGTGCAAGTGCTACTACCGTAAATACGCCCTTTGCATCGGGGGAGCCATAAATATACCACCCATCCTCACCCGCAGGTGATTGTTCGATTTGCTGCGAACTTGAAGGAGCAAAATTTCGCTTATCTATTATTTGTTGGGGAATACGAATAGTTTCTTTAGGACTATCAAACTTATTTGAATTAGCATTATAATGCTGGACTAAAAAATAATCGTTATACTGCTTTGCTCCTGGAAATAAAATAGTTTTATCGCTAGCCTTAATCGGTTTAATTATTTTTACCAACCCATAAAACCTACCAGTTGCCAAAACAGGTTCGCGTTCAATTTGCAAAATAGATTTTTCTTTATTTCCATCAATGATTGTACTTGAATCTAAAGTAACAATTGTTTCATCATCAGGATTTGCACCAGCCAAAGAGCGTAAAATCCCTACCTGGCGAACTCCATTTAGTCGAAAAGGATGAATGTTTCCTTGTTTTTGACTTTTAATCACTTCAGAAGTAAAATTAACATCTCGCATTACTGCTCGATTAAAAGCGAGCAAATCTTTCTTCTTTTTCCACTCCAAACGCACAATTTTACCTACTAAACTTGGTGCTGTAGGTGGTGCATATTGTACTTCCATCCATACCCAATCTAAACCATCTTGTAATTGCTGTTTTGTTGGTAAAATTAATCTTCCTACCCAGTCGCCAATAGGTTTATAAAGGTTTGCAGATGGAATTTTTGCAAAGGGATAAAAACTAGATTGATTAAAATTTTGTCGAATATGGATCGCGTAATTACTTTCTTGTTGTAGTAACTGGGGTTTTATTAACCCAAGTTGCCACACCGCAATTACGGCCATAAACACTAGGAGTAAAAACATTGTAAATAGTAGCCTTGCTTTTCGACTCAATCCACGGAAAATCATAAATTATCAGCAAGTTTTAGTTGCTGACAATCTTACTATTAAATACACTTAAATACACTGTTTTGAGAAAATATATAAACCAAGACTTTCCCACTTAGTCCAATATTCTCGTACTTCAAGAGATTTATGTATAGAGCCATTATCTTGAACTATGACTCTTATCCTTCCATTAGCCTTGAGTTCTTGTTCTGCAAGAATCGCCTCACATTTAATCTGACTTTTCACGGCATCTTCTGGATTTGGGTTCATAGTCGCTAGGGCAATACAGCACCAGAAAGACCAGGATTAGCGATTGCCCCCTGGAGTTGGCACGACTTGATTAGCTTCCCACACTTTGCTGATGCACCACTATGCAAAATCAAAGTAGGTGATATGCTTTTTATCATTGCCAAGCATGAGTTAGGTAATCACGATCTCTCCAACGGGCGATGTCTATCGACAAGCCGTTGCACGTCTACGCACAAATTATCCGAAAGCACTAAAGTTTACCATCAAGATTACTATGCTCAAACTATTGCCTAAATTTGCAATTGGGATCGCAACTGCTGCTTTTAGCACTGGCGTAATTGGAACAAGTCTTGCTCAAAACTCTACTGTTAGCTATGACTTTACAATTAATGTGACTAAAGGCTCGTTAGCAGGCAAATCCTTCAATGGCAGCTTCAGCTACGATAATTCGACCTTAAAAGGCATTGGAGTTGAAGAGTTGGGAGTTACTCAGGGATTAAAGGCTTGTTTTAACTATCTTGGACGTAACTATAGCGAGAGTGATGATCGTGACTATCCTACCTTCCCGAAACTAGTTTTTGAGAATGGCTTAATCAAACAACTAGACTTTTGGTTACAACCAGAAAAACGTGTTGTCTGGTGGAATTTACCTGGATGGGAAGTTAAGTATACCCAGCGTCAAGCTTCTGCCCCTACCGTTCTAAATTGCCAAAAACGGTAAAGCGATACCTATTTAACTAAAAGATTTTATTGTATTAATAATTGCTCCTCTGACGTAGATAATTTAGTTGAATAAGCCTCAAATGCTTAACTTTTAGTTGTCAAATTTTCGTAAACGTCGGCTGCGGCAATCAAATAATTTGACTGTTACCGACTATGAACAAAGCGATAGCAACTCTTAGACACGCTACGCCATAACCCATTTCAACACTTTAGGGTCTTTATCATAGTGATAGGTAAAGCCGTTCCTAGTACTGATAGACTCCCCTTTGCTTGCCTTACTTCTAATAGTTTTAATGGAATAGCAACTTAATTCAGTCATTTCTTTATGAGAAAGCCCTTCAATTGTAGCTTTTTCTGTTAATATTTCTAATTGACTTTGGGACTCATTATTAGGAAAATCATCTATTATGATATGAGCAATTTTAGGAGGATTATGGGCGATTGCTTTTTGATTTCGATAATCTTGCACAGTCACAAGTTGCCAACTTGAATCTTGCGAAAGTTCCAAAACCCATTGATGATAATCAAATAGACTTTCCCTGTGCCCAACACTAATGAATGTTGTTTTCGTCTCTTGTAACTGCTGATATAAACTTCCTTCATTCTTCAAATCCAAAGCACTGGTCGCTTCATCTAATATAGTAAAGCTAGGACGAGTAACTAATAGTCGTGCGAAAGCTAGGCGTTGTTGTTCTCCCAATGAGAGTATATTTTCCCAAGGAACTTCTGTATCGAAGTCATCAACTCGATGTAGCAAGTTTTGCAGGTTAACTTGTTGTAATACTTCTTTGAGTTCCGCATCGGTCATCTGACGATTAGTATTAGGATAAAGTAACTGTTCACGCAAAGTTCCCAAGATGATGTAAGGACGTTGGGGTAAAAATAAGACTTCTTCTAGGGGAGGTCGCACTAGACGGCCTGTTCCCGCATTCCACAAACCAGCGATCGCTCTTAGCAGAGAACTTTTACCTCGACCACTAGGCCCAACAATCAATAAACCTTCTCCTGGTCGAACATCAAGTGATAAATTTTCAACGATTACCTGTTCATAGTTAGGCGTTTGTAAAGTGACATTCTCAAAAGCGAGATGATTTTCTTCTATCGTTTTAATGCTACTGACTTTCTCTGGTTGTTTAGTTACTTCTTCTAACGCATCTGAAAATTCAGATAACCGTTCAACATAGCTAGAAAATCTTCCAGAATTCCCAAATTCATTGATTAAATCACCCAAAGCATTAGCAAAAAAATAGCAACATATAGACGCTTGGCTAATTTCTCCAAATTCAATTTCACCTTTAATCTCTAAAGGTCCAAATACTATATACGGAAATATTTGAATTACAGATTTATAACCTCTATTAAAAATCTCATTGTTCCTCTCCCAATCAATTTTGCGTTTAGCATTTTTTATCAAATTATTAAATCGGCGGCCAATAATATTTGATTCTTGTTTCTCTCCTCGAAAGAAAGCTATTGATTCAGCATGAGTACGAAAATGAGACAGGCAATAGGTGTAGTCAGCTTTCGCTTCGAGTTCTTCTCGATTAATTTTATTTAATTCTTGGGTCAAATAGACAGCAATCAAATTGCCTATGACCGTATAAGTAACTAAAATCAGTGCAACAGACTGAGAGATTGACCAAAGAACTAATAAAAAAGCTGTCATCTCCAGTATTTTTTCCAGGAGAGTAGCTGAAAAACTTAAAGCATTGCTTGCAATGGGTTCGATTTCTTGTGATAAACGTTGATCTGGATTATCAATATTAGATTTAAAGTTGATTTTGTAATAAGCTCGACTGTTTAAATATTTTGAGAAAATCTTATTATTCAGCCATTGATACCAATCTAGAGCAATTTTTTTTCTCACTAGTTTGGAGAATCCTACTAAGAGAGTTACCAATACCAGAACTGAACCATAAACCAGTAAAGCATCAGAAAACTTAGAAAGATCCTTCTCTTCAATGATGATATCGAGCAAATAGCGATTAATAAAGCTATTAAAAACATTTGCACCGACAAGTGCAATTATTAATAATATCAGGAGAATGAGCATTCCCCATGAGCGAATCACGTCTGAGAATGCTCTGTCTCCTGGTTCGTTTGGATACCAGTAAGGTTGGGCAACCGCCTTTACGTCTTTCCAGAATTGAATAAAACCGAAAAAAGCATTTGTTGAAGGTTGAGCTTGAACAACTTGGGTTGGCATATTCTGAAATTAAACTAAGATTTTACGTAATAACTAAGCTAGTTATATGGAAGTAGTGTTAACCTGAGTTCGACGTACGAAAATGCCCAAAAGCCTTAGAGATAAAGCTTTTCGCTGAAAAACACATTCGGTCTTTGTTCTCAACAAGGCTTCTATAATGATAATAAACATTCTATTCTCAACAAATACCTTTAATTCTCAATAATTGCCGTAAGAAAGCGCCTATATCATTTGGTCTGAAAGCTTATCAGACAAGATTTTCAAGCTAATTTTTTATATCGAACTCAGGTAGTGTTAATACCAATTTAATGTGAAGTTGCACATATCTTTATCCCCCTAAATCCACGCCACGTGCTTTAAGTCGGGAAACCCGCCCAACGCAGTGGCTCCCCTTAAAAAGGGGGACTTTGATAGATGTTTTTCCGGTTCCCCCCTTAGTAAGGGGGGCTAGCGCGGTCTTGGGGTGTCTCCCCAAGTGGAGCGACTGGCGTGGGCTAGGGGGGATCGAATTTTATGCAGCTTCATAAAAAATTGGTATAAGGCTCAATTTCTTACTAAATAAGCATTGCAGCCATAAATAAAGTAGCAAATCGACCTAATGTAATTGTTGGGCTTTTTGGACAATGATAGGCTTTTTCTCACGACTCGGAAAACATATTTTTGAAGGCATTATTTAGCTAAATATTTCTACTATCTGACGCATTGATTCATCTGCTGCAATCTTCTTGATGTCGATAGTTGACAGCAGTACAGATAATAAGTTTTCGGCAGATGATTTTTGCGTCATGTTTTATATTCTATAACGCAGTATGTACCAATTTACATTTTGATTTTTTGTTTTTACCGCAATTTACAAAGAAAAGCAGAAGGCAGAAGGAAAGAAGTATTAATAAAAACTTTAGTTGTGAGTTATTGCCACTCGTAGAAAAAAATTGTGTCGAGATGCGGAGCGGGAGACACAAGGTGTCCTTACTTCAATCCCACGTTCTGAACAAGCGGATATCTCTTAACTGTCTTAACTGTCTTAACTGTCTTAAATTGGTATTGTATTTTGTTGAACAATGTGAAATAATCCACAAAATAAAGTAAAAAGTACACCTCTACGTAAACAAACTCCGTCTATTTAAAAGTAAACTCCCCCGCAAATCTAAATAAAACATATTATCGTATAAGTGAATTTCTGACAGGAATAGTTATCAGAAATTACCGCCAATTTAACTTTATTTTTAGCTAAGACTGTAAGCAGCTGCAACCTGTCCGCAACCCCAGTTTTTCGCCACTCTATCAGGTAGCCTTAGTCTGCGATCGCTCCCACTAGATGGATATCGATGGTTTGATTTTGGAATCAATGATTGCAGGGTCTAAAGGAGCCGCCTTTGATTTAACCTGATCCATTCTTGAGGGTTCAAGTTCACTCAAAGGTACGTGGAATTATAACACTGACTTATTTGATGACAGTGCGATCGCGCGGATGATGGGGCATTTTGTAACTGGAGTTTATGTAACTTAGTTTGACTCCCAGACATATCCTCTGCGATTTACTTTACGCCAAGCCTGGGGAGTAGTTCCATAATATTGCCGAAACTGACGAAAGAAATGATTGATACTGCGATAGCCTAATGCCATAGCAATCTGTTGTATTGACTGATCGGTTTTCAACAGCAAAGTGCGTGCGGCTGTTACTCGCCGCCTAACAATCCAGCGATTTAGGGTTTCTCCGGTTTGATTTCGGACTAACCCAGTCAAATATGCGGAAGAGAAACCCAGATATTTTGCTACATCACGCGAGCTAATTGACTCGTGATAATGAGTTTCAATAAAGTTAAATATCTTTTTTAGCTGAGGACAAGAAGCAAAAAGCGAAGAAAAATTTGTGAATTCATCTATTTCATCGGCTGACAACTCCAAAACTCGCTGGGATTCTAAGGCAAACCATTGCTTGAGAATTGCCTGTTTTTTCAGTTGGGCTGCGATCGCTCCTAGTAATTCTTCTGGAGTAAAAGGCTTGATCAGATAGTCATTCGCCCCCAGTGCCATACCTTGCCTAACCTCTGCTTGGGTACTTTTCCCAGTCAAGAAAATAAAAGGAATAATGGCAGTGGTAGGATTTTGGTGTAGTGTCTTCAGAACTCCATAACCATCTAGTTCTGGCATCATCACGTCGCAGATTGCTAAATCGGGCAGATGTTCATGTGCCTTTTGGACACCAATTCGACCATTCTTAGCACTGATTATTTGAAATCCTTCTGTTTCCAAACAATCTATCAAGATTTCTCTGGTTAATTGCTCATCTTCGATGACTAATACTTTGATCATATTTTCCTCTCTTTCTCTGTTGTAGGTGCTTTTGGGTTGCTAGTTTTGTCAGGGGAGTGGGATACTTGCGGTGGGCAGAGCCAAGACAAACTCAGTCCCTACACCAACTTGACTTTTGACTGTAATTTCACCACCGTGGATATCCACAAGGTTTTTCACAATGGCTAATCCCAAGCCATTACCTGGTAAGTTATCGACATTTGTACCTCGATAAAATGGTTCAAACAATCTCTGTTGATCGGCATCCGTAATGCCAATACCTCTGTCTTTAATCTCAAAAATAACTTTTCCGCCTTGGCAAGAAACTATGAAATCGACAGTGTTACCAGAAGGAGAAT